>JBEKZY010000258.1:0-7096 GCA_049509395.1 Thermoguttaceae bacterium | reverse complement strand
GAGACGAAATCGATACCGGGCCGCACAAGCAGCGCCAGCCGCGTACCGGGAACAACCCCCATTCGACGCAGACCTTGGGCAATACGATCGCTGTCGCGGTCCAGTTGGCTGAAGGTGAAATGCCGATATTTCCGCTTGCGCCGGTTGTCATAACCAAGCGGCTCGGCAATGGCAATGGCGTCGGGCATGGCTTGGGCCATTTTAGACAGCCGGGCGGCAACATTAAGCGGATGGTTCATGTTTATCTATCTTGGCAATTAGGGCAAAATGCCGCAATCCCCTATTATTCCGAAGTATTGAAGTCCTGCTATACAATGCGGTAAAATTAAGGCAAAATATTTCCATTCCGAGGAACTGCAATGCCCATCAAAACCAATCGCGAAACACTAACATCCCGCCAGCGCCTGATGAAAGCCCTGAACCACGAGGAACCCGACCGGATTCCGATCGACTTGGGGGGCAATCAAACCGGCATCCATAAAATCGCTTATCAGGCTTTGCTCAAGACCTTGGGCGTGGAAGATGAAGTGACCATTATGGACGCCGTGCAGCAGCTTGCTCGGCCATGCGAAGCGGTGCTGGAGCGGTTTCACGTCGATACCCGGTACATCGCCGCCAAGGCGGCGGATGGTTTTAAGGGGGAGATCGTGCAAAATCGCCGCGACGGCCGGTTATGGCACGATTTGACTGATGAGTTCGGCGTGGTATGGTCCATGCCCGACGACCACCAGTATTATATGGATATTTCCCATAATCCGCTGGCCGGGGCGACGATCAAGGACGTTGCCGATTATCCATTTCCCAAGGGCAACGATCCGAGCCGGTTCGAAGGCCTGCGTCAACGGGCGATGCTGCTGAAAAAGGAAACGCCTTTTGCCGTGGTCAGCGGGATCTCCGGCGTGGTTTATGAAATATGCTGGTATATGCGGGGACTGGAACGCTGGTTCATGGATATGCTTTCGCAGCCTGAGTTTTGCGAGGCGCTTCTGGATCAGACATTGAAGTTCTGGATGGACTGGTTCCAAGGTTTTCTGGGCGAGGTGGGCGACCTGGTCGACGTGATCATGATCGGCGACGACCTGGCCGGGCAAACCGGACCGCTGTTCCGACCGGAGTTTTATCGCCGCGTGGTCAAACCGCGGCAAAAGCGGCTGGTGCAATATATCCGCTCGCGGACCAAGGCAAAAATATGGTACCATACGTGCGGGGCATGCATGGCTTATTTACCCGATCTGATGGACAACGGCATAGATATCATCAATCCCGTGCAGATCAGCGCGAAAAACATGTCTCCCCTGGAACTGAAAACAAAATTCGGCGGGCGACTGGTGTTTTGGGGCGGGGCGATCGACGCCCAGCACGTACTGCCTTCGGCTCCGCCGGATGTGGTCCGCGAGCACGTTCGCCGCAATTTGGAGATATGGAAACCGGGCGGCGGCTACGTGTTCAACAACGTCCACAACATCCAAGCCGACGTCCCGCCCGAAAACATCGTCGCCCTTTACGAAGCCGCGTACGAATACGGTTTTTATAATTAGTTGGCCGAGCCTGTTGGAATATCGACGGATTATATGATTAGTTGGCTGAACTTGCTGGGTATATCGCTGGGATTGGCCATGGATGCCTTTGCTGTGTCGATTGCCGCGGGTCTGGGGCTTGCGCGGGTAACGCCGCGGCATACATTCCGCGTAGCCTTTCACTTCGGCCTGTTCCAGTTTTTGATGCCAGTGATCGGCTGGTCGGCCGGCCTGCAATTGAGTCAATATATTCACAAATACGACCACTGGGTCGCGCTGGGATTGCTTGCGTTTGTAGGCTGCAAAATGCTGTGGGAGGCAGGGGCCCGACACGAATCAAATTCCAGCGCCGATCCTACCCGGGGCCTGATGCTCTTGACGCTATCGCTGGCCACTAGCATCGACGCCTTGGCGGTGGGCGTGAGCATGGCGCTTTTGGGCGTTTCGGTTTGGCTGCCCAGCGTGGTAATCGGAGTAATAACCGCCACGCTAAGCGCGGTGGGCATCACATTCGGCGGCGTTTTTGGCGCGGGATGGCAACGCTGGGCCGAAATCGCCGGCGGGGCGGTTTTAATCCTGATAGGACTGGAGATATTTATTTCCCACTGAGCGGATAAAGTCCGCATTTTTTTGTAAGTGCCGAAGACAGGACTTGAACCTGCACTCCCTTGACGGGAACTAGGTCCTGAACCTAGCAAAACCCTATTTGCCTTATATTGGACTTATAGGACACTTGTGCTGTAAGTGCTTGTCTGACCGCAACAAGCGGCGAATTCGCATTGGTTTTGCCTGGCATTCGGATGGGCTTTGCATGTCCCATATTGTGTCAGATTTGTGTCAGGTTTTTCAGGTCACACACTAGGTTTGCGACCTAACGCATGGCCCTTAGTACTTGGCCGCATGACCCGCTTGCCCGCGTGCGACTCCGATTGTGCTTCCAGGGTTGCCACCTGTCACCGCCCGCTTATAGTCGGCCTCGGTTCCCACTCGCTGCCGAACTTCACATCTGAGCGTCACGAATCACCGAAGTACCCCCGAAACGTTCAAGTATGGCGGCGTCGTGGGGAGAATTTGAGAGACTTTTCACCGCGAGAATTTGACTTTCTTTGCAGGGCGCGGCTATCTGACCCGTATTCTCCGGTCAAGTCGCACATTTTACCAACGCCCGGGGGAAAAACCGTTGCAGTTTCGCATGGGAAATCGGCAATTCCGCCATAACTCGCACAAGACTAACCGAGGCTGGAATATCGATGCACATCACCTGTGTTTGTCATGCTACCCAAAATCTCGACCACGCAGCATTTGCCTAATGGCCCTAAACAGTGTCTTCCGATACGTCTAACGACGCAATTCAGAAACAAAATGGCCGTTTTGCCTGAAGGAACTCGAAATATGAAATGCTCTCACGTTGCATTGACGCTGGTGTTGGCCGTTTTAGGTTGGGCGTCGACGGCTCCGATGGCCGCCCACACCTTGGACGCCATCGCAACCGTTGCCGAGGAAAATCAGCCTGCCAGCGAAACGGCCTCCTCGGATGACGGGCAGATGGAGAAGAATGCCGAGTACGACCAGGACGACGAGACGCCCACCGCAACCGCTGCCGAGGAAAATCAGCCTGCAAACGAAACGGCCTCCTCGGATGACGGGCAGATGGAGAAGAATGCCGAGTACGACCAGGACGACGAGACGCCCATCGCAATCGTTGCCGAGGAAAATCAGCCTGCAAACGCAGAGGAGTCGGCGGACAA
Source organism: Thermoguttaceae bacterium (assembly GCA_049509395.1). Taxonomy (GTDB): domain Bacteria; phylum Planctomycetota; class Planctomycetia; order Pirellulales; family Thermoguttaceae; genus JBEKIK01. Next base: position 3,831 of record JBEKZY010000258.1, on the reverse strand, counting down.
TTGCCCAATCGAACACGTGCGACCCTCATGCTTGGAGTCTGCCGATTATGGCTGGTGGTCCGAGGCGCAGGCGGCTGCCAAACGTTGGATCGGGACTTGGGTAGTCGATTTCCGTACGGCGTGTTGCAGCATTTCGCAGCGAATCGCTCGGATCGATTGGGCGGCCTTAGTGGCAGGGCAGACCCAAGATTGGGAGGTCCGGCAGACCACCCCGGGCGTCGAGCCGGTTCAGAGGTGATCCTTCTCAGCCGGGCGGGTAGGCTGGCACTCCGTGACGTAGCCGCCTTAAAGCGACCCCAATCCGCTTGAGCCCACCTCTGACATCTGGGGTGAAAAAGGCGGCCGGCTGATGCTGACAAGCTTCAGCATATTAACTTTAGAGGTATATTATCGATATCCCCCTATTGCCCGGGCATCACCACTCATGTCATTCTACTTGAGATAAAGTCAGGACTATTTTCACAACTACATGTAGGATAAGATGTTGCGACAATTGACCGCCCTGCCTAATCTCTTGCCCATTACAGATAGGCCCCTCTTCGCCGGATGAAAGCCCAGATTCCCGTCCAATTGCAAGCTATGGTTGTTCAGCAGGCACCACTACCTTTAGCAACCCTTACTATGTCGACCACCACAGTTCGAACCCCCAATGTGCTGAAGCCACCCGCCAGCCTGGTGTCCTTCGTGAAGCGACAGATCCGGAACGCTCATCTTCAACGTGACATGGATCGCCGCGAAGAAGAACGGCACCTGATGCTGGTGTCGGTGCTCGCACAGCCTGTGGATGAGCAGTATCGCGTGATTGGAGAACCATTCGCTCTTGTCACTCGGGACATCTCGGAAAAAGGGATTGGGCTGGTCCACACAGAACCGATTAATGACAACTTGCTGGCGATTCAGATGTCGCTTGCTGGCGAGGAAGTGAACGTCGTTGTCAGACTGCTCTGGTCGAAGGCACTTGGTCCGTTCCACTACATTGGCGGCGAGTTTGTCGCCAAGTTAGTGAGCTTCCCGCAGTCCGAGGAGGATCTACTGGCAGGGCATCCTCTTGGCGTTCATCGGATTGATAAGTGAATGGCGCGGTCGACGGACGTGGGTCCGTTCTAGGGGACAGGGCCATCAGAGCCGCCTAATCAATCTTGCGGTGATTCTCGCCAACGGCGATAAGTTGCCCCTCGAGCATCCCAATCCACCTCATGGTACGTCATCATCTATCGGGGCTTCGGATTACGGCTGAGCCTCGTTGCTGCTGGTGAAAGTCCGAAGAAATCATACCTATTCTGGGACTCTCATCAATCCAGCCTTTTTTTGCTTAATCTGGAAATATCGGATTATGTCCAGACAATCTAATACTAATCCCACGTCCTTTCTGTACATTTGCTTTTCTACCCCTCTATTATTGTACTGATAAGGAAACTGCTATAGCACCCGTGCTGGGCATTTCTTGCTCTATTCCTTCATCCACTCTCCTTCATTTCCAGCCACTCCTCGTGGATTGGGCACCTGCTGACACCGACTATAGCCAGTTTAAGCAAACTTGACCCATAGGCGGTCAAATGCTGCTGACACCGACTATAGAGTCTCACCGAACTAACCAATCTGAAACCAATAGGGGGATTCATGCCTCAGTATTTAGCCGTCGGCACAATCGGCCCTCCCTATGCACCGCGCCTTTGCATCATTGACGAAAATAAGAACTACTGGAATGAAAAGGGTTGGACAAAGAATCCCAAACAAGCGTCACTTTACATCGACTTACACCAAGCAGGCGAAAAGGTTCGTGAATTGATGCTTTCCCAAGTCCCAGGAAAGCTGACTACCTACGCCGCTGCATTTCTCATTGATGTCAAAGCCTGCAATCAGATCAATCTCGCCGACCTGCAAGATTGGTTAGTGAATAATGTCAATATTCGAGTAAACGGGCTCGGGACGAATGATCCAATGCTTATATTCCGAATCGACTGGAGCCAAGTTAAGGAGATTTCCAATGAATAAGAGAACCTCTACTCTCAGCGAATTCATCCAAACGCTTATACTCTTCCTGGGAGTGCTGTGGCTATATTGCTCGTATGAAGGTCCCGAGATATGGCAACTTGATCATGCCAACTATATGAGGAACCCAGATACAGCAACGATTTCAGAGTATATATATTATTGCTTTATGCCCACTTTCCAAGCATTTTTCTTCTGTTGGCCCTTTACGGCTGCATGTGGCCTGCAATTGTTGGTAATGCTTTTCCATCTGCTAAAGGATGGCAACGTCATACATTACCGAACTTCCCGCATAGCCATTATTTTAGGATTGTATATTGTCGGCGTGGGATTTGTCTCGCCCCTGATTTATGTCTTTTTCGGTGGTGATCCATGGGGCTGTGTTTTTTGTTTGACTGCTGTCTTTATGATGATTTATGGCACCATAATGTGTTCGCAATTGCTCCTACGATTATTCTGGGCAGTATTATATGCGAATGATCCAGCATATCAAAGACAGATGGCAAGGGGCGGTGACACATTTGATTCGTGGCCCTTTTTTAATCCCGACTCCCAGGCAGTGCGTGCCGGTTGTATTCCAGAGCCTAAAACATATTTTGTTCCGCCTGAAGATTGGATCTATCAATGCCAGAAATGCGGGGCGAGAAACCAAGTAGTGCCAACCACCTGTTGGTTTTGCCATTCGGTGGTTTCACCACCGTGACACCGAATGTTGTCGTTCGATAATCCGGCAATGGAACTAACACAAAGGAGCTGCCAATGTATTTAAGTAGCCACATAGCAGGTCTTGTAGCTGCTGCAAAGTATTTTTTAGGCTTAAGTCCGCCCCCGCCTCCCCCCAATTCCAATTTGCAGAGTGATCCTTCCAAAGACGAGGTCTTGCTTTCGCCATTGGAAGGTTTGACCCTGGAAGACCCAAAGTCAGACCAACACTGAATGAAGGTAACATGTTTGAACTACTCATTTTTGTTGCCATCGTTGCAGCCGCCCTATATTTCTGCGGTGTGGGAACGTTGGTAATTACGCTAATGATATTGGGAGGAATTTTCGCATTCGGATATTTCATCGCAATGCTCAGTCCATTTATACGAAAGTGATTCTCATGAAATTGGCACTCGGACACCTCGGAACGGCACACCGTGACCAATGCCCATCGCTATTGTACGAGCAGAAATAAATCTTCTTCCGCCAAAACCTCATCAATCGCTTTTTCTAATTGCCCGGCGTGTTTTCCGGCTCGGGCATGTCGGGTGATGTCAAAATCCATTTCATCACCGGTTTTTTCCACGATCGTCTGCAAGGCCGCGAAATAGACTTGCCGGTTGTTGGTTATCGGTGCATAGGCACGTTTTGCAATCTTTCCCACATGTGCCGGCAATTCGTCGCTCAATGAATCAGATATTGGAGTGCTCGTAGTATTCCCATTTCTTGTGGTAAGAGATTGTTCCTGCCCGCCTTCGATGATCTTATTCAGTGCGGTCGAATCAAGCCAGGAATAAATCGGCGATTGCGGTAGTGGGCGATTGATAGATGTTTCGATCAGTTTCGCCGGGGTGGATTCCACTAAACGAACGGGCAGGGGTGCATCGGCAATAATTTCTGTAGGCACGGCAACCGCTTCGAAGACAGTATTCAATAAACTATCCGACGACGCCAGTGCTGACGCAACCTCGCTAGATACCGGAACCGTTGCTGTGAGAACCATGTTAGCCGCAAGTGGCTCTGCCGTGACTGCGACGGCAGCATCTACCGAGGACTGCATAACATTGTCGGTAGCCGTTGGTTGCACAATAGGTTTACGCAGAATCGGTCGCAAGGCATGGGCGGCAAGGGGCGTCA
>JBEKZY010000257.1:0-7128 GCA_049509395.1 Thermoguttaceae bacterium | reverse complement strand
CCTGTCCACCAAAGGCGCCTATCGCAGACGCTTGCGGGCAGCCGCCGGATTCGCCATACTAATAATAGTAACCATGGGATTTCTGGTGTTGCGATCCTTGGCTTGATGGGCTTACAGTTGTCAGTTTACAGTTTTCAGTTTAAATATATACTACTGTGAACGGTAAACTGTAAACTGATTACTGTAAACCGAGAACTTCCGTCGTGCCCGCTTCCAGCCAGTCCGATAATTTGTTGATCGATCGCATCCGCGCGGGCGAGCCCGACGCCTGGAATGAACTTATCGCTCGATATGAAGGCCGGCTCTTGGCCTTTGTCGAAAGCCGCACCAAACATCGCGGCGTGGCCGAAGACCTGGTGCAGGAAACATTTATCGGATTTCTGACCAGCCTGCCGAATTACGACCAGCGCCGTTCGCTGGAAGGATATCTTTTTTCCATCGCCGCCCACAAGTTGACCGATTATTTGCGCCGCGAAGGCCGCCGCCCCGCCCTGCCACTTGTTCCCGACGCCTCCAACAGCAGTGATTGGGAGCCGCAAGGCCCCGGACGCCCGGCAAGCAGCATCGCCCGCAGCCGCGAACGCCGCCACCTGGAAGAAGACGCCCTGGTCGCCGCACTGGGCGATCAGATCAACCACTGGCGACGCCAGGAACAATGGGACAGGCTCAAATGCGCCGAGTTGCTCTTCGTCCGCGGCTGGTCCAATAAACAAGTCGCCGATCGACTGGGAATTTCTGAGCAGACGGTGGCCAATTACAAGTTCGAATCCGTCGCCAAAATCCGCAATGCCATCCGCAAACAAGGCCTGCCCGAGGAAGTGTTTCCGGAATTGTACGAATAGGAAGTTCTCTGTTGTCAGTTGTTAGTTTTCAGTTGTCATGTATCGCTTAGGCTGTATCGCGTATTTCATGAGATCTCTACGATTAATCCGCTATCAAACACAATATCAAGAACAGGTGCTTGAACTTCATCGCAGTGCGATGGAGGGTTTTACCACCGGTATAAGTCAACACGATGAGGAAGCCGACCTCATGGCAGTGGAACAAGTCTATCTCGGCGGCGGGGGCGAATTTCTGATCGGCATACTAGACGATAAAGTTGTTGCAATGGGCGGTTTTGTGAGATTATCCGACACAACAGCCGAGTTGCGAAGAATGAGGATTCAAAAAGAACTTCAAGGGCAAGGTTATGGCGCCCAATTACTCAGGGAATTGGAACAACTGGCGTACATACAAGGGATTCGCACGTTATGCTTGAAAACCGCAATAGCACGACCGTTAACCTTGGAGTTTTACCGCAAGCACGGCTACCAAGAGACCGATCGAGGATTTTATGGCGAGGTCGAAATAGTAGGATTCTCCAAGAGATTTGACGCGGTTAAAACGCGTGCGTGCTAACGCGCACCCTACAGATAAAGTTCATCATGGAATCCGCACTTATCAGTTGGCTCCGCGAACGATTGCCGCCGCATCCGCTGCTTAAGCTGGGCATCGGCGACGATGCGGCCGTCTTGAGCATGGCCGGCGTGGACCAGTGCGCGATTACCGTCGACGCCTTGACCGATGGCGTCGATTTCGTGCTTTCCCGCGGCGACGATCCCAAGCGCGTGGGACGCAAGGCCCTGGCCGTTAATCTCAGCGACCTGGCCGCCATGGCCGCCCAACCCCTGGCAGGCGTCATAGCCCTGGTCCTGCCCAAGCAAAACGGCATGGAATTGGCCAAAGCCCTGTTTGAAGGCATGCTGCCTTTGGCCGAAAAATACAATCTGGCCCTTGCCGGCGGCGATACCAACAGTTGGGACGGCCCGCTTGTGATTAGCATCACGCTTTTAGGAAAAATCACCCAGCACGGTCCGCTTCGACGCGGCGGGGCCAAGCCGGGCGATAGAATTCTCGCCACCGGTTCTTTCGGCGGCAGCATTCTGGGCAAACATTTCGATTTCCAACCCCGCGTGGAAGAAGCCTTACTGTTAAACGAGCGATATCAACTCCACGCCGGCATCGACGTAAGCGACGGCCTATCGATCGATCTTGCCCGCATGGCCAAAGAAAGCAGTTGCGGGGCGGTCCTGCAAATCGACTCTATTCCCATCTCCGACGACGCCCGGCGTTTGTCCAAAGACCGCGCCGACGGCATTTCCCCGCTCGATCACGCCCTTGGCGACGGCGAAGATTTCGAATTGCTTTTGGCCGTTGAGTCCGATGAAGCTAAAAAAATATTGGCCAACCAGCCGCTTGATGTTCAGATCATCGATATAGGCGAATTCATCTCGGAACCGGGGCTCTGGCAACATGAAAAAGATGGGCCAAAACGACAACTTATCCCCCATGGCTGGGAACACAATTTCGATTGAATCGGCGTCAACTCCTATCAAGATGCCGTTGCAGAATATGGCATTTGCTCCACGCGAACGACATGCAATAATGAGACCAAGTCGCATTCTCTGGCAACTCCGCTTCCAGCAGAAGTCTCTTCACGCCCAATATAAACCTCCCGGGAAGTAACCATTGCCATTTCCGGATGACGGATATCATATATTTTACCGTCGGTTAAATGAATGCGCAGCGGTACAAATGGCTGGCGCCGAAGCTCATCGCGAAGCTTTTCTGGGAGGAGCATTTCCCTTCCTCCTTTTCATAACAATCCTATCGCCCGGTTTAAGGATTGTCAAGGATATGCGGCCGTGTTCTACACGTATTGTGAAAGAGTATGGATCACATCTCCCTGAGGTCCGCGGATCGTTACTTCCAGCGGCATTTGACCGGGTAGGCTGTGCGTGGCGCAGCCGAAGCACGGATCGTAGGCGCGGAAGGCCATCTCCACCATGTTCAACAAGCCCTCGCGGACATGGCCCTTTTTGATCAGCCCTTGGGCCGCTTTTTTGACCGACATGCAGATGGGCGCGTTGTTGTTGGTCGTGCCGACAATGAGATTTACTTTCGTCAGAATTCCGCGCTCGTCGGTGGCGTAATGATGCGTGAGCGTGCCGCGCGGGGCCTCGACGCAGCCCACGCCTTCGGTCGGCGTTTGCGTGGGCAATACGCGATATTCCTTGCTCGTTATCTGCGGATCAACTGCCAATTCCACCCAGCGCTCGGCCGCATATAGCAATTCGACCAGCCGGGCCCAGTGCGTGGCCAGAGTGTGATTGATGGGCTTGCCGCCCAGCGTTTCGTACATCCGCTTGTACTGGGCATTGGCCAAGGGCGTGGCCATGCCGTCGGCCGCGTTGCATCGCGAAAGCGGCGTGGCCTTGTACACGCCCGAGTCCTCGCCGTCGACAAATCCCTTCCAGCCGATCTTCTTCAGATACGGGAATTTCAGGTATGACCACGGCTCCACCCGCTCGGCCACGTACTCGCGATATTGCGAGTAATCGTATTTGGCGTGTTCCTTACCGGCGGGGCTGGTCACGCGGATCTTGCCGTCGTAAAAGTTCGTGCGGTTTTGGGCATCGACCATGCCCATGTTGTAGGTTTTGTGGACATAGATATCGCCCGTGATGAGTTTCACGTATTCGCTGTTTGCCAGCACCACGTCGTCGAATATTTTCAGCGAGAACTTGGCGAAATCGACGGCTTCGCGGCCCCGGTCTTCAATCTCCTTGCGTTTTTCCTCGTTCAGCCCACAACTCACCCCGCCCGGCAGGCCCCAATTAGGATGCACGCGCCGCCCGCCCATCATTTTGATGAGTTCATGCCCGTCGTGCCGCATTTTCAGCACTTGCTTGGCCACGTCCATGCCCACCTTGGCCACCACGCCCAATATATTGCGTTGCGCAGGCGGGGCATCCGGCCCCACGACAAAATCCGGCCCGCCCAGGGCGTAAAAGTGCGTTGTGTGGTCGGTGGCGTAAAAGATGCTGTAAAAAAGTTCGCGGAGCTTTTTGGCCACCGGCGGCGGATCGACGTGGAACAGGGCATCCAGGGCCTTTGTGGCCGCCATGTGATGGGCCTCGGGACATACGCCGCAAATCCGCGCGGTCAGGTTCGGCATGTCCTCGGCCGGCCGGCCCAGGCAGAATTTTTCAAATCCCCTAAGCTCGGGAATCTGCAAGTACGCATTGGCCACGTCGCCTTCGTCGTTGAGGAAGATGTCGATCTTGCCGTGCCCTTCCAGCCGCGTGATGGGATCAATCGAAATGCGCTTCATGATCTTCTTTCCAGTATGTATTTGAATTCAAATATCCGAATCGAGTTTTAAAAGGTAATTTATATCTATTTCAGTTGTTTACGGCCGCGAATCAAGAATTTTCCTTTTCTCTAGCCCAGTCGTTTACGACTGGGAATAAGATATTACGTCAATATTACCTTTTCCCAAAAGCCCCTTAAGGGGCGTGACGAAAAAAGGAAGTGTGTTGCCTTTTCAATCCCCAGCCGTAAACGGCTGGGCTAGAGAAATCCTCTTTGTTAAATTCCCGCAACTCCAAATTGAAATTCAATTTTAAAATTTGCATTTTGCAATTTTCAATTTGCAATATTTATTTCACGGCAGCCCCATTGCCGCCGGCCAATGCTTTTTTACTCTTCCGCCGCAATTGGCTCTTCGCCAAATTGAACCGATAAAACGTCCCCACCGGATCTGGAATGCCTTCCTTGATGATCCGCTCGATCTCATCCGGATCGTTGGAGTCGATCACCGAGGCAAACGCGCTAAGCAACCGGGCGCCATAGTCTTCCACGCCGGTGTTCGGGCCGTGGCAGCCGATGCAGGGCGAGTTGACCTGCGGGCAAAGCGCTGTGCAGCCCGCCCGAGTCGCCACTCCGCAACACAACAAACCCTGCTCCAACAAACACGTCGTATCGTCGGGAATTATCTCCCAGGTGCGGTGGAATTTCTTGATCTTCTTTTCGTTCCGAGTGCGCGGGCATTCGTCGCAAACCGTGGTGTTTACCCCGATGACCGAACCCTTCGACGGCAGCTTGCCCTCCAGGATAGCCACGATCGCCTTCCAGATGTTCTCCGCCTCGGGCGGGCACCCTGGCAGATAATAATCCACTTCCACCGTCTGATCCAGCGTCTTCAGCGTGTCGTAGAACATGGGCAGATGCAGCGTGCCTTCGGCCGTCTTGGTCTCGGTTTGCGGACGTATGTCCTGGGGATTGATCGGTGCCGTCATCGACCCTTCCTTATAAACCGCGTCGAAAATCTCTTGGCGATTGTTCATATTACCAAGGCCCGGAATGCAGCCTTCGCTTGCACACGAGCCGAATGCCACCAAGACCTTCGATTTGCGCCGCATGAGTTGGGCCATGTATTCCTGCTCGCTGGTGCGGATGCCGCCGTTGAAAAGGCAGACGTCGATTTCCCCGTCGGCCATTTTTTCTATATCGCGGACCTTGCCGTCGGCTACACACGGACACATTACAATATCGAACGCGGCGGCCACGTCCAGAATTTTCTCGTCGATGGCCAGGATCGAGATTTCGCACCCGCCGCAGGAAGCGGCCCAATATATCGCCAGCTTGCCCTTGGTTTTAGCGGGGGTCGCACTCATGATTTCACCTCCATCGCCTCTTTATGTTCGTGGGCAATTGCCTTGAGCGCTTCCAGGCGCTGGCCGTTTTCCGCCCAGTTGGCCGGCCAGTTCAAGGGGCCCAGTTTGCGGATATCCTCGACCAGCTTGTCGATTTGATCGGCCAGCAACTGGCCCTCGGCCGCCGAGGCCCAGACTAGCCGCACGCGGTCCGGCTCCACGCCCAGCGCATCCAGCGTGTGCTTGAGCATGTGGTAGCGCCGCATGGCTTTATAATTCTGTTCGATGTAATGGCACTCGCCCGGATGGCACCCGGCAATCATCACGCCGTCGGCGCCCAGGGCCAGGGCCTTTAGAACAAACGTGGGATCGACCCGCCCGGAGCACATCACGCGGATGATGCGGACGTTGGTGTCATACTTGATCCGCGCCGTGCCGGCCAGGTCGGCCGCCCGATACGAACACCAGTTGCAAAGAAATCCCACGATTTTGGGTTCAAATTGTGTGTCGGACATATTAGGGTTCAGGGTTCAGTGGTCAGGGTTCAGTATTTAGTATTTAGAATTCAGAGCCGGGCCGTGTCGGCCCGGTTTTGTCAGGGCGGCACGCCCCGGCTCTGATTTTATTCTTGTTCCCAAGTGTATTTGTTATTGTTCAATTTGAAATTTGCAATTTGCAATTTTCAATTTGCAATCGCCGCTTCTTTTTCCGCCGGTTGTGCGTCCCACAGTATTCCGTCGATCTCGGCGAAGATTTGTTCATTATTAAAGTGCGCCCCTGTAATCACCCCTGCCGGGCAGGCGGCCACGCAGGTGCCGCAGCCCTTGCACAAGGCGGTTATCACGCGGCTGACTTTTTTCTCATCGTCGAATTCGATGGCGTTGTACGGGCACATGGTGTTGCAGATGCGGCAGCCCGAACAATCGTCTTCGTTGATCGAGGCCACGATGGGTTCGATCATCACGATGCCCTTGGCAATCATGCCCGAGATCCGCGCGGCCGCCGCCGCGCCTTGGGCCACCGAGGCCGGAATATCTTTCGGGCCCTGGCACGCGCCGGCCACGAATATGCCGTCGGTCATTGTGGCCACCGGATCGAGTTTCGGATGCCGTTCGGTGAACCAGCCCCGCATGCTGCAGGAAATGCCGCACTTCAGACCGAGTTCCTTGGCGTCGGCCTGCGGTTCCAACGCGCCCATGAGGATCACCATGTCGAAGGGCAATCGCCGCTGCTTCCCCATCAGCGTATCTTCGAACTGCACGATCAGTTTGCCCGCCTCCGAGGGATTCCGAGCGGCGTCGGTCACTTCGGCCACCTTGCCGCGGACAAAGTGTATGCCTTCGGTCAAAAGGCGTTGATAAAATTCCTCGTAATCCTTCTGGTTGGGGCGCATGTCGATGTAGAACGAATACACCTGGGCATTGGTCTTTTCCAAAACCAGGTGGCCGAACTTCAGCGCGGCCATGCAGCAGACCGCCGAGCAATGCTCGTTAAAATTCACGTCCCGGCTGCCCACGCAGTGGATGATGGCAACCGATTTCGGCTCGGTCTTGCCGTCGCGGAGCACGATTTTGCCGTTAGTCGGGCCGGAGGCATTGCACAACCGCTCGAATTCCATGTTCGAATAGACGTTGGCCAGGCGGCCGAAGCC
>JBEKZY010000256.1:0-7227 GCA_049509395.1 Thermoguttaceae bacterium | reverse complement strand
CGTCAGCAGTGTGTACCCCGTGACCAGATTCGGATCGCTTTCCATCCAGCGATTATCCTCGTTGACCCACGAACCGTCGGGCCGTTGGCGGCGGATCAGCTCGCCCAGCAAATCGCGGCGCCGTACATAATCAGTGCAAGCGCGCTGGGACAAGACGGGCGGCCGCCGGCCAGCGAGCGGATCGTCATGGCCGGCATTGGCGTGGGTAACCAAGGTGGAGGCGACATGGGCGCTTTCCTGTCGCGCCCCGAAGTTCAGTACGTGGCCCTCTGCGACGTGAAGCAATCGATGCGCGACCGCGGCAAGAATCGGGTAAACAAGAAATACGGCAACACGGACTGTGAGGTTTACAAGGACTTTCGCGAGTTGCTCGCCCGCAAGGATATCGATGCCGTGCACATCGCCACTCCGGACCACTGGCATGCCATCATAATGATCGAGGCCTGCCGCCAAGGCAAAGACGTGTACTGCCAGAAACCCGAGTCGCTGACGATCAAGGAAGGGCGCGCCATGGTCCAGGCCGCCCGCCGCTATGGATGCGTGGCATCGGGCGGCAGCCAGCGGGTGCTGGACGATCACGGCGCATTGGCCGAAAGTTGCTGGAATGGAGAGAAGGGCACTATCAAGGAGATATACGTCAAATGTGGTCCGCCTTCGACGCCTTGCTATCTATCGGGCAAACCGGTCGACAGCGATGTTGATTGGGACATGTGGCTGGGACCCGCGCCCTGGGCCCCGTACAATCCGTACCGCATCGGCAGTAGTTATACGATCGACGGAAAGAGCTGGCGATCGTGGAGCGATTACTCGGGCGGAGGGATGACCGATTGGGGCGCTCACCGCTTCGGGGGCGCGATGTTTGCCGCGGGCGTTGCCGACCAGGGACCGGTGGAAATCATTCCGCCTGACGGCAAAGACGTAAAGTATTTGACCTACCGGTTCGCAAACGGTTTATTGATGTGCCGCAATCCGGATCTCCCCGAGCGTGATGCGTTGTCGGTTGTGGGCACCCCCGGGGAAACATTGCCAGCCAAGACCATGCCCAGATACAAGGGCACGGGCGGCATTTACGGCGATTTTCTGTATTGCGTACAGTCCCGCGAAAAGCCCTTCCGCGACATCGAGTTGGCACATCGGACCGCCACCGTCTGCCACCTGGGCATCATCGCCTATAACCTGAATCGGCCCTTGAAGTGGGATCCGGAAAAAGAGGAGTTCCCCGGCGACGAAGAGGCCAATCGCTTCCTCGATCGAGCCAAACGCGAACCCTGGCAGATATGATGGAATGAATGATGAATTGTGAGGGATGAGGGATGAGGGCCGGCCAATTTATTGGCCGGTCTGGAAGAATAAAAGATTAAACGCTTGCGGTTTCGCGCTACCCAATGTCAACCGTGAACCGATAACTGAAAACTGACAACTGATAACTGAAAATATAGGACCTTATCATGGCTACACAAGTAAATATAACTGGCGTTGGCGCCGCTATTGTCGGCGCGGATGGGAATTCGGCCGATTACAAATATAAACCCAATCCCAGAGCGGATCGCGTACTGGATAAGTCCGCGGTGGACAAATCTTTCGAGGCGCTTAAGACCTTCGACTGGGGCACGAATTACGATGAGATCCTGGCGATTGAGGACGCGGTGATAGCCACGCACGGCAACGCGGCGGACCGCAAGGACCTGGAAACCCGGTTGACCGCGGTGCTTTTGACCGATGCCGCTCGCCCGGCAAAGGATTTTACCTGCCGCATGCTAAGCGAGATTGGATCGGCAGACTGCGTGCCGGCCCTGGCCGGGCTGTTGACCGATCAGGACCTTTCGCACATGGCCCGCTATGCCCTGGAGCGGATCGGCGGTCCCGAATCGGTCAAGGCCATGCGGGACGCCTTGCCCAAGGTGAGCGGTGCTTTGAAGGCGGGAATGATCGAATCGCTCGGTGCGCGGCGCGACGGGGCAAGCGTGGAAGTTTTGACGATTCTGGCCGGCGGGCCGGATAAGACGCTGGCCTTTGCGGCCATCAATGCCCTGGGGAAAATCGGCACTCCGGAAGCAGCCAAGTCGTTGGCTGACATTGTTAAAAAAGCGCCGGATGATCTTAAACCGATTGCCGCTGACGCATGTTTGGCCTGTGCCGAACGGCTTTCGGCCGAGGGCAAGAAGGCCCAAGCAATACTCCTGTACAAGGGCCTCAGCGGCGAAGATCAGCCTAAATACATTCGCCTGGCGGCCACACGCGGCCTGCTGGCCGCCGCCGCGAAAAAAGACTAAGAGCCTATCCTAAACCGTATATGTTGGGGCGGAAGTTGTACTCCCGCCCCCAGAAAACTCGGAACTTTGGGGCGGCAGTTCAACTGCCGCCCCAACATATCTCAACCGATACCCGTGAAAACATTCCTTTTACTTTTTTCCGCGTTTATTTCGCTAGCGGTCGCCTCCCGGACAATCGGAGCGCCGCCGGCCGCGGATGAGGCGGGCGATCAGTTGATCGATGTGGTTGTCAACCTGCTGAGCGATAAGGACAAGGACATGCAGGCCATCGGGCTTCAGCAGGTCCGAGAGGAAGTCAAAGGGGCGGCGGCCACTAAGCGATTTGTGGAACTGCTGCCGAAGCTGACGCCCGACGCCCGGGCAGGATTGATCGACGCGCTGGGCGCCCGGGGCGACAAGACGGCTCGGGGCGCCGTTGTGGAGATGCTCAGGGCGCCTGAAGAACAGGTTCGTGCGGCGGCCTTGCGGGCTTTGGGCTTTCTGGGCGAAGCGGGCGACGTGCCGCTTATGGCACAATCGCTTACGGCGGGCGCGGACACGGAGAAAACGGCCGCCAAGCGCAGCCTGGAGCAGATCCGCGCGAAAGGGGTTGACGAAAAAATCGTGGGAGAACTGAAGGCCGCCAATGATCCCCGCCGGCAAACAGCGCTGATCGAGATCGTCCAACTCCGCAAAACAACGGCTGCCATGCCCGTTTTGTTGGATCTTGCCGTTTCCGAAAAGGCGGATATCCGTGCCGCCGCATTGCAGGCGCTGCCTCAACTGGCCGGGACCGAAGACATTCCCAAGCTGGTTGCAGTACTGTTGAAGACTGAAAGCGGCCCGCAGCGCGAAGCGGCGGAAAAGGCGATCATGTTCGCGTCTGCACGCAACAAATATGGTAACGAGCGAGCCGGTCCGCTGCTGGCGGTTTGGGAGCAGCTCGGCGACGAGCAGAAGACAATCGTGTTGCCCACCCTGGGGCGAGTCGGCGGTCCAAAGGCCCTCAAGGTCGTGGAGGAGGCAATCGCCTCCGATAATGCGCCGCGCCGCGATGCGGGCGTTCGAGCCTTGTGCAACTGGCCCGATGCCTCGGTGGCAGGCAGGCTCTTAGAAATAGTGCAAACTTCAAATAATCCTGACTACCGCTCCTGGGCATTGAGGGCATTGACCCGCGTGGCCGTGTTGCAAGATAGCCGTTCGGATGCGGAAAGACTCGAATTGTTGAAAAAAGCCATGACTCTGGCCTCTGGCAACGAACAGCGTAATTATGTCCTTGAACGGGCAAAAGCGATTCGTACGATGGATTCCGTGCGATTCGTTCTATCGTATATGGACAAACCGGAATTGTCTCAGCGCGCCTGCGCCACTCTCGTCGAATTGGCACATTACCGCGAGCTCCGCGATCCAAATAAAGCCGAATTCGACACGATCCTCGACAAAGTGATCGACATTTGCAAAGACCCTACACTGGTCGATTATGCCAAACGATACCAAAGAGGTGAAACCGTAGATATCCGGGCAAAAACTGCTCAGTGAGAATACCGTTTACAGTTATGCGGTTTCAACTTGTCGGTGGGCGGTAAACGGCCCGCCACTGACGGTCTTCCACCGCCAACCGTTTATTCATTCAGAACATCAAAAACATCTCATGGATATTTTCGAAGCCATAGCGAAGCGGTATAGTTATCGCGGCGAGTTTACCGCAGCGCCCGTGCGGCGAAGCGATTTGGAAAAGATCGTGCAGGCGGGCATCCAGGCGCCGTCCGGCTGCAACGAACAGGTGGTCTCGTTCGTGATTATCGACGATCCGCAACTGCTTGAGCAAATTGCCCGGATTATTGTAAAACCTGTCTGCGCCACAGCCCGGGCAATGATTGCATGCGTGATCGATCCGCGGCCTGTATACCACGGAATGTCGTTTGCAGTGGAAGATTGCGCGGCGGCCGTGGAGAACATGCTTCTTGCAATAACCGCTTTAGGCTATGCCAGCGTATGGCTGGACGGCGCTTTGCGTCAAGAAAATCGGGCTGCTCGAGTCGGCGATCTAATTGGCGTTCCTTCGGACAAGGTCGTACGAATAATTCTGCCAATTGGGGTAGCCTCAATGCCGGGCATACAGCGGGAAAAGCTGCCCTTTGAACACCGGGCATGGTTCAATTGGTGGGGAGAAACAAGGGGTTAGGATTGAGGGGGAGAGGTCAGCGGCAAGAGGCGATACAAGCGTGCCTGTAGACGCAACACCTTATTTTGCAAGGAGTTGTGGAATAGTTCCGGGTATCCTATCAACAGAACGACATGAGTGGCGATGGCTAGGCGATTCGGCCATTATTCTGTCAATTTATAGGATAAATGACTTTCTTTAATCGCCTTGAGTTCAGTCATTTTAAGATATTTTGGGGAAAATGCTTGTAATTTTCGGGAATTTAAGTAAGATGAAGGCTAGGTAATCTCTATCAAATTTAACCCCATACATGGAGGCAGCGCTCGTGAACTCGGTAATCTTTAGACCCGCGCCCGCATGCGCTCGGCATGCGCGGAAGAAGTTCTATGTTCGTCTCATCTTGTGGGTCATAGGGTTGGTTGCAGCATTCTCGCTGACCTTCTCTGAACAGGCCGTAGGAGCCAGCACTTTTACTCCCATCGGCGATAATCCCACGATCCCGGCATCTTTATCCGGTGTAGTGTTCTATGATGCCAACCAGAACGGAAAACTCGATAACGGTGAATACGCAATCAGCGGCGGAAATATCGAGTTATTCATCGGCAGTAATCTGGTTGCCACCACAACAGTGAGCAGTGTCGGTCAATACTCTTTTAACGATTTAACTGCCGGGACTTACAAACTTTACAATACAACTGATGGAGATTGGTTGTCGGTCCCAGGTACAATCCAAAACCTGAATCAACCAGTTACGAGCTCGGCCACCGGCGACGACATGACAATTGACAATATCGTATTGAATGCGGGCGATCAAGGCACCATGTTCAATTTTGGCGCCCAATATTATCCGATTCAATTGCTCTCGAAACGGATGTTGCTGGCTTCGTCCCCGCCAATTAATGTGGTTCCTGAGCCTGGAACGGCGGTGATCTTAAGTTTTGCCGCAATTCCCTTTATCATCATGGCCGCAAGGAGACGTTTCTGCCAGAAATAATTGGAGTTGGGAACGTAATTGTGAAATCTCGAAGCTATTTCAGGGAGTTTTAGAATTTCTGCAACATGTTTAAAAAAATCAAGCCCGAAGGGCGGCTGCATGGCAGCCGCCCTTCGGGCTTATTTTTTTCCCGCATAGTGACATGGCTGTTTTGATACAGTCTGAAATGGAAACTTCGATTGTCGGATTAGCCCGCATTTCTCACCAACGTGGCACGCTGTATTGTACCGGATCGGTCTGGTGGGAAATGCGGGTTATGATCTGTGGATTGTTGAGGTTGTTTGGTAGTGCTTGGATTTTTCGCATTGGTGTTGTAAGCAAGGCAGGTGGTCGGCGACATTGAAATCGCCCGATTCTCGCTCATAACATCTGAGTCTGCTCTCGGCTTGTGTCCCCGTAGAGCCTTATCCTCATTGCCATGGCCTGATATAAGCCAAGAAACCAAAAAAGCAAATGCCCAGTAAGATTATGGTGGCGGGCTCGGGTACAGGCATAACAGTTTCATACAACTGGCTTTGGGCCTGAGGTCCACCGCTATAGTTTACATCAGCGGGATTTATAACCCAAACCAAATTTGCATCGGCCCAGCCGGCGGCAACCGCTGCAACCGCGGCATTGTACCAAGTCACAGCCGGTCCGCTATATGGCATATTGAGTGCCGGCCCGGATGGACCACCCAGTAAAACGCCGTGCCATATCGCTTCTTGCAGATAACTATCGCTGGTAATGTCGTCGGGTATATATCCTGGAAGTGAGTTGATGGGATCGTGTAGTGATTGATAATAGAGCCACTTTGCGGCATCAGTCACGTAGTTACCGGTAGCGCTCGCATAGTGTAAATCAGTACTCCATACCTGATATATTGTACCAGGAGTAAAATCCTCTTCGCCGCCGTCAGCTTCCACACAAAAGGTTTTCCACACGTCTGTCGTATTATCAGGATGGTAAAGTGTGCCCACGAAAGGACCGCCATAATCCCAGCCGGCGCCTTCAGTGGTGTAATCAAGCTTAACTTGTTCTCCAACGGCTGGATTGGCGTAATGACCTAACTCTCCGAAAGCTGGGCTGATTACCATGGACATTAAAACAATTAACAAACCAACCGTGAGCATAGATCCAAGCGTCTTAAACATAATCAAATCTCCTCGCAAGCTAGACAAAGGTGTTGATGTTAATTAACGGAACAAAAGAAGATTCCCTAAAGTGCAGGCAAAATAAATTTCTTCAGGGAAAATCAATAAAGAATGCAATCAAACGCCAAGCAGCCTTAACCAGGGACTACTTCTGTTTGTTGCGAGCGCTGCCTCCAAAAGGGTGCGACTAAGATAACTAAAAGACATAATAACACTTCATTGGGAATTTTGTCAACTACTTTGTGAAATAAATAAAAAATTTACAGCCAAATTAGTGGCTGTAAGGAATTTTGCGTCAAGCGGTGACACGGACCTCCAGTCCGTGAAGAAATACGGCCAAAATGGCCTTGCCACTTCACCCCAACACAAAAATCCGTACAGTCCCCCAAATTACCTCTATGTAGAGTCTTTTTCTGTTATTAGTTGACCCAAGCGAGGTATGGCTCACCATTCTGAGAGGCAGCATCTAAGATTATGGCTCTTCCGGTTTTAGGTGCAAAACATTAGAAAAACGACCTTCAAACTGGTCTAGCCCGACATAGATGGGTAATGGTTCTTCCAACCATTAGGAGGGATTTTTTGTCAGGTATCGGGATTCGGCGGTCTATACGTAGTGGGAATACATCTTATGGATGCTCGTATGCATAGAAGGGCTCTGCCATGAAACGTGTGATTGCAGTATTT
>JBEKZY010000255.1:0-7299 GCA_049509395.1 Thermoguttaceae bacterium | reverse complement strand
GCAACCCCGGCTTTTTGAATAAGAGCCTATCCCAAAAGTCCCCTCTCCCTTTGGGAGAGGGCTAGGGTGAGGGCTTAATCGCCGTGGATTCACAGTTCTAATCTCTTGCTGCGATTGAAATTTAATGTTTTGAGATAGGCTCTTAATATTCAACTGCGCATGGAATGCAATCTTTGAGCCTTATAGCGACTTATCTCCGGAATTCGATCCAGAGTTTGGATTTTATCATATCAAATTATTTTATTGACATTAATAAACCTTTTATACGCATGCCAACTGTCAAAAAAAGGGGGAAAATGTAATCAAATATATTTTAAATTTCGTTGTCATGGTCTTTTGCTGTTAAAGCCCGCCAATCGGCGGCTACCCTATCAAAGTAAGCGATGTATATAATATTACAGTATCGGAAAGCACATGCTTATGTTTTTGCAGGAGCAAGCGATAGTAATAAAGGGCCGGTAGCAAGGATGACTTGTTTGTGATGATGTAGGTGTTGGCCAACTTTTCCAATTCTTTTCTGAAGGAGTAGAACATGAAATCCGCTAAGAACATTTTGAAGATAATGCTATTTGCATTGCCTCTCGTGCTGGGCACAACATTGTGCCTAGGGCAAATCTATAGTGATTTTTACGGCGGATACGGCGGATATCCCTGGGGCGACAGCAGGGCCACGACCCCCTGGCAAGGCTTTGCTTATGGGATTGGCGACATTATTCGCTCGAAAGGAGCCTATAATCTAACCACTTCGCAGGCCGCTATTAATGCCACCGAAGCCGACCGCAACGATATCCTGAACCGCGAACTCTGGGCCAATACGTATTTTCAAATGCGCCGGGAGCAACGCGCCGCTATAGCCGAGGAACGAGGCCCTCGCCCCAGCCCCGAAGACCTGGTGCGATATGCCCAAATGGGCAAGCCGAAAGCTCTTGGCCCCAATCAATTGGACACGGTATCGGGAAAAATCTACTGGCCCCGGTCCCTGCGCACCGATCAATTCGCCTCCAGCCGCGGCATATTGGATGAACTCTTCGCCAAGCGCGCCCGTTACGGCGACGTTTCCATGGAAGATTTAATGCAAATTCGAGATGAAACCAATAAAATGATAAACCTGCTCAATCAAGAAATACGCGATATTCCGCCCATGGAATACGCCTCGGCCAAACAATTCCTCTCGAGCCTGGCTTATCAGGTCCAGATTGTCGCCGGTTGAGCGAAGTGAAATTAGTTGAGTATGTCCCGAAATTAAAGATAAAAAAATCCATTTAGCCCCCGGTGAATACACCGGGGGCCAACACGCAATATTTTCCATTTAACTCTCCATGTATTCATGGGAGATAAATTACAGATTTCAGGACACATTTCATATGGAGAAAACCATGCGAACCGGGATTTTATTGGGCGGATCAGTTTAACCCTGTCAACCGGATGTTCACATTATTTCTCCAAGCATTTCCACCACGCTCTCGACGCACGGCTTGCATACTTTATTGAAAAGATCCTTTTTCTTGTACTGCTTTTGCCCTTCTTCGCTTGTTAATTCACAGCCCCCGAGCAACTGGCGGCAGATGAACGTGCCGTATTTTGCGGCGAACCGCTCCATTAGCTCGCGGGTTTTTTGATAGGTCAGTTCGGTGGCCGCCCGATCATCTTTCTCCCCCCTGCCGTATTTTGCGCCCAACACGATAATTCCCCCTGTCACTGCGCCGCAGACTTCTTCTTTTCGCCCCATGCCGCCGCCCAATCCGGTGGCCATTTTTAATGCGGTGTTTTTATCGAATCCCAGATCGTCGCAAAAACAATAAAAAACCGACTGGGCGCAGTTATAGCCTTCCGAAAATTTTTCCGCGGCGATTTGCCTTTTTTCCATTTTAATTGTCCTTTTAATAGACCACGATTAGTCCAGCATCTTTTGAAAAATATGTACGTCTAAAAGTTTATCGAATTTCCGGCCAACTTCTTTCAGCGTTCCAATTTGGACAAATCCAAAACTCTCGTTAAGATGCAAGCTTTCTTCGCTCCCCTGCGCCACCCGGGCGATCAGAGTATGAAATTCCAATTGCCGGGCCTTTTCGATAATAGCTTCTTTGAGTTTTCGGCCGATACCTTGGCCGCGATGTTCGGCCTTGACGTAAAAAGAAGTCTCCGCCGTGTCAGCATAGGCGCAGCGGCCGGACCACTTGCTCAGCGACGTCCAGCCGGCAACCTTTCCGTCCAGCTCCGCAACCAATACGGGATGCCTGGCGTCGTGTTCTTGAAACCATGACTGTTGCTCAGTTCTGGTTTTTGGCTGGGTGTCGAAAGTTGCGGTCGTGGTCAGGATCGCCTCGTTGTAGATTTCGGTTATCGCGTCAAGATCGGAAAGTTCGGCAGGTCTAATTATAATCGATGGAATCATGGGCGTTTGAATATCATTATTAAAAACAATGTAGCATTCTAAATTACAGGCATATAGGTCGATCGTTAAGGCTCGTTGGGGCGATAATTAAAGGCTCGTTGGGGCGACAGTTGGAGGTTAGTTGGGGCGACAGTTGCACTGTCGCCCCGGGACTGACAGTACAACTGCCACCCCAACCTAATAATTTTAATCAATTTAGATAAAGCTGGATCCCACCCCCCTTTGACGTTTTCTCGAATAAAGTATAAAAATAACAGGCTTAAAAATAGAAACACTCCTATCCGGCATCCGATGAGGGGCCCCTGCAATGGGGACCTGTGAACCTGGTCAGGGACGAAAGTCAGCAGCCATAAGCAGTCTTTCCCAGGTGCGGCGGGCCTCTCATCGGCCGCCGGCTATTTGAAGGGTTCGGTAGTCAGGGTTCAGGGTTCAGAATTTGCTTGAAATGCGGAATCCGAATCCTGAACCCCGAACCCTGAACCCCGAACCCTTTCGTTATGTCAAATTCCCCAGCCGATAAAAAGTCGCCTCCACTAGAAACCGCCCGGCAACAGCAATATGTGGTTGTCGCCCGTCGGTATCGGCCCCAGGTTTTCCAAGAACTCGTCGGCCAGGAACACGTGGCCCAGGCCCTTTCCAATGCCATAGCCACCAATCGCGTCGGCCATGCTTACCTGTTTACCGGCGCGCGGGGAGTGGGCAAAACTTCGGCGGCGCGAATCCTGGCTAAGGCCCTAAACTGCGAAAAAGGCCCTGCCCCCGTCCCATGCAACCAATGCGATACCTGTCAAAGCATCAGCGGCGGCGATGACGTGGACGTCCTGGAAATCGACGGGGCTAGCAATCGCGGCATTGACGAAATCCGCCAGCTTAGGCAAAACGTCAATGTGCGGCCCAGCCGATCGCGATTCAAAATCTACATTATCGACGAAGTGCACATGCTCACCCGCGAGGCCTTCAATGCCTTGCTGAAAACGCTGGAAGAGCCGCCCGAGCATGTAAAATTCATTTTTTGCACGACCGAACCCACCAAAATTCCCATTACCATACTGTCGCGCTGCCAGCGCTTCGATTTTGCCGGAATTTTGACGCAATCCATAGCCGCGCGCCTCCGCCAGATTGTCGATGCCGAAGGCGTCCAGGCCGATGCCGAGGCCCTAGAAGTCCTCGCCCGTCGGGCAGCCGGGTCGATGCGCGACAGCCAATCTCTCTTGGAACAATTGCTGGCCTTTTCGCCGGGGCGAATTACCCTGGAAGAAGTGCATGGCATGCTGGGCACGGCCGGCGACTCGTTGCTCTCTGGCATGGTTCGGCACATCGTCGATCATCAGGCCGCGGCCGTCTTGGCCGGTTTCGACGCCGCGCTGCATGCCGGTGTGGATGCGGCTCTGATGATCGAGCAATTGTTCGGCTATTTTCGCGATTGCATGGCCGCGGCGGCGGGTTGCGCCGCGGAATCGTTCCTATATGTGGCGCCGTCCAGCGCAAATGACATTGTCCAGGCCGGTAAAAAGTTGGGGTTGCAAACCATCCTGGCCGTGATGCAAATTCTCGATCAGTCCCTTTCGCGGATGCGATACAGCACCCAGGGGCGGATTTTGGCCGAGTTGGCCTTGGTAAGGATTTGCAGCCTTGAAGATCTCGACGAACTGCCGGCTTTAATTGCCGAATTGCGCGGCGGACTTCCGGCAGGTGGGGGGACCAAAGAACGCCCAACCCAGGGTGCATTGCCTGCCAAACCGCCGCCAAGCGGACAAAGTACCGTAAAAAAAAACATTGAATCGGCGGTAATCCCCCCTGTTTTATCCCTGCCCCCTGCATCTTCGGATGGGCCCGAGTTGGCATTTACGCCTGAAAACGCGGTGGAAATATGGGACCGGGCGCTATCGCGTCTTTCGGGCATGGCGGCAGAGCATGCCAGGCAATTTGACCGCATTACAATATCCCCGCCCGACCGTCTGGTCATTAGCTTCAAACCAGGGTATGCTGTGGCCAAGACGTTCTGCGAACGACCTGAACAAGTTGTCCGTTTCGAACAGGCCTTGGCCGAGGCGACCGGTCGGCAAATTCGAGTGGAATTTATTATCGATGCGGAACCGTCGGGTGCAGGGGCCGCCCCAACGCCCGCCAAACCCGTTTCGCAACACCAGATGATGCTGGAAATCTCCAAGCATCCCATGATCCAAAGGGCGGCCGAATTGTTCGGAGCATCGCCTACCCGAGTGGAACCTCCAATTCAATAATACTGCCATGTTTAAGGGTTTATCCAATCTTGCCGCCTTGATCAAACAGGCTCAGAAAATAACCAGCCACATGGATCAAATTACCGAGGCCATGAAGAACCATCGCGTTGTGGGCTCGTCCGGGGGCGGAATGGTGGAAATCGAAGTCAACGGGCTGATGGAAGTTTTACGCTGCCACATCGACCCCCAACTACTGGCCCAGGGCGACCGTGAATTGCTCGAAGACCTGGTAACCGCGGCCGTTAATCAGGCCATCGCAAAGGGCAAGCAGATGCACGCCGAAACCATGAAAGAACTCACCGGCGGAATTCCCCTGCCCAGCAGCTTGCAGGAGGCATTGGAAAAGTTTACCGGATCGGAAGAGGAAGAAAATAAGGGATAAAGTGTTTATTGATTCTCAAATTTATTAAAGTCACTAGCCGGCGGTCAACGACCGCCGGATAAGGGATTTAGTATGAATTGGTGGATATGGGCGGTGACACTGAAAGGCTCCAGGGTTCAGTATGCTTTACTCCACACCATCCTCCGGCTTTCTGCTTTAAAAGCTGATAGCCCGTAGTTTACTGAAAACTGTAAACCGACAACTGTAAACTAAATCATGGCAGAGCTTACCCAATCGGTAATCAATCTGATCAACGAGTTTGCCAAACTGCCGGGCATCGGCCGGAAATCGGCTGAACGCCTGACTTACCATATTTTGCGCACCAATCGCAACGAGGCCCTGGCCTTGGCCGAGGCCATTCGGGCGGTAAAAGAAAATGTGCGATATTGCCGTACCTGCTACAATTTATCGGAAGAGGATCAGTGTGACATCTGCCGCGACCCGAAAAGGGAGCAGGATGTTATTTGCGTCGTCGAGCAGCCGCGCGACCTGATTGCCCTGGAACAAGCCGGCGTATATCGAGGCCTATATCACGTGCTCCTCGGACGGATTGCCCCTTTGGAAGGGATCGGGCCGGACCAACTCACCATCGAGGCACTTGTCACACGGCTTCGCGATGGTAATTTTAAGGAAGTGATCATGGCCACCAATCCTACGATAGAGGGCGATGGCACTGCCTTGCACATTTCCAACCTTTTAAGCAATTTGCCGGTTAAAATTACCAGGCTTGCACGAGGTATTACTTCCGGAAGTGTGCTAGAATTTGCTAATAAGGAAATACTAGCCGACGCCATCAGCGGCCGCCAGACCTTTTAATAATAGTGATGGATTGAATATTGGAAAATAAAAGAGAATTCGCCCAATTCACCCCATTTGTTCATTTTGAAATTTGCAATTTGCAATTTACAATTTGCAATGAAAACATATACAACTCCATACAACAAAATATAAACTAATCCCCAATCCCTAATCCTCAATCCCTAGTCCCTATATATGCGTCTCTCGCTCGGTCAAGACCTCAGGATGGTGCAAAAGCAGGTGCTGGCGCCGCGGATGATCCAGTCTATGGAGATTTTGCAGTTGCCCATCTTGGCCCTGCAGGAGCGGATCGAGCAGGAGATGGAAGAGAATCCGGTGCTCGAGGTGCTGGAAGAAGAGGCCCAGGATCTTCCCCCCGAGCCGGAAGAAATTGCCGAGCACGAAGCGCCCGACGCCCCTTCTGAAGAAGAACGGGAATTGGTCATCGACGAAGCCCACTCCCACGAGAGCGATTTCGAACGACTCATAAAAATGGACGAGCAGTGGCCCGACCATTTCGAGGAACGCACCCATCTCTCGCGCGAGCAGATCGACGAGGCCGGCGAACGCAAACTCGACGCCATGGCAAACATGGTCGCCCGCCCGCAATCCCTCCAAGATTATCTTTACGATCAACTCGGCTGGTTCGACCTGGACCCCGAACTCCGCGCATTGGCCGACCGCATCATCGCCAATCTCGACAGCAACGGCTATCTCCAAGGCCGCCTGGAAGACCTTTTGGGCCCCAATCCCAGCAAAGACGACCTGGCCATGATCCAGCGGGCCCTTAGCCTGGTGCAAAGGCTCGATCCGCCCGGCGTGGGCGCAAAGGATCTTAAGGAATGTCTGCTTTTGCAACTGGTGCCGGGCATCCCTTTTTACGAAGAATTAAAAACCCTGATTTCCAGCCACCTGGAAGACCTGGAACACAACCGCTTGCCCATCATCAGCCGGCGCACTGGCTATTCGGTCGAGTTGATTCATAAGGTATTGGTCGAATTGCGCAAGCTGAATCCCAAGCCGGGCGCCGATTTTATCAACGTGCCAGTGCCCCCGGTCACGCCCGACGTTTTTGTCGAACAGGACGAATACAACCGCTATCGCATCCGCTTGGAAGACAGCCGCACGCCGGGCCTCCACATCAGCGCCTATTATCGCCAGTTGCTGCAAAATCCCGATACCAGCGAGGAAACCCGCGAATACATCAAGCGCAAGGTGAATTCGGCCCAATGGCTCATCGACTCCATCGAGCAGCGCCGCAACACGCTTACCAAGGTCGCCCAGGCCATCGTCGATCATCAAACCGAATTCCTCAACAAGGGCCCCGAATCCATCGAGCCCCTGAAGATGCAGCAGATCGCCGACAAGGTGGGCGTGCACGTGACCACCGTCAGCCGGGCCGTCGACGACAAATGGATTCAAACTCCCCGCGGCATCTTCCCCTTGAAACGCTTTTTCTGCGGCGGCACCGTGAGCGCCGG
>JBEKZY010000254.1:0-7407 GCA_049509395.1 Thermoguttaceae bacterium | reverse complement strand
ACCAGCATCCTTCATGGCTTGACCGAACCAGGGAAATACGTCGCGGTAAATCTCAAATCGCGCAGCGCTATTTCGACGGTTTTGTCGGTCCCATCTGGGTTGTAAAGCCTGCAAAACCCTTGGATCGTAAGGCTCGGGAGGGGCTTTGAGTGCATCTTCGGCTAGCTGGCATTTTTCTATAAATGCTTCGAGTGTGGATAGCTTTTTGGACTTTGCACGCTTCGACATGGTTTCCATCCTTCTCCGGGCCGGCTGGGCGAGTATCGAGGGCGATGGAAGTTCCCGCGATTACCCGCCCGGCCACTTGATCGGTGTACGGCCGATCTTCCCGGCAATTTAGTGTATCAATTTTCTGATATTTTCAAAGGTTCCCATTCTGATCTGCTGACCCTTCGGACAAGCCCGTCTTGTGTCGCCCGAAGTAGTGCGCGTGTAGCATTGCCCCCATCCGGGTTAATGCCCAAACGGTTTGCGACCAGTCTGGACGTGACCGGCTCGCCCTGGTAGAGTTCGTGGACGATCGCCGCCGCCCGCTCAAACTGCGTTTTTGGCATCAAATCACGGTATGAAAAAACGACTACCTTTTGTAAAGCTCTATTGGAAAAACTGGTCAACTGCCGACGACCTGCGCAGCCTCGCCCGCTGGGAGCAGCTTTTTGGAGCGAATTTTCACGGCCTGTTCGTGTTCGCTTACGACGTGCTGGGCGACCGCGCCCCGCTGCCGGCCGAGGAGCTTTTCCAGCACCGCCAGAAATTGTACGGATTCGTGGCCGTGCCCCTCTCGGCATATCTTGGTCACGCCCGGATGATCTCGCCCCGCTGGGACACGCTGGCCATGCCCACCGCCAAGTTCCGCCATTACGCCCGGCCGCTGGGTGAACTACTGGGACCGACCGCCGTTAATGTGCAAAATGAAATAAACGGAAAAACACGCCACGGAGTCGCGGATATAGCGGAGAAGATATCATCCGCTGAAGAGTTCAACATAGTTGACGATGATTTTTAATCAATGTATGCATCTCGCAATAAACCGCTTGCGGTTTCGCAATCCTATAAAAAATAAATCCCCAATTCTGTATTAACGCAAAAAAACAGACCAGGGCCAATCATTAAGTTAGCCCTGGTCTATTTAAAATTTGTTAGTGTTTTATTTACTTTCTCTTTGCCCGACCGAAAACAAACAAACCCAATGCGCCAAAGCACAATAATGCGAAATTCGAAGGTTCGGGGACAATAGTAATATCGCGACTCGGATCCAATACTCCGTATGGATTTCCTCCAGGATGGCTATGGACGTACACGAGATAATTTAAGAAATCCGCATCGCTCGAGCTAACGTATCCATCGTAATCTAAATCGCCCAGAATCGTCCCGGGTGCATTATACGTATTGCCCAAAGCACGGCCAAGTTGGAGTAGAGCAACATCGTTTGCATCAACCAAGCCATCCATATTACAATCGCCAATGTAGCCGAACGACGCCAAGAAGTCGGTGGGTTGAAATGTAACGCCGTGGAACGTGGTTTCTCCGATCAAATCGGAATATTGCTCCCCAGTGCACCAGTTGATGCCGGTAATTTGATCTGGATCGCCGGCCGCGGTTGCGCTTGTGATGCCAATGTTGTTCCAGGCCCCATCCGCATAACCATTGTTTAACCATGTCTGGAAATTTACTTCATTTCCGATGATCCAGGATCCGGGTAATCCACTCGTGGAATACTGAACTTGCCCAACTTTTATTGCGTTATTGGTAATGTTCAAACTCCCTGTAGCATTACCTGCATAATCAACCGGCATTTGCAGGATGCCGATAATCCCGTGTATGCCAATGGGCGGCGACGGAATTGTTTCGGCAAATGAAAATGAAGCCGTTGCCGCCACTGCCAAAATCATCGTAAAAATTATCTTTGTTCTCGAAGCCATAATACTTTTCCTTTTTTCAGTGAAGCACGTCAGGATTTATAAAAACACATTGTTGCTAATTACACACAGTCACGGTTGGGATGCGATTCTTGTCCATATTCGTGGCGAAAAAACTAAACAACGCATGAAAAACGCAAGCTTAGTTTGTCGCTTGGCATCCATTCCGAATTTTCTCCGCCGATAAAAATCATGGAGAAAACGCCAAACGTGGAGACCAAATGAAGTGAACCGTCTAAAGCGATTCACAAAAGAACGCACCCATCCAGAAAACGCCCGTTATGCGGCGCTTGTCTCAAATCCACGGGTGCTAATGCTGCCTCGCTTAAATAATGTCGAGAAAATGGAATCAATTTACGACTTATAAATTATCATCTATCCACCACATTGTCAAGCATTTAATCTGTCGATAATAAGCGGCATTTATGCCAGCCAAAGCTGACAATATTCATGTTTGCATTCTTCATTACCAATGATAAATACCGGCCATTACCGCGGTTTTGGGAAGCTACGGACATGCATGAATGAAGGATTTATTCAATTGTTTTTGAAAATCTCGCTCAACCTATCTTTGCATTTTGCTGTCTCATAACTCCGTGCTCTACGTGTATCCGTGGTGTTTTGATATTTAGGGACTCTAACAAAACCTCCCCTCTACCTTTGGGAGAGGGGCTAGGGGTGAGGGCGTTCTTGAACTTGCAGTAGATTTGTTAGAGTTCCTTAGTTCTATTGGCCCGATTGGTTTTTTAAAAGATTCTGCAACACCGCCTGCGGCGCCGCGAACGCCGTCCCGTGCCTGGTGCCTTTGGGAAAAGATATCTTTTGCGAGATGTTTTCCCATCTTTCCATGTCACTAGATGCTATAGCGCCGTAGCGGCCGCGCGTGTATTCGTCGAAATACACAATCCATCGCTCGCCGATCTTGATGGCCGAAGGGCCTTCGACCCAATCGGGCGAAATGGGTTGCGATGCGTGCCCGTACGGCCCTTCCGCGGCGTCGGCCGTGGCCAGGCGGATGTTTTTCTTTGCCACGGGCAGTTTGGTCTCGTCTTTAAAAATCAGCACGTACTTGTCCCCGTCTTTGACCATCGTGGCGTCGATCACGCTAAACCCGTCGTTGTAAAATAATTTGGTGTCCGAGTAAGTTTTAAAATCCTTGGTAGTCACGCAGTATATGCGGTGGTTATATGTCTTTCCCCCGCCGGGATCGCCCGTGTTGTCGGTCTCGGGGAATCGTCCGGGTATGGAGGTGGCCCAAAAGATGATGAACTTTTCGGTCCGCTCGTCGTAAAAGATCTCGGGGGCCCAGCAGTTCATGGCCTTTGCTTCCTGCTGCATGACGGGAACGAATTCCTGCTCCGACCAATTCACCAGGTCTTTTGAATGTGCGATGCCAATGCCCTTGTCGTTCCAGCCCGTAGTCCAAGCCAGGTGGAACGCGCCGTCCGGCCCCTGGCAGATGCAAGGATCGCGTATGAGTTTGCCTCCGATGCGTGGTTTCAGGAACGATTTGTCACCGCCCAGCGGAGTCCATTTCAGCCCGTCCCGACTGTAGGCCAGGTGCAGGCCGTCCTCGCCGTTTCCTCTGAATGAAGAGAAAAGGTAGCTCCCGGCAGGCCTTTGTCCTGTTGGGTCCAAGCCGTCGGCCCCCAGCGCGGTCATAAGGCCCGCCGAAACTAACAAACTTCCGCAAAGCAGCAGGATTTTCATGGTTTTTCCCTTGCCGTAATTAAATGCACTCGGCGCACACCGTGTGCCGGAAACATTGTGTATAAGTAATATTATCTAACATTCTCAGCGTATTGGCCATTGCGAAGGCCGTCAAGCAAGAAAGCTATTTTTTGCATGTTTTTTACCCCGTCGCAACAGTACTACACGGGCGATTGACATACCCCATTGCCATGGATTATGCTGGATATCAAGTGAATGGCGGAAATGAAAGAGGCGGTTTCAGAGCACCCTGCAAGAATGGGCCATGAGGTTTTATCAATGCTGAATTTACAATCGATTCGTCGAACCGTGCAATCTGCTCTTTTAGCCCTTGCCGCTTGGATGGGCGGCGCGGCCATGGTTCTGGCCCAAGGCGCCCCAGGCGCCAAAGGCGCCACGGCCACCGAGAGCAGCAGCGCCTGGGTTGCGGCATATATGATTGTGATTTTAGTGGTATCCCTGGGTCTGATCGTGGTCGTTAAATCGAGCGGCCGCCGCGACCGCGCAAAGCCGGAAGTCTACGCCGAGGCAAAACCCCTGCCTAAAGAGTAGCCGCGGTGACTATAATCCCGCGCCCGCGGCCTTTTTTCCTAACCCAGGCGTTTTCGTCTGGCATATATCTGTTTCTCTAGCCCAGGCGTTTACGCCTGGGGCCGGAAGCCGTTGCCATCAATTACTATTTCCATCCCGTTCACAGGACTCCTGTCTTTCCCCGTATTTGCCGCAGGCCCTTCGCGATTGTGGATCGACGCGGTAAAATGTTAATAGGATTTTGATATTTCCTGCATGGAGGATCCCATGAGTTCGCCGCCGCCGTTTGTGCATCTGCATTGTCACAGCCATTACAGCCTCTTGGACGGGGCCGGTAAGATCCGCGATCTCTTGGAGCGCGCACAGGCCCTGCGCATGAACGCCCTGGCACTTACCGATCACGGAAACCTGTACGGTGCGGTAAAATTCTATCAGCAGGCCAAGGAACTCTCCATCAATCCCATCCTGGGATTGGAAGCCTACATCGCCCCGGGCTCGCGCTTTCAAAAAGAAGCGGCCGGCACGAAAGAAGCCAGTCATCATCTTACCCTCTTAGCTAAAAATCGCACCGGTTTTCAAAATCTCATTAAACTTTCCTCGGCCGCGTTTTTGGAAGGCTTTTATTTTCGCCCCCGCATCGACAAGGAACTCCTCGAAGCCCACAACCAAGGCCTGATCTGCCTGAGTGGCTGCATTTCCAGCGAAATCAACCGCCTGATCCTCTCGGGCAACGAGTCTAACCTGGAAAAAGCACGGCAGGTTATCGCCTGGTTCCAAAAGGTGTTCGGCGAGCGGTATTTCATCGAGATCCAGAACAACGGCATGGAGTCGCAGCGGATCGCCCTGGCGGCTGCGGTCGATCTGGCCCGGCAAATGGGCGTGCCCACCGTGGCCACAAGTGACGTGCACTACGTCCGCCGCGAAGACGCCGAGGCCCAGGATATTCTCCTCTGCGTCAATACCGGAAAGTTCCGCACCGACGCCAACCGCATGCGCATGGAGACCAACGAGTTTTATCTTCGCAGTCCCGAGGAAATGTACGCGGCCTTTCCCGGGCAGGAAGACGCCGTCCGCCGCTCGCAGGAAATCGCCGACTCGGTGGACATCGAATTGGAGTTGGGCCGCCGGCACTTCCCGGTCTTTACGCCGCCGGACGGTCAAAAGTCGGAAGATTATCTCCGCGAACTGTGCCTGGCCGGGCTTAACGAGCGTTATGCCCACCGCGAGAATCGCCTCAAGGACGGCAAGCTTTCCAACGAGGTAATGGCCCGCCTGGAGCGCGAACTCGACGTAATCAACAAACTGGGATTCGCCAATTACTTTCTCATCGTCTGGGATTTCGTGCGTTTCGCCCGGTCGAAAAAAATTCCCGCCACCGCCCGGGGCTCGGGCGTGGGATCGCTTGTGTCCTACGCCTTGCACCTGAGCCACGTTTGCCCGCTGGATTTCGATTTGCTCTTCGAGCGATTCCTCGACGAGAGCCGGCGCGAGGCCCCCGATATCGACATCGATTTCTGCCAGCAGCGCCGCAACGAGGTGATCCAGTACGTCAAGGACAAGTACGGCATGGCCAACGTGGCCCAGATCGGCACCTTCGGCACGTTGCAGGCCCGGGCGGCAATCCGCGATGTTGGCCGGGCCCTGGGCATGCCTATCCCGCGAGTTGATTCAGTGGTCGCCCTGGTGCCCGACGAACTGAACATCACCCTGGAAAAGGCCCTGGAAAAAAGCGAGGGCCTGCAAAAAATCTACGAGAGCGACGGCCAGATCCGCGAACTTCTGAACCTGGCCCGGCAGATCGAGGGCCTGGCCCGCAACGTGGGCACGCACGCCGCCGCCGTGGTCATCGCCGACCGCCCGCTGACCGACTACACCCCCGTCCAGCACGTGCAAAACAAGGAGGAAGTGATCACACAGTGGGCCATGGGCGACGTCGAGCGGGCCGGCCTCTTGAAAATGGATTTCCTCGGACTGCGAAACTTGACCATCCTATCGAAAGTCGTCGATCTGATCCAAGAGACCACCGGCCAACTGGTCGATCCCTATCAATTCCCGTTGGACGACAAAGAGACCTTCGCCCTGCTTTGCCGCGGCGAGACAAAGGGCATTTTCCAGTTGGAAAGCGGGGGAATTCGCGACCTCTTGCAGCGGATGAAGCCCGACAGTTTTCTGGACATCATCGCCACCAACGCCCTGTATCGGCCCGGCCCGCTCGAAGGCGGCATGATCGACGAGTATATGCAGGTCAAACACGGCCGGAAACAGGCCGAGTACAAACATCCGCTCATGAAGGAAGTACTCGAAGAAACCCACGGCGTGATGGTCTACCAGGAACAGGTCATGCGGATCATCAGCGGCTTGGGCGGCATCGAACTGGCTAACGCCTACAGTTGCATAAAGGCCATAAGTAAAAAGAAACTCGAGTCGATAGCCAAGTACCGCGAACAGTTCGTCGCCGGCGCGCACGAAAAAGGCCTGTCAAAAAAAGAAGCGGCCGAACTGTTCGGCATGATCGAAAAATTCGCCGGATACGGTTTCAACAAGAGCCATTCCACCGCCTACGCACTGATCGCCTACATGACGGCCTATCTCAAGGCGCACTGGCCTGTTGAATTTATGGCCGCCCTTTTGTCGAGCGACATTCTCGGGCGGAATTTCAAGCGGAAAGATTCGCTCGTCGAGCATCTGGAAGACTGCCAGCGAATGAACATCACCGTGCTCCCGCCTGACGTAAATGCCTCCCAGGTCGATTTTTCCGTGGAGAGCACCGAATTACTCCCCTCGCCCACTGGGAGAGGGGCCGGGGGTGAGGGCGTCCAATCATTACTCCCCTCGCCCTTTGGGAGAGGGGTCGGGGGTGAGGGTGTCAGGGCAGAATCGGAACAACCCCCGGAACAGGCTAATATCTGCTTCGGCCTATCCGCCATCAAGGGCTGCGGCGGGGCAGCGGCCGGGGCTCTGGTCCAAGAACGTAACGCCCACGGACCGTTCCGTAGCATATTCGACTTCTGCGAACGGCTCGATCCGGGCGCGGTCAACCGCACGGCCATAGAATCGCTCATCAAGGCCGGGGCACTCGATACCCTTGGAGCGCGGCGATCACAACTCTTCGCGGCCGTCGATCGGGCCTTGCAATCCGGCGCGGTGGCCGCTGCCGACCGCCGCTCCGGCCAGCGCGGCCTGTTCGACGACGTGGACGAACCGGCCGAAACCGACGCCACATTGCTGCCCGAATTGCCCGAGTGGG
>JBEKZY010000253.1:0-11850 GCA_049509395.1 Thermoguttaceae bacterium | reverse complement strand
ACAACAAAGTAATGAATACATAAAAAAACCTGGTTGAAAAAGGAGTATGCTCACTAATGGCATTCTGGAGTAGTGAAAAATTGCGATTTTATTTACCAGATTTGATCTCTCCCTACAACGAAGATCAAATAAAACATTGTGCTTACGAGTTGACTATGGGACCAGAGGCTTTCATTACTTCGACTAAAACGAAGAAAAAGCAAACTCTCACCCCGGGAAAACCTATAGTAATTCCACCTGGCCAGTTGGCTATGCTTTTAGCCGAAGAAGTTGTTGCCATCCCAGACAATGCTATCGGTTTTATTTCAATGCGATTCGGATGGAAATCCCATGGGCTTATTAATGTCTCGGGATTCCATGTCGATCCAGGATTTAAGGGGCGACTAAAGTTCTCGGTTTACAACGCTGGCAGTCAGGACATGACCATATCGCGTGGTGATCGGGTGTTTATGCTCTGGCTCAGCGATTTAGACCAAAAAACAAATGACATTTATGGTGAGGCAAAGAAAGATCAAAACGAGATTAATTCTGAAAACCAAAACAAGATGCACGGAGTGATTGCATCACCTGGACAATTGCAAAGCGATATTGGAAGATTGCGTACTGAATTGAGAATTATTGAAACCATTTTTACTGTGCTGATTACAATTGCAATTAGTATTATGGTCATGCTTTTTAAGGGCTACTTTGATTATAAGGATGATAAATCAAAAGTACAGTCACCAACTACAACTTCTACTATTATAGATGCCCATGGTGATGGAAAGGCATCGGAAGAAGAGAAAATTAAATCTGATTCTCAACCTTATCAAAATACTTCGCAATATCCCTCGACAGCCACCACCGTGATAGGGCAATCAAACAATGGCGCAAAGACATTATATAAAGCAAGTGACAAACCAAATGAACAATCAAATTCAAATCTGCCAACTATCGACACTAATAACACTACTTCACCGAAGCCTCAAAAATGATTTCAGGAAAGGAAATATTACAGATTAGACACTTTATTTAATGATCAGGATAATTCGAGAAGAAATACTCGTTATGACTACAGCGGATGTTCAAAGGGTATTCAGCAAGTTAGATCCAGCCAAGCCCACGGTTGTTTACGATACCTTCTGGCGATTCGCTGCCGAGAGGCAGGCAATATTTTATCGGAGATTTCGAGGTGACAAACCGCCGTGGACAAATGATCCGGTTCTCATTGAATACAAGTTTACAAATGCATACCGAGCGTCAGATCGCATTAGTCAGTATCTGATCCGTCATGTTATTTATGCAGGAGAACAGAATCCTGAAGAGATAGTTTTCCGAACGCTCCTATTCAAGATCTTCAATCGTATCGAAACCTGGAAACTGCTAGAGAATGAACTCGGCACAATATCTTTTGCAGAATATTCGTTCAATCGATATGATGAAGTTTTGACCAAAGCGTTGGCAAAAGGGGAAAGAATTTATTCTGCAGCATATATTATGCCCTCTGGTGGCAAATCATGTGGATTTGGCAGAAAGCACCAGATGCATTTAACACTACTTGAACGTATGATACAGGAAAGAGTGCCACAGAAGTTAGCTTGTTCAACCTCTATGGAGAAAGCTTTTGAGATCCTGCGATCTTATCCAACAATAGGGAATTTTTTGGCATATCAATATGTTACAGATATTAATTACAGCACAGTTATCAACTTTAACGAAATGGACTTCACAATACCCGGGCCTGGAGCACGTGATGGTATACGTAAATGTTTTACAGACCTAGGTGGATTAAACGAAGGAGAAATTATAAAATTAGTAGCAGATAGACAGGAGAAAGAATTTCACCGTTTAGGTCTAGAATTTCAATCGCTTTGGGGGCGTCCGCTACAGCTAATTGACTGCCAGAACCTTTTTTGCGAAGTCGGCAAATATGCTAGAATGACGCACCCTCAGGTATTAGGGATTGGGAAGAGGACTCGAATTAAACAGAAGTATCACGTCAACTCGATACCAATATACTACTGGTACCCGCCTAAATGGGGCATTAACAGTTTGATTACTACAGAGAATAGAAATGTTTAAAGTTTTCCAACAACATACAGCAGACGCCGTTTGGCAAGATATCGCAGCCACGTTTCGTCGTGATTCTGAGACTAAACAACAAGCTAGTCGTGCAGGGCAAACACGCGAAATAATGAACGTGGCTCTTTCAATTGAGGATCCTCGCCAACGTTGGGTAGTATCGAGGCAGCCTGCGATAAACCCTGCATTTGCAATTGCTGAAGTAATTTGGATTTTAAATGGAAGAAATGATGCGGCATTCTTAAACTACTTCAATAATCAACTACCTCAATACGCCGGAGTGGGGCGAACGTATCATGGTGCGTATGGGCATCGTCTTCGGAAGCATCTTGAGATTGATCAACTTGATAGAGCATTTCGCGTGTTCAAAAGGAAACCTGAATGTCGTCAAGTTGTGCTACAAATATGGGACAGTCGAGTTGATCTACCAAACGCCGAAGGCAAGGAATCTTCTCAGGATATACCATGTAATGTAGTATCTCTTCTAAAGGTACGAAATGGTGCATTAGAATGGACACAGATACTTAGGAGTAATGATATCTTCCGTGGTCAACCTTACAATTTTGTACAATTTACTACTTTACAAGAGGTGATAGCAGGTTGGCTTAATCTCGAGCTAGGATCCTACAACCAGTTCAGCGATAGTCTTCACGTATATAAAAATTGTGACAAATACATCGATTTTTCTTCCCAAATCACTGTAGAAGAGAACAAAGATAGGCTTGCTTTACCGAAGGAAGAATCTGATGCCGCATTTACTGAGTTGGCACGATGGGCCGAACAAATCGCCGTGCATTCAATTTCAGGTGAGGAATTAGCGATTCGAGTTGATAGATCGGAGTTACCAAACGCTTTTAGAAATATGCTGTGCATACTTATAGCTGAAGGAGCAAGACGCAGAGGACAGTATGAAATAGGTAAAGAAGTTATGGATACTTGTACAAATCCTGCTTATAAACAATTATGGGATCATTGGTTTGCGAGGGTATGTAAACAACCGCAGATTTTGTTAAACGAAACAAAACTAATGAAAACACTTTAAGAAAATCTCTGGCACAATTGGACAAAGCCCATAAGATAAGGTACTGGCTAATACATTTTTATTCGTTAAATCCTTTGTGCAAACCAATTGCAGTATATTTCGCTATCAATTTAACCCGAACCCTGAACCCTGAACCCTTCCCGATTCAAAACGCGCCGCCGACGGCGCGGGTTAGGGCGGCTTGGCGGCGATGGTAGTCGGTTTGGGCTTGGTAGAACTTTTCCCATTGGCCGTAGAGTTGGCGCTGGGCGTCGATGAGGCGGAGGAAGTCGGTTTTGCCGGCGGTGTAGTTCGCCTGGGAGGATTGGACGTATTGGTTTGCCACGGGCAGGATCTTATCTTCGTACAGGTGCACACAGTGCTCGCCTTCGACGAGTTCGGCGTAGGCCGATTGGACCTCGAAGCGGGCCTGGTCGGCGAGGTTGGCGTATTGTGCCCGTTCTTGCTCGAGTTTGGCCGTGGCTTCGCGCCAGGCGGCGGAGCGTTTGTGTTGCCAAAGGGGGACATTGACATTCATGCCGAGTTGGGGTCGCATTTCCTCGGGCATGAAGGCGTCGTACTTGCCCACGATTTCCAGGTCGGGATAGTACTGCTTGCAGGCCAGTTCGACGTTGGCTTCTTCGGCCCGGATGCGGGCGGACTGGGCGGCGAGGTCCGGGCGGCGGGCCAGTGCCATGTCGCGGAGGGCTTCGACGGGCGGCAGATTGCAGGGCGGGCTTAAATTGGCGGGCGGGGGCAAGGGGCAGTCGGCCGGGCGATGCAGGAGCGTGTTGATGCGGGCGACGGCGACGGACTGCTGGCGGGCCAGTTCGGCGGTGCGGGCTTCGAGGTCGGCCAACTCGAGGTCGGCCTGCAACACGTCCTGCTGGGTGACCTGGCTGGACTCGTATCGGACAAGTGCAATGGAGCGGAAATCGCGCATTAGTCCGGTGTTGGCGGCGTTGATTTCAATTTCGCGGCGGACAAGGTAGAGATCGAACAGGGCATCGGCGGCGGACTCGGCTAGTCGGAGGCGGAGATCGGCGACGTCCTGGCCGGCGGCGTCGGACTGGGCCTGGGCGGCGGAGGCGCGGAGTTGGCGCTTGCCGAACCAGGGGATTTTTTGCGAGCCCATGAACATATAGCCGCCGTCGGGTCCGAGGCCTTTTGTGCCCAACATGTAGGAGAACATGGGATCGTCGAGTGAGATCATCTGCGGATAGAGCTGGGCCGCCGCCTGCCATGCCGCGATCATGGCCGCAAGCGAGGGATTGCGGGCTTGGACCTGGTAGATCAGGCAGTCGGTGGATAATTCGCTCTGGCCGGCGAAGGGGTCGTCGGGGGAGAGAATTGGGGTGGGAGATCCGATAGTCTCGGGAGCGGTCGAGGGATAAATGGGGACAGTCATCGCGGAAGCCGCAGAGCCAGGGGCCGGTTGTGTTTGGGGATAAAAGGGTGCAGGCGCCTGGGAAGTTACAGAGTTAGGGGTTGGATTTTCGTCAGGAGGTTTTGGCGTTTGATAGCCGGCTTGTACAAGCGGGGATGGAGAATTTGCCTGGGCGGCGACGGGCGGTTTGGGGCGATTGCCGGCTGCTGCGCAGCCTGCCAACAGAATCAGGGTGCAAAAGGCAAGGCATGTACAGGGCGTTTTGGAAAAAATTTTCAACACGACTGAACTCGGACCGGTTTATTCACCACGGAGGATCGGAGAACACGGAGGGGATAACAGCAAAAATCCTTAAAGTGTAAAAAAACATTTCTCGCAAAGCCGCAAAGATGCAAAGAGTTTCGATTAACTTTGTATGATTACAGTTATCCGCCATCGGAGGAGATCGGTCCGGAAGGATAGGAGAATTCATCATATTCGTTATTGGAAGCTGGAGCGGCAAAGGCGGAAAAAGTTGCCGGACCGGCAAGGTTTAATATATCCGATCCATTTAGAAGGGGACGGTCCCGCATTGCCATGCAAAAAATCGGGAAAGTTGCCAGGATTTGTATAACCGTGAAACCGCAAGCGGTTTTTCGCGCGACCGAGCAACCTTCGGTCGGCGCCGGTCGCGGCTTTATGTACTATTTTTTGTGCATCTTGAGCCAGCGGGCGCGGCGGACCCAGTAGAAGCGGACGGGGATAAAGATGTCGACGACTTCGTCGGATACGAGCAAACCGCCGAGGACTGGGGCGGCCATTGCGGAGAGGACTTCGTGGCCCACGCCGGTGGCAAAGAGCATGGGGGCCAGGGCGATGATGGCCACGCCTTCGGTGAGGAGTTTGGGTCGGAGGCGGTGGACTGCGCCTTCGAGGACGGCCTGGCGGAGCTGGTCGAGGGAGGCGATTTTTTCCAGGCCGCCGCGGTTTTGGATGGCTTCGCGGAGATAGACGAGCATGATGATGCCGGTTTCGGTGGCCATGCCGAAGCAGGCGATGAAACCGACCCAGACCGCCACGCTGAAGTTCAACTGGTGCAGTCCGAGAAAATTGAATTTAGTCAGCCAGAGGAGGAACACGCCGCCGACGAGGGCCTCGGGCACGGCCATCATCATGAGCACGGCGTCCATGAGGTCGTTGTAGGTGAGATAAAGGATGATGAAGATCAGGAGGATAACCGCCGGGAAGACGACCAGCAGGGTTTTTTTCGCCCGAACCTGATTTTCGAACTCGCCGCTCCACTGGAGATACATGCCGGGGGGCAGTTTTACTTGCTGATCGACTGCGCGTCGAGCCTCGTTGACGAATCCGATGATATCGCGATCGCGGACGTTGAGTTGGACGTATGATCGCAACATGCCGTTTTCGCTTTTGATCATGGCCGGGCCTTCGACGATTTTTACGTCGGCGACCATGCTCAGCGGAATTTGCATGGGGGGCGACGGGCTACCGGCGCTTACGAGCAGGTTTTTAATTTGCTGTTCGTCTTGGCGCCAATCGCGGGCGTAGCGGATGCGGACGGGAAAACGCTCGCGGCCCTCGACGGTCATGGTGATTGGTTTTCCGCCCAGGGCGACTTCAATGACGTCCTGGATATCGCCCACGTTGACGCCGTATCTGGCGGCTTTTTGGCGGTCGATGACAATCTCCAGGTAACCCTTGCCGACGTTCTGATCGGGGACTACGTAGACCGCGCCGGGGATTTTCCTGAGCACGGCCGCCACTTGCTCGGAGACTTCCTGGATTTTGTTTATATCGTTGCCGAAAACTTTGACGCCGATCATAGTGCGGACGCCGGTGGCGAGCATGTCGATGCGGTTAATTATGGGCTGGGTCCAGATATTTCCCCAGCCGGGCATTTGCATGGCGCTGTCCATTTCCTGGACTATGTCGGCCTTATCCTTGCGCCACAAGAGCAGGCGGCGCTCGAAGGGCGGGTCTAATTCGGCGCGGATTTTTTTCAAGGCCGGCTCGTCGCCGGCAAGATCTTTTGCACCAGTCCAGAGTTCTTGCTCTTGGGCGATTTTCCGCAGTTCTTCAAGGCAATACCAGTTGAACGCGCCGGGGGCCTGATCGAAGAGTTCGTGGTTGATGCGGGTGGTGAATTCGCCCCAGAGTTTATTGCGGCGAGCGTCGATGAAATTGAACATTTCGGTAAAGAGTGTGGGGCGCTCGACGCCCAGCACGCCGCCGACGGCATATAATCCATCTTTGATGAAGTTGAACTTCAAATCGAAGAGATCGGGATTGAATTGGACGAGTTTTTTTGCCGCCAGACGTTCGCCGATTTTTTGCATGAGGCGATTGATGTCTTCCTGGGTGGGCGCGGCGGCAAGGTAGGGGCCGAAATCGGGTGTTAATTCTTTGGCGATTGAATCGATATCTTCATCAAGTTCAGCCCTCACCCTAGCCCTCTCCCGGAGGGAGAGGGGACTTGAGTTTTGGGTTGCCGTATCCCGGAGGGAGAGGGGACTTGAGTTTTGGGTTGCCGTATCCCGGAGGGAGAGGGGACTTTCAATTATTTTCCCACAGTTATTCCAACGCTCGACGAGTTGGGCGGCGAAATCGCGGACCAACTGGGATGACAAATCTTTTTCGAATTCGGCGAAGCGTTGGAAGACCAATTCGCGCATGGCGCCGTCAAAGCGATTTATGGCGCTCATGGTGGCCGGATCGAGGATCGATTTTTTCTGGGCTTCGTCTTGGGGCGGGCGGATGAGGCCGCGGTCTTCCAAGGCCGTTAGTACTATCTCGGCCTGGCGCTGGGCGTCGGTGTAATACATTTTTCGCTTGGGCCAGAATTGGCGTTGCGGGCCTTCAGGTCATCGGCCACTTCGGTGACCGAGGCCCGGGGTACGGTAACGGGCATATCCAATATGCTGCCTTCATCGAGGGGCGGCATGTATTCCTGGCCCAACTTTCCGGATAGATGCCAGCCCAGGGCCAGGAGGACGATGAAGAACCAATTTACGGTTTTGGGATAATTCATGGCCCAGCGGAGGACGGGTTTATATATGCCGATTAGGCTGCGGACGAGCCAATTTTCCTGCTCGCTGCGCAAACGGCCCTTGATGAAGGTGGGAATCATGGCCGGCACAAGCGTGATGGATAATATAGCAACGCCGAGCATGGCGAAACTTTTGGTAAAGGCCAGGGGATGAAAGGTCTTGGCATCACGGCCGGTAAGGGCGAAGACGGGGATGAAGGAGAGGAGGATAATCATAACGGAGAAGAAGATTGGCCGGCCCACGGTGCGGCAGGCGGGGAGGATCAGTTCGCGGATGTCGCCCTTGACACGTTCTTTTCCGAAATGGGCGGTAAGATGGTGCGAGGCATTTTCCACCATCACAATGGCCTGATCGACCAGGATGCCTATGGACACGGCGATGCCGGATAGGGACATGATGTTCGAGGCGATGCCGAAATAACGCATCAAGATGAACGAAATCAAAACGGCCATGGGCAGCGTGAGGCAGATTACAAAGGCGCTGCGGAAGTGCATAAGGATCAGCAGTATTGCCAGGGAGGCGATGATCATTTCGGTCGTGAGGGTCTCGGTAAGGGTGTGGATCGCGCCGTGGATGAGGCGGGTGCGGTCGTAGAAGGGGACGATGCGCACGCCTTCGGGCAGACCGGCCTGGAGTTGGATGATTTTTTCCTTGATGGCCTTGGTCACGGCCAGGGGATTTTCGCCGTAGCGCATCATGACTACGCCGCCGACGGCCTCGTTGCCGTCCTTTTCCAGGACCCCGCGGCGGAATTCGCTGCCTAAGCTAACGGCGGCCAGATTTGAAACGTAAACGGGCGTGCCCGTGGTTGGGTTGGTTTTAACGACGATGTCTTCGATGTCCTGTTTGTTGCGGATCCATCCCACGCCGCGTACGAGGTATTCGGCGTTGGCTTTTTCAATTACCCGGCCGCCGACGGCGGAGTTGGAGCGGGCCACGGAGGAATATATTTCGCCCAGTGTGACGCCGTAGGAGCGGAGTTTGTTGGGATCGACGTCGATTTGATATTCGATGGGGAAACCGCCCACCGAAGCGACCTGGGCCACGCCGGGCACGGAATTGAGTTGATAGCGAACGTACCAATCTTGAATCGCCCGCAGCCGGCCCAGATCGTAACCTTTGCCTTCGACGGTGTACCAGAATATTTGGCCCAAGGCCGTGGCGTCCGGGGCCATGTACGGGGTCACGCCAGGCGGGAGGAACGTGCTGGCCAGGGTGAGTCGCTCGAGCACGCGTTGGCGGGCGAAGTAGAAATCGACGTTGTCCTCGAAGATGACGTTGATCATCGAGAAGTTGAACTCGCTCGAGGATCGCACGGCCTTTACGCCGGAGAGGCCTTGCAGGTTGACGGAGAGCGGATATGTGATTTGATCTTCGATTTCGCGGGGACTGCGGCCAATCCAATCGGTGAATACGATGACCTGGTTTTCGGATAGGTCGGGAATGGCGTCGACGGGGGTGTTGATGACGCAATAGATTCCCCACACCGCCACCACTCCGGCGAGGAGGATGACTATGAAACGATTGCGGATGGAGAATTCGATTATGCGTTCGATCATAGTGGTCAGGGTTCAGGGTTCGGGGTTCAGAATTTTTTACATGAGGTGTTCAGTTTACTGACCACTTTTATAGAAACACATCGCGAAACCGCAAGCGGTTTTAATTAAAATACAACGCGAAAACACAAGCGGTTTTATTTTCAAGTTTTTAGTTCCTGTCAATTGATATAAATTATTTATTCATCAACTCAGCGACTTTTTTTAATGTTTTATCGGGGTCTTTATTGGCTTCGTCAACGCAGCCGGGACAACATAGGAAAACGGGTTGGCCTTGAAGGGTGATTTTTACGGGCACGCCCATGGAGCCTAACAACAGGCCGGTAATGGGGCAGAATTTTTGTTGGGCGGCGAGTTTTTGATCTTGGGGCGGAAGTTTGGCGAGATTGGTTTTGATTTTTTCGGAAATATCTTCGCCGCCGGACTTTGCTTGCGCTGCGATCGTTGATTCGGGCGAAGTTGGAGATTGTTCGGGCTTGCCCATTGGCATGCCGGCGGGCATCGATGGATGGGCGCCGGTTTGGCTTGGCCCGCCGCTGGCGCCGAAGTATGTGCCGGCCGATGGATTGAGCCGGGTCTCGGCGTCGATGAGAAAGGCGCCGGCGGCGGCAACCTTTTCACCGGGCTTTAGACCCTTGAGGACGGGATAGAATTCGCCTATGCGAGGTCCGAGTTGCACTTCCATGCCTTCGAACAAGCCCGGCTCGCGCTGGACGTAGACGATCTGCCTTGTGCCGGTATCGATAACGGCCCGCTCGGGTACGGCCAAGACAGGGCCGGATTTGAATTGATCGGATTTGTCCAGCGGTGTGTCGATGCGCACGGTGGCGAACATTCCCGGCCGAAGTTCGCCGGAGGCATTTTCGACTTTGAAGCGGACTCGCACGGTGCGGGTGGCCGTGTCGAGTTGGGAGTAGATCGCGGACAGTTCGCCTTGGAACACGCGGTTGGGCAGGGCGTCTACGGTCGCGCTGATCGCCTGGCCGGAGCGGATGTATGGGATATCTTTTTCGAAGACGTCGGCCTCGATCCAGACGGTTGATAGATCGGCGATTTCGAGGAGGGTCATGCCTTCTTCGACGCGCGAGCCGGCCACAATATTCTTGCCGATGACTTGCCCTGCGCGTGGCGAGCGGATGACCAGACGCGGGCTGGCTTTGCCGGCGGCGATCATGGCGTCGATTTCCTCCTTGGCGACGCCCAGCAGTTTCAAGCGTTGCCGGGCAGGAGCCAGCAACTCGGAATTCGCGCCGCCACCCGCAAGCGGGTACCCGGCGGCCAGCAGGAGTTCTTGCGATGAGGCGAACAATTCGGGGCTGTAAATCTCGGCCAGCGGCTCGTCTTTTTTCACGGCGACGTAAGTTTTATCGACGTAGAGTTTTTCCACGTAACCACTGACACGGCTGACGATTCGCGAGAGCCGGCTTTGATCGTAGGCGACGCTGCCCACGGCAACGGTTTGGTGGACAAGCGGTTGGTAGCCGATCTCGACGGTTTCGATGCCGGCCAGTTGCACGCGTTCGGGCGAGAGTTGCACGCGTGCGGTTACGCCCGGGGGCAGAACGGTCGGGGCGCCTTTTTTTCGCAGGGAAAGCGACATTCCGCAGATAGGGCAATGAGGCGTTTGACCGTTGGGATCGAAATCGTCGCGGACCACTTGCGGATGCATGGGGCAATAGAATTCCTCGTCCTTGGCCAGTTTTGTGATCTCGGTCGGGGCGGAGCGGGTCCACTTGTCCCAATAGTTGGCAATGGTGTCCCAATAGCCGATCGCCAGGGCGGTGACCAACAGTATGGCGATGAAGCGCAAACGGACTTCGATCACCTTGATGACTAGAAAGAATTTTTTCCAAAATGTTGAGTTCGGCATAATACACCTCCCGGAGCGACCATGCTTCACATGGTGCCCCCGGGGTTAAACGGCAGGACAAAATTAACATAATTCTCCCGGCGCGAGTGCCGGGGCTATTAGGTCTTCCCACCGGCGGCTGTTAGCCGCCGGCTATCGTATGTGACATTAGTTTTCTGATTCGCAGTAAACAATTGCGGGATGATATTTTTTACTTGTTCCCACGCCGGAGCGTGGGAACAAGGGGAATACTGGAGCGTAGGAACAAGAGGATTATCATTGTTGAAGATTATTTTTTTCTTCGGCGTCTTTTAGTTTTGCCAGATATTTATCGGGATTTTCTTTTAGATCATGTTCGCAGCCCTGGCAGCAGAGGAACACGGTTTTTCCTTTGACTGTGGTTTTAAAGGGTTTTCCCATGGCGCCCAACAATTCCCCGCTGACGGGACAGACACGTTGTTTTTTCGCCAATTCGCGGTCTTCGACGCTTAATTCGGCCAGGCCGCTGGAAACGTCAGTCGAGGCTTGGCCGGCCGGAGTTTCTTTTGGGGCATTGTTATCGGCCGATTCTGTTTTAAGCGGCGATGTTGGGGGCGTGGATGGATTCTGATCTTTAGCAGGCTGGCAGCTACAACCGCTAATGACGATTGCCAAACCAAAGAACAACGAGGACAACAGTAAACGCGACGCGGTCATGAGGGTTTCTCCTTAAAGTTTTTGTTTTTCAGTATTGCGAAACCGCAAGCTTTTTTCATATCCAGCGCGAAACGGCGAGCGGTTTGGGCGGAATAGTGGTTTATTTGCAGGGAATAATCATATCCCAGCGCGCAGCATCACTATAAGAAAAGGCGAATCAGATAATTAGGCGGCAAAGATTGCTTAATCGCTCCAGCGGAGTCGCCGGCATAGAAGGGCACTTAACGATGGAA
>JBEKZY010000252.1:0-7437 GCA_049509395.1 Thermoguttaceae bacterium | reverse complement strand
CGACCCGAAGGGGAGCGATCGCCTCCGGCTCGCGGCTAAACGAATGTGGAATATAAATCCATCATGCAATTAACCACACTTTGCAGCTTATTCCTTGGAAGCGAATC
Organism: Thermoguttaceae bacterium; assembly: GCA_049509395.1. Lineage (GTDB taxonomy): Bacteria > Planctomycetota > Planctomycetia > Pirellulales > Thermoguttaceae > JBEKIK01. The sequence continues at coordinate 7,330 of JBEKZY010000252.1, read as the reverse complement.
CAAATATTTTACCAAAGAAACCATGCTTCGGCTCCGGTTTTTCCTTGGAATTCTCGTCAGATGCGTCGTTTTTAGAGGTTTTTGCGGCATCATCCCCGTCATCGGAAGTAGACTTATCCACCTTTTTGTAGAATAAGTCGGGGGCGGACTTGCCGGAAGTAGCTTTCTCCGTGGTTTTGGATTGTTCAATATCGCCACTGTCGGTTGGGATGCGTGTGTAGGTTCGGCCCGCTTCGGGCAGGGCGTCAATCTCGAATCGGCTGGGCAAGGCCCCAGAGGCCTTGGCCTCTTGCAGCATTTGCACCACGTCCGGATAAGTGCCGCCCAACTCGGCCACCGCCCGAATCACTTCATTGACCTTCGCCGACACGACGCGCTTCTGGTCGGCTTCCTTGACGGCAAACTTGCTTACGGTGATTTCCTGGGGGTTGGTGCTATTGACCATGATCTGATTGCCCGCGTTGACCGATATGGGCGTGAGGAAATTCTGCTCTTTGCCGAAGAGCACGATTTCGGGCAGGCGGTTATGGGTTACGTGGATCATGGGTGGGCCGGATACGTCGAGGACGTGATACTTGAATTGATCGTTTATGTTTTCCCCCACCACCAGGGCGTCTTTCTTATTCATCGTCCACAGGGCCCGAAATGCGCCGTAGCGGATTTCCGCGCTGGAACCGGACAGCATGTCGCGCAACTGCTCGTAGGCCCCGAAATCCTGCATGGAACTAAGGGCGGTGAGTGCGAATACTCGGAAGGCGGGCTGCTCGCGGGCGGCCTCGCCCAGGGGAGCGGCAGCCTCGCGGCGATCCAGATATGCCAAGGCCTCGGCGGAATAAAAGCGGACTTTGGGATCTTTCGATCCAATACCCTTCAACAACACCGGCACGCCGTCAATGCCGATGGCCTCCAATTGCAGCGCTGCAGCCTCTATGGCATCCAATTGCGCCTGGGCCGACTTCGTAGTGTCAGGCTCAAGCAATTGTTGTTCCAATGCGGATATTCGTTCCATGCGCTGCGAAGGCGTTTCTGAAATTGCCACTGCTCGGACCACTTTCACGTACCGATCGATATTATCTTTGTACCGGGGATGCACGGCCAATTCCACGTATTCTTCGGTCTTTGCCTTGGCGACTCCGTTTTTTATGCCGTTTGCACAAGTATGGAATCGCTTATTCACGGCGTTTTCGATGCGGGAACTGTTCACCACGGTTTGGTGTTCGGGTTTAAGCACCAAACCCAGGGAACGCGATTTCAGAGCCAAGCCGCCGCCCAGAACCCTGCCCCGGCAGACCGACACGCGGTCGGTCTTCGGATCGGCCAACGGATCGACCATAATCGGCCCCTCCGCTTTGGCCAACAACTTTCCTTCATGATATTGGCCGCCCAGATACGCCATTTCGGCCATCCGGGTTTCGAGGAGATACCCGCCGCGGAGACTGGTGGTTTCGCTTTGGCCGGGAACGCGGACTTCAATGTCGAAGTTATCGCCTTTCTGAATGCCCGGGCGCAAAACGCCTTGCACCTTCACTAGCGACGCATTGCCCGACGCCAAAATAGTATTCGGTTCGGTAACGCCGCGAGTTTGCATTTCGTCGAGCAACACCGAGCGTTCAGAGGAAGGGGCCGGATCGCTGCCGGTGCCCTTTAGACCCCATACCATTCCGATTGCTTCGATCCGCACCGGATATAGCCCGAAGGGCACGGCGAAGTCGCCCACCAGCTTCGACTCGTGCTTTTCCGGGAGTGCTTCGTCCGGACTTTGGGAACGCATGATATTGCCTTCCCACCATGAGCAGCCGCAAACAAGAGATAAGACTAATAACAAACAACAAAACGACGATGTTTGATGAGGCCGGTACATGCTTCCTTGCACTCCTTCGGCTGATAGATGACTAAGTAGAGTATGTGCAACACACCCGTTTTTTAAGGGTGCATTCCATGCACTCTACGAGAAAAGTTTTTTACCGGTGCATTTCATGCACCCTACGCGAAAAGGCGATCGACAAGATAAAAACAGAAATTTGCGTGGAGACGATAGTGATTTTAGGCACTAAGGTCAATAGGAAGGGCATGTTATGGTAGTTAAAGCCCGAAAAAAGAGGAAAAGACGCAATTTGGGGCATATAGATAAAATTAAAACCCCATAGATCGCAATCCAGGAGGAATCTCGACCTACTCGTCCCGTATTCCGAATTCAGCTCGGAATTCAGCTTGATAGCATGGGATTATTAATCCGGCTATGATGCTGCCAATCACCCGTTAGTAAACTCCTTCATAATGACCGCCTTCTCGGCTAGAGCGTACACAGAATCTTTAAGTAACGAGAACAATGCTTTCGTTTTTTCGGGAGTGACTTGAATGCGCCCATCTCGAACAACAAATCCATGCTTTTGTTTTGCGAGATCGTCAGTAACTCGGCCTCCAGCATGGGAAAGAGCATGGCGAGCAAGACGCGCGATGTTTATCCCATTGCTAGTCCAACATTTATTTAACAACAGATTTCCAAAAGAATCAGCAAACTTTTTCTTGAAATCTCTATCGGTGGCGCGGCAATTTGATATCGATCGCGCAATTTGGAGTGAACGAACTAGAAAATTTTCATACGAGTTGTAAATCGAAACATAACAGATCCGCTGGGAGCCCCAAAGACTGAGTTGGTAGGGATACTTGTCTAGGTAAGAATTCCATACTTCTTTCATTGGGAATTCTAATTTGGCTCGGCTACGTGCATCTTCCAAATCAGCCCCGAGGACTATAATCTGTTCTTGAAGGCGACGAATTAAAGATGTATCCGCAGTTAGCTCTGGTACCTTTCGAGCCAACTTCGCCGTTACTCCCTTAGCAAGCCGAAGAATAGTGCTATTTAATTCGCCAGTCTTTACAAATCCGTCATGATAGGCCTTCATGGTGTCAAGAATCGATACGGGTAGCGATGCAGTATATGCTGCGGCGCGCCATTCCATCATGATATCAAATACGATCTCTGACAGTTTGGGGGCGCTATTTGTAAGCGCGTCGATGCGTTCGCCCCAGTCGTCGCTAAAAAAGTCGCGATACGATTCAAGGCTTGTCTCAATATATGCGTTACGGCGAATCTCCTCTGGCATTGTCCTACACATCCATTTTTATTGAATATATGCACCTGTCTCTTTTTTTCTTTTCATTGACATGAGACGACGGGGATTTTGCGCAGGGTGACTGGGCCGAAGAGGCCGGAGGGCAGGGGTTGCTGGTCGCCTTTTTCGAACTTGGTGATATTTGTTTTTGTTTTACGCTGTTCGGGCGGGAGTTTCTGGTCGCCTATGAGCCGGTTGGCCCAGAGATTGACCACTTGAATTTCTAGATGATTTTTTCCAGCCCGGGCCGCGGAACCAATATCGATGCGGAAAGGCGCTTTCCATAACGTGCCCAACGATTGGCCGTTGACAGATACTTCGGCCAACTCGCGGAGGTCGCCAAGATCAAGTTCCAAACGGCCAGAAGGGGACAGTCCCATTTTCTCTGACGAGAAAATCGGGACAGTCCCCAGCATTTCGGCTGGAATGTCGATGTCCCGGCTATCGGTCGCCGCTCCGGACACGTATTTTATGTTGGGATCCTCGTTTTCGGTCCAGGATTTCAAGGTTGTAAACTCGATTGATTCCGGAGCGCCCCAGCCCGGTGCAAAATGGACTTGCCAGGGTCCTTCCACGTTGAGCGACCGTGGTTCGGCGACGGCAACGCGGAAAGTTTGCCCTTTCTCGTTGTTTAATTCATAATTTCCCTTGTCGACTGTTTCGATCACTGCATGTCCGTCTTTATCGGCGAAAACTTCGACGGGTGAAGTGATTTGTGCGCCCAAGGCATAAGGGAACAAGGTTTTTCCGTCTTTAGCCAGGCTGGTGAAATGCGGCCCGGCCGGTTGGTGGAACACTACAAACGTCGAACCATAAGGCTCGAAATACATGGGCATGGTAAGGCGATTGTCTTTCTGGCATACATAAAGTATTCCGCGGCGAATTTCGCCCGTATCGGGCGACCACAATTCCGGGGCCTTGTTGGCGACCCTGAACGTGCATTGATAGTATTTGGCTTGATTAGAGGGATTGGAGATGAAATAAATGTCGATATCGCCGACCGTGCGATGGATGTAATTAAGGGCGTCTTGGGGTCCGTCGCCATAACATTCAAAATCGGGCAGGACGCCGGAGATGGCGAGGATGTCTTTGGCCGATTTCCACCAGATCACCCGGCCCTTGCCGTAGATGTTTTGCGTAACGGTGCGGCCGTCGCTTAGGCCCCATAATTGGTTGGCCAATTCGGCCAATTCCACGTCGCAGGAAGGATAATCCTTTAAGCCGGTGACGGACAGCGGCTTGGGGCCGATAATCGTGGCCCCTTCTTTCACGAGTTGGGCTAATTTGCGGAGGGCTTCCAAGGAAATAATTTGATGGCCCGGAAGGACCATGACCCGATAACTCATTCCGTCGGGCAACACGAGCCGGCCGTCGCGAACTTGCATCCTGTTTAAAAGGACTTCTTCGTTTATCACGTCGTAATCGTAACGCGGCAGGACCCGGGCCGGATCGGAGCTTTTCAACTGCGTGAAATTCGGCACATTGTCGCCGTAATAATAGCAGGCATCGGCCACGAACAAGCCTTGCTGAAGGAGGTATTGGCAGCGGTTTAGATACTTGACGAAGTCGCCGGAATAATTCCACCAGGTAACTTTGGGGTTGCAATGCGTGCCGGCGAAGTATTCTTGTCCGGGCAAGCCGGTTTCATCCGGCGAACAGGTAAAGGCGTGCCAATAAAGGCGGTTCAATCCTTCGCAAGCGGCGTAGTCGAAGGCCGGCTTCAGATTGTTGCCCAGCGATTCTTCCCATTGCAGTCCGATGTTGGTGAATCCTTCGGCATTAACCAATTTCTTGCCGTAAATATGCGCGGCTGAAGAGCCCTGTTTGACGAAGAAGCGATCTTCATCTTTGACGCGATGTTGCGGAGATCGGGCCCAGAATTCCATCATGGGGATGTCGTTTCGCCCCAGACATTTCAGGGCGTCGATGGGCGCGCCGTGCGGGCCGCCCGATTCCGGATGGATTTCGAGTTTATGTTGATGCGCCAATTCGGCGAACAGGCCGTAATGATTATCGGCGATGCAATCGCCCACGGTTTTGCGGAAATCGTTGAGAAAGCGGTTGCTAACGGCGCGGTTTTCCACGATGCGACCGGCTAAAACGGGCAAAAATGGCAAGAGGTCGTAGCCCCGGCGGTCGCGGAATTTCTGGGGGAAGTTTTTCGTCCAATTCATGCCGCCGCATTCCCAACTGTCGGTATGCAGATATTTCAGGCTTTTTCCCGCCCAGGGAGCGGCATCGGCCAGCAAGGGCTCCACAACCTGCTTCCAGTAAGTGCGAAAGGCATCCGGGTCGAGATAGTCGATGACCAATCCCTTCCAATCGCCGCTGGAAGTGGATACCTGGGCGCCGGTTAAGGTATAGCCGAAACGGAGAATCTCCCATTTGCCATCGGGCGCATCCCAAAGCAAACGCCCTTGGGCATCCATGAATTTTGTCAGGTCGAGCACGTCGCGAATGTGCGTGTCTTCTTCCCCTGGTTCGGGCGGATCATCCATCAGCAGCGGCGTGCAGTCGGGACAAGACCAGGCTAATTCCTTGGAAGCGATTTTTAGGGGAAGATCGCGAATAGGTTTTCGCTCGATTTTTTTCCCGGGCCAATTCTGATTCTCCCCGTGCAGCGTGATCTCGGCGACCTGCGCGTTTCTGGGCTGATCGGGATAATAAGGCTCGTAAACCCTGCTGATTAAAAGCCGGAAAGTATCGGCCTCCACCGGCTTGAATTCAATGCGCGTGGTGCGGCCGTCGTGCACGTTGAATTCCTTGACGCTCACCAGCGGCCGACCATTTGACGAGGCTTGAAGTTCACACTCTTGCGGCCCGTATCCCGGCCGGCCCAATATGCTAATGCCGCTTATAGTCACGGGCTTGCTGAACTGGAACTCCAACCAGACCGGGCTTTTTGGGGTGGGGCCTTCGCCGGGTTGGGTTCCCGCGGAGACCCAAAATGTTTGGGGATCGCCATCCACGGCCATTTTCGTGGGATGTTCCGGCTGCGATGAAATGGCCGCCATTTTAAAAGTGACTTTTTCGCCCGACGACTGTCGGAAGGCATCGACTTTATAGCCCACGACCGCGATGTCGCGATAAAATCGCTTGTCGTGTTTAGGGGTGGGAAGCGATTGATCGATTTTCTTTCCACCCGCCACCTGAGTCTCCGACCAGACGACAATTTTGGCCGCCGTATCCGGCTGAACATTGGGACCGCCGAGATTCCAACCGCTTAAAATATTCAAACTCAATTCCAAACCCAGGCGGTCGGCCTCGCGAAGGGTATGCAGAAAAAGACTGCGCCACTGATCGCTGCCGAAGGTTGGCCCCGCGGGAACGGTGCGATTTCCCCATTGACTGGCCCCGTCGGCGTCGAAAATCGCCGCTCCGCCCCAACCTAATTTTTTCATTTGCTCGAGATCGCGGGTAATCGATTGCGGAGTGACGTTGCCGTTCAACCACCACCAGTAGGCGTGAATCCGCGACTCCATGGGCGGATTGGCGAATCCTTTTTCCAAGTCCGCGGAGGAAACATCCGCTGCAAAACCGGCAATAGTCCGGGCAAGGATTAAAAATCCGAAAATGCCTCGAAATATTCCCATGAAAAAGAATTCCGCTTTTTTGTGAAAATAAATGTTCCCTGGTTGAAACGATTGCCTCATCATATCACCTTCCAATAATGTATTCCTAGAGAATTTACGGATCAATAATAATAATAATCCAAGTAGGCGGCCAGAGCTACTCGTGTGAGATAAGTTGTGGCGGCAGTTGCACTGTTGCACCGGGGTGGCAGTACAACTGCCACCCCAACATCCACAACCATAAAAGTTGGCTGCCTAATAGAACGAACTCGGGTAAACTTAAGTAATCTCGCCCGAAGAGGCGCAAAAGGCTGCCGCCGGTCGATCAGATTGCGGTTTTAAAACATGGTTGGGATCATTTTTCGCCATTGGTGGCAAATTCAATTTAAATCCACAACTCTTTATCCCATAAGGTGTTGCGACATTTATTCAAGAATTATCCTCCAATTTTCTCAGAAATGTGGATAACAATACATTAGATGACATAAAGTTGGGACTTTGACAATTAAAAAGTGGCGAGCAACAACGGCCCCCTGCAAGATGTAGAATAATTCATGACTCTCTACACGGAGTGCGAGAGGTAGATCTACATTTACATTGCCTTTTTGTTGCCCGATTTGACCGAAGCGGACGATGTTTTTC
>JBEKZY010000251.1:0-7470 GCA_049509395.1 Thermoguttaceae bacterium | reverse complement strand
GACCTAGGTCAGGGTAGACTACTTTCTTTCCCTTAACATCGGAGTTACAATAGAACCATCTTTCATCCTGAGCGCTACACTTTTCAACCCACACGCGCCACGGTTTTCAACCGTTGTTTACAGTGGCGGCGATGCGGCGAGCGGCTCGTTTCCGACGACAGCAGGCTGGGCCTCGCGAGATTCTTCTTCCCGCTGCTCCACCCGATGCTCGGGATGGTCGGTCAGCCAACGATCCAGCAGCGGGGCCTCCAAGGCGGCAGTGTCGTTGGGTGCGATTGCCCGAAGGCGGCGCAGCACATCCGTCAGGTACGGCCATCTGTGTTGTGCTGCAAGACTGGCACAAATCCGTCCATTGTTCATTCCTTTCCTTTACCGATTAACTCAAAGCCGGACGGGAATGGTGGCGTTAATAGTCCAAATGCAATTTTTGGGTTTGCCCTGCCCGGCAGCGTTAACAGAGAAGTGAGATCATTCGTCCATTTTCTTACCATGTCGATAATAATACAGTTCAGCACGGACGACGCCCGAAGAGGGTCGTCGAATGATGCGATGTAGTTGTAGGCTTTTTTGTACTCGTCTTCCGAAATGCCCAGCGACTCGGCCAGTTGTTTCTCTGCTGCCGCGCTGTACCCACCCATTTGATCATCCTCGACATCCCCGGATCCATCGTCGTTACCGTCGACGGTCAGCGAGGCTTCGATGGGCGGTTCGACGACTGACAGCACTTCTGGTTGCTCTTCACCTTCAGGTTGCGGGGTGTCTTCCTGCAACTCGTCATCACATTTCCACCGAGGAGGGAGGACGCTCGTGTCCTTGTAGCCGAGGGCATCCATCAGTGTGAGATCCTGGCAGTGTTTAGCGCTCTCGTAAGTGGCATAGATCCGTGCCGCTCGCTTGACCCGCGAGTAGCACCAGCCCTGGCTTTTCAGGAATTCCATCCAATCTCCGAGGTGGTTGGGGCGGATACGATTCAGTAGCCGCCCAAATTCCCAATAGTTGGTCACGGTTTGTCGCTCTGTACTAACCAGTTCACGATACCGATTCGTCGCCTCAGCGATCAACTCGTCAAGGCCCGTTGGGGTTTCAAGAAGTCTCATGCACCACCTTTGGGTTGTGGGATTGGGTCACGTTGACCAGGACTCCTGATGAATCCAGGTACAGGGTTTGTTCATTCTTACTCGCAATTTGGCCACTTCTTTTTTTTGTGTAATAACGTAATAACAACGACGGCCTCGACCGACCTTGTTCTTTGGACGAGGCCAACAGCCTGTCTGGAGTTGGTGGTAAAACGCCGCTTTGTCAATTCCCAGCATTTCAGCCATTTCGACAGCCGCATATAAGCCTGCCATTTGTCACAATTCTCTTGAACCAATCAAGTTTTTCATCGTAAAGCCTCCTCATTTATAGTAAGCGTCGCCGACGAAAACTGATCGTTTCCCGCAACACGTTTCCTGTGTATCCCTGCTCGAACACGAACCAACCGAACTTGATCTTGCCCCCAGGATTTTTCAGATTGACCCAAGGGATGCGTTCGAGGAAAGAGTACAGGGCTTTCCACGGAAAGTCTGGGTCTGATTGATGAAGACGAGCGAACGTCTTCGTGTACTCGGTTTCCAGAGGTAATAGCATGGCGATCTTGTGGTGGATTAGCCGTTTAGCTTGCGCTAGGAACTTCCACTTCAGGATGTAGGGCGGATTGGTGACCAAGCAATCGGACCTGTTCTTGCTCACTAGGAAATCATCAATGTCGCACGGTCGATAGCCCCAATCGTTTATGTCCGAAGAACGAACGTCGTCGTAGCCGCATTCCCGCAGCACCGTCACGATGTCGCCCTTGCCTGCTGCGGGCTCCCAGATAGATCCAGGGAAGATTTCCCGTTCCAGTAGGGCCTTGGTGATGTGGCTCGGCGTGCGATACAGCAGCATCCTTCGCTCAAGAACGTTCATTTTCGACAAACTCCTCATGACTCCAATCGATACGGGGAAGCCGTTCGGCCGGCGAAAAGCTTTTGTCGGCATGAACAACAGTATTTGCCGCTTCACAAAAGGCTGGGTCAAGATCGATGAGCATCACCTTGTGGCCCAAGGCGGCAATTTCTCGCGGCGTGCGCTCGCAGTCGGTATGGCAATTGTCAAGACGGTTTGCATTTCTCCGCTTCTTTGGTTTATTGTCAGAGTAGGGTGCTGGAGCCACGATTTCGTTGATTTCGGCGCGGCTCAAGATAATTTGGGCGGCGAGGATCATCTCTTTTAGTGCGTTCTGTAGCATCTCCTTATCGCCGCTTCTGATGCCCATCATCGCCAAGACGCGGGCGGCGTACGGTAAGGAACCGACTTGCTCAACGTATGCGGCTGCCGCGTCCGCGCCGCGGGACCCGTCGCCTCGGAAGCATGTGCGATCCAGTTCCTCTCCGAAAGTCAGCCCACCGTCGTCGGTCGGTTCCACGACGGAGACGCCGTTTGGCGACGACCCGGCGCGAGCGCCATCGGCTTCGTTCGTCCGCCGCGATCGGGCCTCCAGTATCCGTTCCGTCGCTTGCCGTGCGTATTCCGGATTTAGCTCGATGCCATAGAAGTCCCGGCCCATGCGTTCCGCAACGATCGCTGTAGTTCCCGCTCCGACGAAAGGATCGAGCACTGTTCCACCCACAGGACAACCGGCGTTGATGCAGATTTCGACAAGTTTCTCCGGAAATACGGCAAAATGGGCTCCGCGGTAGCCCGCTGTGGAAATCCGCCAGACAGACCTCATATTGGCCCCGGCGGCGCTAAACACGTCCTGGCCGTTACCATTGGCACGGTCACGGTGCATCGTGTGGCACGACCGCCCAGGAACTGCCAAGTTCTTGGCGAGACGTTCCAAGAGTTTGGTCGGGGCTTGGGTGGGACAACTCGGATCGACTTTGTGTCGAGCGGGATCGAACGCCTCCCCGTTCTCGATGTATTTCTTGCACCGCTTCAGAGTTGCGTCAGAATACGGCTGAAGCTGCTGTCGGAAGTAATATTGTGGATTCTTGGTGCAAAATAGCAGAGGCTCGTAGTCCACGGTGAAACGGTCTTGCACGCTTTCGGGCATGCAGGCCGGTTTGTGCCAGATGATGACGTTACGCACAATCCATCCTCGGTCTTGCATCGCTATCGCAAGACGATAGGGGATCAGGCACAGGGATTTGTGCGGCAACTCGTTGCCCTTGATGAGCATTTCGCCATTATTGACGTTCTTGATCCTGCCTGGCTCGGTATAGCGTTGTCCTCGTGACGTGCCAGCTTGGGTGATGTATGAGTCACCGACGTTCAACCACATAGACCCATGGGGCAGGAGAATCCGGTAGACCTCGTCGATGACCCCCAAAAGATTGTCGATGTATGCTTGGATTGTCGGCTCCCTGCCAAGTTCGTCGGGGCCCGCATTGTAGTTGCGTTTCAGCCAGTAGGGTGGAGAGGAGATGGCGCAATTGATGGATTCGCTGCGCATGAGTCGCAACTTTTGGCGTGCATCCCCTACTGCAATTCTTATGGCCACATCAAACCTCCGCAAAAGCTTCTTCGAACGTCTCGGGAACGTGGGCCTTGATTTGCTCCACGGCTTGATCGAGCGCCTCGTCCCCAAACAGTTCCATGACTTTTATTCCAAGCCGGATGAACGATTCCAAAATAGTCTCGTCGGCAACCGCCGGTGGCAGGACTTGGACAGGCTCGTGCGGCGCGGTAGCTTGGTGGTCGCCGCCACCCTTTGGCTTCACATCAGCCTTCTTGCTTCGAGACTGTTTGGGTGGCAAGGTTCTGACAATTGCCCGAACGGACGCGAACTGAACCGCTTGCTCGTACGTGTATAGCTCCGCAATCCGCACCGCCCAGTGGGCCGTGGTCTTGCTGATTCCCTCCGCACGCAGCGTCTGACGTACCGAATCGGCGCTGAAACGCTTGGTGGATTCATGGATGAGGGTTCCGAGTCTGTGATACTTGCCGGGGTAATTGGCATCGATTGCACGAATCTCGGCACACTCCGCCTTCACGCCTGCCAGAACTGCCTGATTGTCCCAATCGGCGACATCCTTCACCGGCCCGCCCGAAGTTTTGCGCGCGAAACTTTCGGCACTATGGGGGAAATTCGCCGTCTCTGGCGCTGAATCTCCTGCGCTGGCGATGCTCCGCCGCGGCGGGGTTTCCGGCAGCGTTTCCGACTTTCGTTCCATCAACTCTGTGTCAGGCATAACTACACCCATTTAAGATCGAGACCGCCCACCATCAACCCTGATGGACTTGGTGGCAGATCCCACACAGTAAAGCAGCACAAACCGGGTATCTGTGGATACTTTTGGAGTATCACACGAGAAAATCGCGTGGAAGCAAAGAACGGCGGTGAATATTACGCCGCCACGAGCGGGCACTCGCTCAGAGTAACCGTCATAGAATTGCCATCCGCGACCGGGGAACAAACCCATCGACTGTGGCGGGGCGCCGCGTGGTACGGCATTCGGGCTAGTGCAGGTGAGCGTTGCACTGACTCTCTACAGCCGTTGAAGAACTGCCATCAGAGCGCGGCGGTGCTACGGCGGGCGGCTCGGCGGCGGTGACGCCGATGAATGGCGATCTGCCGTTCCAATGGCCGCAAGGCCAGAACGGAATCAGGTTTCCCAATTCACCGGAGGTCGTGGGTCGTACAGAAAGCCCTGTCCCACCTCCTGAAATGACCGGCGCAAATGTTCCAGAAACCCAGGCAGGCTTTCACCGTTTTTCATTGCGTCCCGAGCATTCCACATCACCCTCTTCACCCTTCGGAATGCCTGCGTCGTTCTAGCTTCGTCCTCGATACCGTGGAAGTACTCCCTGATGTTGTTGTCCATCTCCTTGAGAATCTCCTTCAATTCTGTGTGTCTTGCATCGTCGCTTTCGTCACGAATCTGGCGAAGGACGAGTTCCCTATGCTCTCTTATCCTGTTTAGGTCATCGTTGTCATCGGGCCAGTGGTACTTCCGACGGTCATCCCCCTCGAACCGGATCTCTCGATTGTATTCATCCTCTGACATGAAGGACGGATCGTCAGTTAGATCCGACATCTTAGGTGGATCAAGCGCTATCGCAGGAATAGACTTGCCTGGGCTCGTCAATAGCCTTTGGTAATGGGAGCAACCTTTGAGTTTACCAACAATCGCCTTTTCCATCTTCTCCCCAGTCCAGAACCGTACAATCCAACGGTCACCGGCCTTCCTAAAAAGAAAAGGAAAGAAGTCCTTGTCGTCACTCAATACTAATTTCTGCTCGTCCGGCTCGATCTTCACTTGGCTCTCTTCGGCAGAGGGCAACTCCTCCCTGGGAAGAACTACCGGCAGATCCTCTGGCTGAATGTCACCTATAAAAAGCGATTTCTCGGGGGCTAAGATAATCTCAATCGCCGCGACAGATGAGCTAAACAGGTTGAACGCAAGGGCGCGCCGGAGAGGATGCTTTGGATATGGAGCACATGGTGGCCGAACAGGTGCCCATTCGCGGAGTGGGTGCCCAACTATGCCCCCGGCAGCCAGAATTGTCTCCGGTGGAAACTTCCAAATCCTTCGTGGAGCCCACAGCAAAGGACTAGGGCAGTCTTCAGCCATTTCGTGAAGCACTCGAATCCATTCCGTCACTTCCGGCCAGAGCGTCACCACTGGAGAAAGGATGTGTGAAAGACTCTTACACAACGATTGAAACTCCATGAATCCGTCCTCGGCGCCATAGAAACGTCCAGCCCACCTTCCTTTCGGCTCGACGTACCAATGCTCCCACGGCTGCCTCCTGGTCGATGGGAACGGCCCAGAGACCTCTTCTGCTGCTGCTACGAACTCCTTCCACCCCGCCTCCGAGACATTGAGCGGTGAATAAAACCGCTCGTGGTAAAGTGGCGGATACTGAATTGAAAGCCTGCGAAACTCGTCCCGCACCTGCGCAAGGATGACCCGCTTCCGTTCGTATTTCTCAATCATTGCTGCCATTGCGTAGATCCTCGCCGTTCCCTCATTTTAGGGATGCCCGATGTCAAACTGGGCAGCTTTCCGAAAGTTTTGCCCTGATACGCCGAAAGTATCCCAGGATACCTCGTTCGTCCCGCTATATCTGTAGCGAGGCGGGGTGCCTCGCCCTTGGCTCGCCAGAGCCAGGCTCACCATCGCCCAGCACGGGATGACATTATAGTGGAAAACACGATTACAACCATAGCCACCAGCAAAGCCGACCATGCGTGCAATCGTACGCACGGCACGGTAGAGGACTTGCTCTCGCTCATCCCCCGCCCGGCCCCCGACAAGGCCCGGGGTGACCCGTTCGTCACCCTGTCCCCTCGCGCCGCAAAAGCCTGGCTGGCCCTTTTCTCGCACGCGCGGATGCACGGCACTTGGCGGCTCAGACCAGTCGATCCCTTGCGGCCCGAATTGACTGAAGGCCAGCAATTCACACTGACCGCCCATTGGACGGTGGCCGGTCTGGGATATGTTTTGGGCGTGAACCGGGATACAGCCGGCAAGGCATTGCACGAACTGGTTGAGGGGGGCTGGCTGCGGCGGGAAGACCCTCGCAACAAGGGCCAGTTCGGCGGCATCGACTTTTGTTTTACCACCCCCAGTGCCGTAACACAGGCAGACAAGGCCAAGGTGGTTGATGGTCTAAAGAAGCGCGGGATGGAATTCAAGAGTTACGAGTGGCGAACCGCTGCCCGCGTCCTGGACGAGCAAGAGATCAAGCGAGTGCAGCAGGATGTTCAGTTGGAGATCGCCACGGAGCAGGCGGATTTGGCGGGGGACGAGGACAAAGCGATTGATCTGGCTTCCAAGAGCGTTCTGCGACAAAGAATGGCGGAAGAGGAGTGACAATGCCTCCCAGAGTAGCGACCGGCAGTGATGTTCAGTGCCTTACCACGGCAAGATTGCGAGATAGGGTTCGGCAAAAAAGCACAGACGGACAGTCCCCACTGCCGAGATGCGGCCCCAACAACCTGACGGTTGAACTGGGGCAGGCAAGCTCCGACAGGCTGGAACGACTTGAAGCCATCCTAGACGGCATCGCGGCGATACTGCTCCGGGTGCAAGAGCAGCAGGATGCAACAACCGCGACGCTCACCGAACTTCGCGACTTTGTTGTCACACAGCGAACCGTCAAAGACTGGTATTCAACTGTTGAGGTCGCCGAGATCCTGGGCAAGAAACCATACACGGTCCGCGAGTGGTGCCGTCTGCAACGAGTCAAAGCCCGGAAACGTCCCACAGGCCGTGGTGATGCGGACGAGTGGGAAATCTCTCATGACGAGTTGGAACGCATCAAGAACCATGGTCTACTTCCCATTCCCACCAAATACTGAATCAATCGCCTGCTGCTGCTGGTCGGGGTAGAGGTGCTGATACCGTTTTCGCATTTCTTCGGTCTGGTGTCCCATCCATTTATCAATGATCCGCTGATCGACTCCGGCAGCGGCGAGATTGGAGGCGAACGAATGGCGGA
>JBEKZY010000250.1:0-7523 GCA_049509395.1 Thermoguttaceae bacterium | reverse complement strand
TGATCGAGGCCGGATTGGATGAGATAAAAATCAGCATCGACGGGGCCTCAAAGGAGGAATTCGAGCGGATTCGCGTGCCCCTGCAATTTGAAACCGTGATGCAAAACATCAAGGATTTGATTGCCATGCGAAATACTTCGCATTCCCGGCTGAAAGTCCACATCACTTGTTGCAGCACGTCCGATAAACAAGAAACCATGCGGCCGTTGAAAAATATCGTCGACGGATTCTCTTTCAGTACAATTCACAACTGGGGAACAGGCGAGCAAGCCAAAACCGCAAACCGCCTGCGCAAACCGTGCCAGCGCCTGTGGAGAAACTTGACCGTGCTTGCCGGCGGCGAGGTCTCGCTGTGTTGTTTGGATTACGACGGACAATGTATATTAGGCCGCGTGGATGAAAACACTTCGATTCGCGAGATATGGAACTGTGCGGCTTATCGCCGAGTACGGCAATTGCACAAGGATGGGCGGCAATTGGAAATTCCACTTTGTGCAAATTGCACGAAATCGTTCTTATAAAGCCTTAAAAAACGCACTCATGGGGATCGCACAGGCATGGCATCGGCAGACCGGCAGTTTACCGTCTCGATCGCGGAGGGATCGGTCATGAAGATACGGCCCGTTTCGCATTCCGAGAAACACCCTATTCAGACGTTGATGCTCTACTCGGCGATTGTCTTGGCCATCGTCATTCTGGGCGGAATATTGATTTTCGGCCACCACGGATCGGATGATAATGCCGCGCCCGCCCCAGCAGTGTTGCGCTTGGAGGATATCCCTTTCAACGGCGGCCGGGCCTATGAGTATCTCAAGCAATTGTGCGCCATCGGACCGAGGCCGAGCGGATCGCCCGGCATGGAAGCGCAGCAAAAACTCCTGGCCGAGCATTTTAAAAAACTGGGCGGCGAAGTCGAGTTTCAACGCTTTCAAACGCCCCATCCCTTGGATAAAACGCCTGTTAATATGGCCAATATTATCGTGCATTGGCATCCGGAGAAAAGCCAGCGGATACTGTTGTGCGCCCATTACGATACTTTGCCTTTTCCATTGATGGATAAAAGCGACCCTCGGGGCGTGTTTGTCGGCGCAAACGACGATGCCGGCGGGGTGGCGCTGTTGATGGAATTGGCGCACGACATCGCCAAGATCGACGGTAAATACGGCATCGATTTCCTTTTCTTGGACGCCGAGGAATTCATGTTCGTTCCGGATGGCCGCTTTTTTCTGGGATCGGAATATTTCGCACGAAATTATGTCGATAAGCCGCCCAAATATCGCTATCGATGGGGCGTGCTCTTGGACATGATAAGCGACAAGGATCTGCAAATCTACGAAGAGCGAAATAGTTTGGGATGGAAAGACACCCGGCCGCTGGTCGAGGCCGTTTGGGCGACCGCGGCCAGATTTGGTGTCAGTGATTTCATACCACGTCCCAAATTCGACGTGCAAGACGACCATGTTATGTTGCATAATACAGGTAAAATTCCCTGCATCGATCTGATCGACTTTGATTATCCCCCCTGGCACACGCGTGCCGATACGCCCGAGAATTGCTCGGCCCTCAGCCTGGCTAAGGTCGGCTGGGTGCTAAGCGAATGGTTGAAAAACGCCAAGTAAAATTGGTTAAAACAGCCAAGCCCACGGGTTGTAGCCCGTGGGCTTAATGACATTCATTCATTATTTGATATTCAATAAAATCAATGGACATTTGGACTACATCGCTCATATCGGCATTGCTCTTATCGGTCGCCTTGGGGTTGATGTATTGGCATGTGCTGAGTTGGCGCAGGGCCCAATTGGCCGATCTGGCCGCCGGCGAACTCGACTTTTATCGCCGCCAATTCCGTCGCCGCATACAAACCAGCGCGATGCTGGGCATCCTGGCGGTAATAATTTTAGTCGGCGAGTTGCTTGCCCGGTGGATAAATTCACATGTTTTTTTCATCATCTATTGGGCGGCGGCGCTGCTACTGGTCGTTTGGGTGGCATTGTTGGCGGGCGCCGACATCTGGGCGACCCAATATCATTTCGGCCAGTTAAGGCAAAAATGCCTTATCGAACAGGCCAAGCTCCATGCCGAAATCCGCCGCGTTCAATCCGTCCGCGGAAATGGCAAACCGCCGGCAAAAAAAGAAATCTATGAGTGACAAGTGGGCGGTGGACAGCGGACGGTGGATAGTGGATAGTATATGATAGATGGTAGCTGGAGTCTTGTAGGATGTTTGGAGTTTCTCTTATGGACCCCTTTCGATTAACCCTGGCCTTTGGGCCGGTGGCTATGTATTTGCTGTTGTTGGGAATGATCAACTTGTCGCGCCGGCCGCTGATGGTCTCCGGGGGCCGTGACGCCGCCGCTTTGGCCTTGGCTATAATGGGCATGTTGATTGTCGGGCCATTCGACCTGTTTCTGCCTGAGGCATCGGTGATGCACTACGGTCCTAAGGCCTGGGTAATGGTGCTTACGTTTTACGGCCTGTGCGTAGCCATGGGCATCTTGATGATGCACCCCCGGCTGGTGATTTATAATATCTCCGCGGATAAACTCCGACCAATCCTGGCCGAGGTGGTCGCTGGGCTGGACAGCGATGCACGTTGGGCGGGCGACAGCCTGGTTTTGCCCAATCTGCAAGTGCAGCTTTCCGTCGATAATTTCCGCATCATGCGGAATGTGTCGCTAAAATCGGTGGGCGGAAGTCAGGATCTTCATGGGTGGCGCCGCCTGGAACAAGGACTGGCCGTGGCGCTAAGTCAGGAAACCGTGTCGCGCAATCCCCGCGGACTGAGCCTCTTTTTCTCCGGATTGCTCATCCTGAGCGGATTGGCGATGGTCATCTCTCGCGACCCGCAAGCGATAACCCAATCCATCTTCGATCTGACCGAAACAGTGCTGAAGATGCTCAACCTTTGAAGGAATGAAGGATAAAAGATGAGGGATGAGTTCGCAAGGTTTTAGTTTAGCCCGGGCATTTGTGCCCGGAGTTTTCAGCATTTACACCGGTTGCAAGCAACCGGGCTAAACTGGAGTTCTATTGTCTATACGAGCTTCAAAAAAATACAAAAAATAATAACTACCTACCACATACCACCTACCACCTACTTTTTCTTCTGTTCTTCCGGCGGCAATAGGGTAAAAATGATGCGATAGGCCCGATAACCGTCGGCCAACTGCCGGGGGTAGAGGCGGACGATTTCTTCGCGGAGTTGGTCGGCCGTTTCGAAACCGTCAGGCCGGGCGTCGTCGTCGGTAAGGGCGTCGAGTTGCACCTCTTCGACCTTTGTCAGCCTGATATATCCGGCGCCGGGGATGTAACTGCGCTGCTCGGACCGCATCTTCCTGTATTTCCAAAGTCGGATGGTCTGGGTTTTTTGACCGGCGCGTATCGCGGGAAGGAATTTTTTCTTGAATAAAAGCATATCAATAGCCTATCCGCTCAGGGAAGAAGATCAAGCCTTCCGTTTGCATGTTTTAGACCGGATTTTCGGGTCAAATCGCCGGAAACCGAGCGTCCGGTTTAAAGGCATATGCCAGAAGTAACGGTTGCCGTGTTCCAATTAATCCTTCTTTAACGGCTGTTCGGCCCAGACATGATCTGTAGCGCCCCGAAAGACGATTTTTCTTCAGCGCAATCGAAATTATCGGCCGATCTGTCAAAATGATAACTGCCCGCAGGGATTGTCGGGCTTTATGACAATAGATTACCGATTATTCATGGCAGAACACGGAATAACGATGAATCGCTTTGTGCAGGTTGTGCTGAGCCGATCGAAGACTTTTGTTGTAGGGCTGCTCCTGGTCGCATTGCCTTGGTTGGGATCGATATATTTTTGCCCGCGGACACCGGGAAACGATCCAGCCGCCAACTCCTCGCCGCCAAACTTGCTTCCGGCGGGGGATTCGGCACGCTGTATGCTAACTAGCGACACGCAGACTCAACCAATATTGACCGCGGTGCGTCCTGCCCTGCAAACCGATCCGGACGATTCCACCAATGGGCCAAAATTAGCCGCTCCGGAGCAAGTCGAGAAGCCTCAATTGGCGTCTATTTCTCCTTCCTGCATAGTCGCCGAGGGAGATTTCAGTGAATCGTCGGACGATTCTTCTCCGCCTATATGGACGCCTAAGGAATTGCCTCTCGCCAAAAATACTGCGGAAGCGGCTAATGAACAAACGGCGTCACCTTACGAAACCACTATCAACCCGATTTCATCTCCCGAGTCGAAGACAAACGAGGCTGCGGCAAACTCGGTTTCTTCGGCAGAATCTACCCCGGCCGCTCAAAGTACGACTGTGGAAAACCGGTCCGAAGCTCCAACAACCGATCGGGAACCGGCCTATCCTTCGACAAAACCTTTGTCAAATGAGAAGGTGGCTAAAAACGATTCACCGGTCCGTTCGGAGCAGTTGGAATCCATCGCCCGACAGGCCGACCAGCAAACGCGCCACGGTTTAGAACTGGCCGGTCGAGGAGCCTATTTTGCGGCTCGGTCGGAATTAATTGCCGCCTTGCGTTTGGTCGCGCAAGGCCTGGATGCCGATGGACAGACGAAAAACCACGGCAAGTCGTTGGCGGCCGGGTTTACGGCATTGAAAGAGGCGGAAGATTTTCTCGCCGGCGGCGTCCGGTTGGAAGCCGATCTGGATTTGCCTGCTATCATTGCCGGCCATAGTACCCCGGTCCTCAAAGACGCCGATATGGCCTCGGCCACAAGCCTGACGGCGATGAAAAGCTACTTCACCTTTGCCCAAGAGAAACTCGCCCAAGCGGCGGGAAGCGAGGTGGCCGGGTCGATGGCCTTGCGCGGGCTGGGCAAACTGCACGAGGAATTGGCCAAGGGAAATAGCCCGGGCACAAAAGCGGCCGGACCGAAGGCAATTGTGTTTTATCAGGCGGCGCTATTGGTTTGCCCGCAAAACTTCATGGCGGCCAACGATCTGGGCGTAATGTCGGCCCGCAACGGCAACTACGAGGATGCCCGCAAAATGCTGGAATACAGTCTTTCCTTGGACAAGCAATCGACCGTTTGGCATAACCTGGCCGTGGTCTATGAAAATTTGGGGCGCGGCGACCAGGCCCTGCAGGCCCAACAGCAGGCTTTCATCGCCCTGCAAATGGAACAGGCACGCCGGCAAAACATGCCCCTCGGCGCCGGCGATAAGGTTAATTGGGTGGATGAAAACGCATTCGCACAGGCATATAATCCTTCGAGAGATCTTCAAAGCCTGCCCGGCCAGGCCGTTTCCGGCAATGTGGCGATTCATCAAGCCGGGGCCGCGGCGACTCCAACGCAGGGGATCCTGCAACCGGCTTCGAATCAGTATAAGCCGACTAACTTCAACGCCGGTGCGGGGCAAGCCCCTGCGACCGTCATTAACCCCTTGCCAGCCCTTCAGCCCGCCGCCACTGGTTGGATTCCCAACACGCAATACGATATGCGGAGATAACAAAAATGATGAGAGATGAGGGATGAGAGATAAGGGATGAGAGATAAGGGATGAGAGATAAGGGATGAAAAACCGCTTGCGGTTTCGCGATTACTACCAATTATCATCTCCCGCCTCCGTGCAAATACCAAATAAAAAAACTGAAAACTGAGTACTGAAAACTTAAAACTTGTATTGCCATGCGATATCACACCGAACAATTCGATCTTGTCGCTGGAAAAGGAAAGGTTCGCAATCGGACATGTGCCGCGCTGCTCGTTATATTTTTGACGTGTATCGCGGCAGGCGTTTGGGGTGGATTGAATTGGGAAGGACGGAGACTGGATGGGGCTCGAGCGGGTGTGGCCACTTCGGCGGGGCTTCGCCAAGCCGGCTTTATGCCGGCGCGCGACGCCTCATTTACCCCGTGCGAGCCCAATTCTATCCGGCTCTGCCAGGCCCTTGGCCCGGCCGCCCCGTGCAATATTTGCGCCGTCGATTGTTCCCAATGTTGTTCATATCGCCGCTGCGGCGGTTGGGAAATGGCCCGGCTGATCGATTGGCAGGCCTATGCACAGGGCGAATACGTCGGGCATGCCCGACTTGCCCATGTGCCCGAGTACCGCTTGCGCGTCGACGACCAACTCGACATGACCTATCGACTCACCCGGGAGGAAACGCCCGATCCCTATAAGCTCAACGTGGGCGATGAAATCAGCGTGGAGTCGTTCACCGATCCGGATCTCAATCGCAATCTGCTCATCCAGCCCGACGGCACCATAACGCTGCGTTTGCTGGGGCAGGTTCACGCCACCGGGCGGACCGTAACCCAACTCCGCGACGCCTTGGATGAACTCTACAAAAAATATTACAAAGTTCCCTCCATCACCGTCACGCCGCTTAAGGTCAATACCAAACTCGAGGACCTGCGGGCCACGGTCGACCGCCGGGCCGGCGTCGGCGGTCAAAGCCAGTTTGTCCGCGTCACGCCCGAAGGCACGGTTTCGCTGCCTGCCATCGGCTCGGTTATGGCCCAAGGTCTGACGCTGACCGAATTCCAGGATGAAGTCAACGCGCGATACCTGCAAGATATCCAAGGGATCCAGATAATTCCCATACTAGCGCAACGGGCTCCGCGCTACGTATTTGTGGAAGGCGAAGTGAACAACCCCGGGCGCTTTGAATTGACCGGCCCCACCACTGCCTTGCAGGCGATTACCATGGCAGGCGGCTGGCGGGTGGGCGCGAATATGCGGCAGATAGTGGTTTTCCGCCGCGGCGACGACTGGCGCTTGATGGCCACGATGATCAACCTGGAAGGGGCCCTGTTCGGGCGCACGCCCTGCCCCAAGGGCGAAATCTGGATCGACGACTCCGACGTAATCATCGTTCCCAAGGGCCCGATCCTCCAGGCCGACGATTTCATCAACCTGGTTTTCACCCGCGGCATCTACGGCGTGTTTCCGCTTATATCTAATCTAGACTTTATAAAGGCCAGTACGCTGTAACTTATAAAGCCGCAATAGGCGCCAACCGAAGGTCGGCCGGTTGCGGTTCGATTGTATTTTACAGAGCCGGACCGTGTCGGTCCGGATGATTCACGCACACTTCCAACGGGCCGACACGGCCCGGCTCTGATTTATTTGCCGCGCGGCATTAGTTTGCTTGCAATCCAATGCAAAATTCTCCCCATGCCATGAAAAGCGACCCAGTATAAAAGCACAAGAATACAGGCCACCGGCATACCCACCACTACTTGGATAAATTGCTGCGACTCGGCCAGCAGCAGCTTGGCGGTGAATACACCCAGAAAGACGCACAAACCCAAGAGCAGAATCCGCCCGGCGCGTTTTACCGGTTCCAGTTTTTTGCATCTTTGCCACTTGGCTTTTTCCTGCTCGACCAAATCATCCGCGATGCCGTAGCGAGTGTTGATCCATTTGGCAAGTTTTTCATCCCCCGGAAATCCGCAATCGCAGTTTTGCACACCTTCGGCAACTTTATCCCCGCAATTTGCGCACCGCCCGCACTCCGGACACGCGGAAGTGTCCATGGTTCTTACAGCATCGCAATCGGGGCAGTGAATGTAGGGCATAATG
>JBEKZY010000025.1:0-26087 GCA_049509395.1 Thermoguttaceae bacterium | reverse complement strand
CGGTTAACATCTTCTTGCACGTGTCAAACGACGGGTGTTATCACCTCCAATCGTTTTCTTACCGCTATAAAATCACTGCGAAATAAATAAAATTCACTGAAAATATGTGCAAAACTTGAACTGAGACCACGATGCGGAAAAGGGCCGTAAACGGCCCTAAGATCGATAACGCATTTACAGTTTGAACATTTAATCATTTCATTCTTTATAGCAATCTTCTTCCTTGAGATTCAACCATTCGGCCGAAATCGGTGTGTTCATCGAGCGACACAAGGTCTACAGGCATTTTTAAGGCTTCTTCCAAGGCAGCGCCAAATTGAAATAATTTCCACCCCAGCACACCTTCGCAAGCAAAATCGATATCACGCGCTTCGCGAGCAGGATTAATGACGCTACCGAAAACCAACAATCGCTTTGCACCAAAACGGCGGGCGATTTCTGTGGCTATGTTAAAAACATCGTCAGTGATCTTCATAATTTGAAACCCTTCCGAATGAATTATACAATACTCATTATTATGAGTTTAGGGACAACATGCAACTAATCTCTATCATTCGCTTTTTTTCGCGGATTGTGTACTAGCCGGGTTGAGGATAACGGTGAAGGTGGCGCCTTGGCCGAGTGCGGAGCGGACTTCGATGCGGCCGCCCATTTCGGAGATTAGCATGCGGCAGAGTCCGAGACCCAGGCCGGTGCCGCCGGAGTCGGCGCGGGTGGTGAAGAAGGGTTCGAAGATTTTTTCCAGGTTGAGGCGGGGGATGCCCACGCCGGTGTCGGAGACGTCGATGGCGACGGAGCCCATCTGGTCTTCGTCCTTGCGGCCCAGGGCGTAGGTGCGGAGGGTTAACGTGCCGCCGTGGGGCATGGCGTTTAAGGCGTTGGTGCAGAGGTTGAAAAGGACTTCTTGGAGCGTATAGGGGTCGCCTTGGACGGGAGCGACGTCGCCCAATTCGCTGCGGATGTGGATATTTTTGCCGTGGCCGGGGCCGAGCATTTCGAGGGTGGCTTCGACGGCCTGGTTGGCGTCGGTGCTTTGCAGGGTGATGCCGCGGGGGCGGGCGAAGGCTTGAACGCGCTTGGCGGTGCGTTCGATGCGTTCCAGGGCCTCGGCCATGAGTTGCACGTATTCGGCGAGGTGCGGATCGTTTTTCACGCGATCGCCGATGCGTCTTAGGCAGTTTTGCATGCCGTCCAGGGGATTGGCGATTTGATGCGCGATGCCGGCGACGAGTTGACCGATGCCGAGCATTTTTTCCTTTTGGCGGATTTCGGCGTGTGCCCGATCCACGTATCTGCGGATGGAGGTGGTGAAGTAAACGGCGATCCACAATGCGCTGGCGAAGGCGGCGAAAACTCCCAGCAGATAGAGGCCGTCCAAGGGGGGCGCGCCGTTTGTGTCGGAAGGATAGCGGACGGCGAAGCGGCTGATGCAGTCGAGGTATTCCAAGAGCATCACGATTCCCACCAGGCACGTGGCAAAAGCGGCGAAAAAATAGGGCGTGGACCCGCGCAGATACATGCCCGCGATAATCATGTGGAATACGAAAAAGAAGAGGAAGGGATTTCGGGGCAGATCGGAGAAGTACAAGAGCAAGGTAAGGGCGGTGAGGTCAAAGGCGATTTGCCAGAAGATATTGCGTTCGACGTTTCCTTCGCCGGCCGCCGGATCGCGCTGGTAGAGCTTAAAGATCAGATTGTAGCCCGCCATTGCGCAGGCTACGAGATATAGCGGCAGGGGGTTGGCGACGACACGCAATATGGAGGAGGTGAACCAGGTCATTCCGAAGACGGCCGCGCAGGCCAGCCAGCGGAGCGAGACCAACCATCGGGCGCCTTCGGGGGGAAGTTTCATGGGGGAAGGGAGAAGGATAAGGGATTGGAGATGCAAGTCTTTGTGTTGAAATTTTAGTTCATTTTGCAGGTATATTTTTTTATTGCAAATTGAAAATTGCAAATTGAAAATTGCAAATTGAACAACTATTATCACCTACGCAGCACGTCATTTTCTCATAACTTCGTATTTTTAGCTAAAACCTGACAACCACCAACCATCCACCATCGACTATTAACTTTTTCCTGATCTTTGGCCGCTTGTTTTTTTCCAGGACACAGTGGCGGTGCGGTTGGCGAGATCGATGTTCAGAGCGACCTGGTCGCCGAATTTAGCGCCGCAGCGGCGGAGATACGCGCCGAGGCCCCAAGCCCGGCCGTCTTTGGCGGCCAGCGTGCCGATGTCGCGGCCGTCGGGGGCAAGGAGTTGGAAGCGGCCGCGGACGATTTTTTTAAGCACGGCTGGGATCGTGATCACGGCATAAGTGCTGGCGGCCTTGGAAAGCCTGTATTTAAGCCAGACATTGCCGTTTTCGGCGACGCCGTGGTCGTGCAAAACTCGCTGTGATCCCCGGTTGGCTCGGCGGCGTGCCAGCATATTATCGACTTGTTCCTGGGCGATTTGAGCGCCGATGGGCCCGTAAAGGCTGTGGCCGAACTGCTGGATAACGGGCGACCAGGATACAAAGGCGTGGAAACTGAAGCGGTTCATGCCGGCCGCGACGCACAAGTCTTCCATGGCGCCGCGATCCATAAGGGGGCCGTGTTTTTTAAGCACGCCGATCAACTTGGCCTCCACGCCGGCAAGGACTTTTTTCCAATTGCGCGAGGGATCGCTAAAGATGCGATTACCCTCGATTCGCACATCGGGCATGTGCCGGCAATATTCCAAAAGAATTTTTTCGGGCAGAGGTTCTTTCCACAAGCGGCGATTCCGGCTCAAAGCGCCGTGCATCTCAGTCACGGTTACGTTGCCGGCGACGGCCAGGACTTTGTCGATTGCCTTGGGCAAACCGTGTTTGGCAATGCCCTGGATGACGAACCAGCCGGCCGATTCATCGAGCCAGCGGAAGGCGTTGATTTGCAGAAGCACTTGCCGGACCAGGCGCTGGTCGGCCGGATAGCGGCGCGCGATCATCCGCTCGATCCGCACAACCGTGGCAAGTCCGTGAAAATAGATTTCTTTTTTCGCCAGATCGGCGATTGCCTGGACGGCATCGACCTGATCGGGCCGGACAGCCATAGAGCCTTTAGCCGCATGTTTAAGGGCGGATTTTTCCGGGGCGGGCTTTGGTTTTGGTTTTGTTTTTATTTTTAGGCGGGCCGCGGCCGGGGATTTGCCCTGTTCGATTTTAACAATTTTGAAGCGTGGCGGGCGGTGGAGCAATTTTGCCGCGGCAGCCACGACCTCGAGCGACATGTCCAAGGCCGTGAGTCCTTTTTCAAGCAGCTCGGCTTCTAATATTTCGGACGGGGCGGGTATGCGTTTGTCGATCAAGGCCAGGATCCGGTCCAAGACCGGGGCGGAGATAGTTCCGGAGGCGGGAAGTTTTTTAATCAGCTTAGCGCAGATTTGGCGGACGCGTTCGCGGGTGATGCCGAAACGATCGCCGATTTCGGTAAGGGTATGAGTTTGCCCGTCCTCCCACCCGTAATAACCCATGAGGATTTCCCGGTTTCGCGTGGAAGGCGAATAGGCAAAGATGCGGGTTAATTCGGCTTCCAAGGTTAAATCGCGGGTCAATTTCGCAGACATGGGCTTCATCAAACCATCATGCAATGTGGATGAGGCGATTGGCATGCGCGGACGAGGATTTCGATTCGCCACATTAGGCGTGGCCATTGCGGAACTCCTTGCACCTATTCAAAGACTAATCCAATAACACCTTTCGGAAAAGCAGTATAGCTGATATACGGATATATGAAAAGGGGGTGGGAAACAGAAGGCGTTGGGGGGGGGTGAGTAGGGATGAAGGATGAAGGATGAGAGATGAGGGATGAAAAGAATAGTGAGCGGTGGGCGGTAAACTGGCCACCCCTTGGATTACCCTGGGGGCCAGGTGAAATTCCGGCCGGCCAGCATGTGGAAGTGGAGATGCATGACCTCCTGTCCGGCGTCGGGACCGCAGTTGGTTACTACCCGATATCCGCCGGTAAGCCCCCTTTTTGCCGCAATGGAGGCCATGACGCTGAATAAGTGCCCGACGATCCGTTCGTCCTCGGCCGATACGTCGTTGAGGGTGGGGATTTCCTTTTTGGGAATGACAATCAAGTGCGTGGGGGCATGGGGATGAATGTCTTCAAAGGCCAGGCACAGGTCGTCTTCATAAACGATGCGGGCGGGAATTTCGCGGTCGATTATTTTTTTGAATATGTTTTTGTTTGCCATGGCGGAGATCGCTTAAAAATAAAATGCTCCCGGAGCAAGCTCCGGGGTTATTGATTCTCAGATAAACAATGTTCCTGGCCGGCGGTCAACGACTGCCGGAATATTAGCGAATTTCCACCGGCGGCTGTTAGCCGCCGGCTATTGTGTGTGACATTAGTTTTCTGATTCACAATAAAAGACGAACAAAACAAATCATTGCACGGCATCCATGGGGATGCCTTCATCGGCCAGTAAAACGGGGATATTGTCGCGAATCGGGTACAGTACCAGGCCGTCTTGGCGTAATAATCCCTCTTGGATCGGGACGGTGGCGGGGCGGCCGGCCCTGTCTTTTACCAGGCCGGCACTGATGGCTTGATTGAGCCGGTCGATAAGCTGCTGGTCGGCGACGTGTAAAGGTTGACGGCTAACGGGGCAGACGATGATTTCCAGCAGTTTTTGATTGATCATAGTTTATATCCCCTCAGATTCAGCGAATCTCCAACGTGCCATAGTTTGCCCTGCTTGACAAGGGGGGGCGGGCGAGCGTTAATGATTCGTAGACAGCCAAACGAGCCTAAGGATTAGAGGAGTTTATTGTATGAATTATCAGAAAATGATCGAGGAATATCGTGCCGGTCCGGGGATTTTGCGAAAGGCCGTGGCCGGATTGACCCGGGAGCAATTGCTTGCCCGGCCGATTCCGGGAAAATGGTCGAGCCTGGAAGTGGTCTGTCATTTGGCCGATTTCGAGATTGTCTATGCCGACCGGATCAAGCGGATAATTGCGGAAGACGAGCCGACGATATTCGGCGGCGATCCGGACATGTTCGCCGCCCGGCTGGCATATCAAAAGCGCGATCTTGAAGAGGAACTGGCGGTCGTGGAAATAATTCGCCGGCAGGTTTCACGAATTCTCGGAGACATAGCGGAGCAGGATTTTCAACGTCACGGGATTCATTCGGAATACGGCCCCCTGACATTGGAGACCATTTTAATGCGGGTGACCAAGCATATACCGCACCACGTGCGGTTCGTCGAGGAAAAGCGGAAGGCGCTAGGGATTTAGATCGTCTGAGGGTGTTCTGAAATTGATATTTTAAACGACATGGATATATGGCGGATTAAAAAACTCCACGGAGCCCCCGGTGTATTCACCGGGGGCTAAATATGCCTCATTTAATTAACCAAGATACCTTTTCGAAAAAGCCATGAATACAAACACTAACACAAACACAACCAAGAATCGCTTCTTTGTAATGGAAGACGGCAAGAACGTGATGTTCACGTTTATCCTGGTCAGTTCGCTGTTTCTCCTGTGGGGATTATGCAACGGCATGATCGACGTGATGGACAAGCATTTTCAAGAAGAGTTGCACTTGAGCTTGTCCCAATCGGCGAACGTGCAATGGGCGCATTACCTGGGCTACTTCTTGATGTCATTGCCGGCGGGTTGGCTGGCGAGCAAACTGGGCTACAAAGGGGGCATTATCGCCGGCCTTCTGATGGTTGCCATTGGAGGACTGTGGTTTATTCCGGCGACGCAAATTGCGAAATTCTGGGCGTTTTTGGTGGGAGTTTGTTTCATCGCGTCCGGACTGACCTTCCTGGAAACGATCGCCAATCCATACACGACGGTGTTGGGTGATCCGCGTTACGCGGCATCCCGCATCAATCTGGCCCAATCGGCCAACGGCGTGGGCTGGATATTTGGTCCGATAATCGGCGGCTTGTTTTTTTATTCCAAGGACGCCGCCGGGCAAAGCACGGGCAGTCAAACCCTTTGGATTCCTTATGCCGCCATAGCCGCGGTGGTTGCCGTTCTGGCAGTCATTTTTTATTTTGCCGAGGTTCCAGACATCAAATCGAAGGACGACTATCATCTGGACGACGGCACAACCGGCTCCTCGCGATCGATTTGGTCGCACCCTCATTTTGTATTCGCGGTTGCGGCCCAGTTTTTCTATGTTGCCGCCCAGGCGGGCATTTTCAGCTTCCTCATCAATTACATGACGTCCGAGCCGGAGATTCCCGCTTCTTGGTACACGGAAACGACGAAAAAATGGGATTGGATTGAAATCAACACGGCGTTTTATAAAAACGACATCAAGAATCTGCCGGCCTTTGCAGAACAACTGAAGCGGAAATCGGACCCGGTATCCGCGTTTGTGTACGGCCAATTGTCCGACGCAACTAAACTCGCTTTGGACGATTATAAAGGCGATTCGGACTCCAAATCGCTGCGATCCGCTTTGGCCCAAGACTTGAATAAAATCGTGAGGCAGGATCCGAGCAAGGTCAAGGCTGGCGAAATTCTCTGCGATCCACAACGGTTCAGCGGAATCAGTCTCAGCGAAAAGACGCAGAAGCAGATGGCGCAAAAGGCTGACGAAGACGCGCGGATCGAGGCGGAAAAGAAAGCCGCAGCGGAGAATAAGTCCGGGGCGAAAAAAGATCTTCAAGCCGAGGTGCAATCCGAGCGAGTGAACTTGCTTTACCTCAACCGATTGCTTTTGCACGATGCTTATCCGAATTCACTCAGCTTCGATGACGGCATCCATTGCATCAGCAACAATGGAGCGTCCTATCTGGCGTCTCTGGGATTCATATTTTTCCTGATCGGCCGGTTCAGCGGGGCCGGCATTTTGAAAAAGTTCTCCGCGCACAAGGTTTTGGGAATCTACGCCTCTATGAACGTGGCCGTCTGCCTCCTGGTATTCTTGAAACTGGGCTGGCTATCGGTGGCGTGCGTCTTTCTAAGTTACTTTTTCATGTCCATCATGTTTCCGACCATCTTTGCCCTGGGCATATTCGGTCTGGGGGCCCGGGCGAAAAAGGCATCGGCTTTCATCGTCATGGCGATCATGGGCGGCGCGGTTCTGCCCAAGTTGATGGGATACGTTGCCGACGAGTACGACATGTCCCGCGGTTTCATCGTGCCGCTGGTATGCTTCGCTTTAGTGGCCGTTTACGGCTTTAGTTGGCCGAAACTAAGCCAGGCTGAGTCGTTAAGCGGAACGAAGGTATCCGGCGGTCATTAGTCGGATCGACAATGCGATAATCAAGTTGTATCGGAGCGGCGGTTTAACCGCCACCCCATCAAAGATTATTTTCCCGAGGGGCGGAGGCGGACTAGGACCACGCCGTGTCGGGGGACGGTTGCGGAGAACTGATTTTCGAATTCGCCCAGGTCTTTTTGCCGCCACAGGTCGCGGACGATCTGTTTGCCATTCAGTTGCAATTCGGACCAGTTGGCGGCGACTTTGCTTTCAACTTCCCCGCGGTTGAATAGTCCGACGGCCAGGGAACCGTCTTCCATTTCTTTGGCCCAGACTTCGAGGTTATCGGTCTGAGTCACGCGCCGGGCCTGTTTTCCCAAGGGGTCCTGGTTGACATCGAGGACTTCGTCGTTGGTGAGGAGATTGAGGGTGAATGCATCGAGTTGGGTCAAGTCGCAGCCCAACAAAAGCGGGGAGCTGAGCAGGCACCAGAGGCTGATGTGAGTGTATTGTTCATTGGGTGAGAGCCTGGTGGGGTGGAGAAGAGTTCCCCAGCCCACGACACCCACCACGAGCATGTCGGCATTATTCCAGTGTCCGGGCTTGACGGATTGTTCATGCCCGGTTTGGGAGAAGCCGATGCCGGACATGCTGGGCCAACTGTCGGTAATATCTTGAGTTGCGAGCCAGCAATTACCGCCGATTTCGTTGCCCATTTCCCGGAACATTGTCGGGGCGCAGACGCTGAAGACCATGTCGCGACGGGCGTTGTTCAGGGCGGACAAGAGGACCTGGTAAATTTCTATCAGGCCGGGCAGGCCTTTTTGTCTATTTACTCGCGTATAGGTGCCCCAATAGAATTTATAGTAATCGAAACCCCAGTCGGCGAAGCGTTGGATATCTTTTACCTGTAGGCGGGAGGTTTCCTGGGGATCGTCGGAGGCATAGGGTCCGCGCGGGGCATAAATACCTGTTTTTAGCGCCTTGGCGTGGATGTAATCGCAGAGGGCCTTCATATCGGGGAATTTTTTATTGGCGTTGATCATGCCTTTTTCGTCGCGGGGCTCGCCTTGGAGGAGCGGGTCGCTGCTTCCCGGCTTGATGTCCCAGCCTTCATCGATGTTGACGTAAGTCCAGCCGTGGTTGATCAATCCGCTTTGGGCCAGGGCATCGGCGGCGGCGCGGACTTTGGCGTCGTCGACCGTACGAGCGAAGCAATTCCAACTGCTCCAGCCCATGGGCGGAGTCAGCGCGATTGTGTCGCCGCAGACGATTTTCAGTTCGCGCTGGTCCCGGCCCATGTCATTCTTGGCCTTTAGGATGACGATATATTCTCCGCGATTTTGAATGGAACCGGTGATGCGTCCGGTTTTGGAATCGCATTGCAGGCCCTCGGGGAGATTTTCCGCGGTGAAGGCAAGCGGTCGCCGACCGGTGGCGGAAACGGCATAGAGGAAGGGCGAGCCGGGGCGAACGCCGAATACTCTTGGCCCGTTAATGCAGGGCGTAAGGGGGGTCGGGGGAGTGAGTATCACGGGCTCTTCCGGAGGCGATGTGATGGTTTCCGGTGGATTGCCCGTGTATTCGATTTTAGCGTCGGCCCAATCGGCATGATCGAAGGCGATACCGGTTTCGACGTTGGAAACCATTAAAAGGAGTATTTTTACACCCTTGAGATTTACATCGACTTTTTTCGGAGCGTGCCCGGCTTTCATGACGTCGCTTTTCCACAGTTCGCGGCCGTCGCCAAGCACGCGGAACACGACGCTGGAGACGGGGGACTTGTTGACTTCGTCGTCTATGCCCACCTGGGCGGTAAAACGTTGGGCGTCGCCCTTTAGATCGATGTACAAAGTGCTTACGGCATGGGTGCCCAGTCCATGTTCGAATTTCTTGCCGCCAATGGTAAGGGGATGACCGTCGACGGATTTATCGGTTTGGGGTTGACCCCAGGATTGCTGGACCTTGCTTGCGCTTAAGTCGAGCGAACTGAGGGAAACGGTTTCGGAAGCATCGAGCGGCAAGGAAAACAACATTGCCGCCGAGAGAATACCCATTGAGGTTAGAGAAAAACAATTGGCGTTAAATGGAGTCATGATCGTTTACTCCTTAAAAGACAAGGATTGCCAACCTTAACAATCATAGCGGACGCATTTTATTATATCCGATTTCGGGGGAAATGGATAGAGAAGGAAAAGAGCATATAATAATCATCAGCAATTCTGTCTTCACCCTAGCCCTCTCCCAAAGGGAGAGGGGACTTTTGATTAAGATTATTTTCCCGAGGGGCGGAGGCGGATGAGGACCACGCCGTGTCGGGCGACGTTTGCGGAGAACTGATTATCGAACTCGCCCAGGTCTTTTTGCCGCCACAGGTCGCGGACGATCTGTTTGCCGGAGAGTCCCAATTCGGACCAGTTGGCGGCGACTTTTTTCTCGGCCCCGCCGCGGTTAAACAGTCCCGCGGCCAGGGAACCGTCTTGCATTTCTTTTGCCCAGACTTCGAGGTTATCGGCCTGGGTTACGCGGCGGGCTTGTTTGCCCAAGGGGTCCTGGCTGACTTCGAGCACTTCGTCATTGGTAAGCAGGTTGAGGGTGAAATCATCGAGTTGGGCCATGTCGCAACCGATCAGGAGGGGAGAGCAGAGCAGGCACCACAGGCTGATGTGGGTGTATTGCTCGTTGGGAGTCAAGCGGGTGGGGTGCAGGTTTCCCCAGCCCACCATTCCCACGACGAGCATGTCGGGATCGTTCCAGTGTCCGGGTCCGGCGTATTGTTCGTGCCCGGCCTGGGCGAAACCGATTTTGGCCATGCTGGACCAGGTGTCGGTGATATCGCCGGTGGTTCGCCAGGAATTTCCGCCGACCTCGGCGCCCCACTGCCAGACATCGCCCATGCCGTATTGGCATAGGCTATAGACGATGTCGCGATGGGTTTTATCCAGGGCTTCGCGCATAACCTGGTAGGGTTTTTTGAGTTCCGGCAGGCTATTGCCTTTGGCAATTCGCCCGTAGGAGCACCAGTCGTATTTGAGGTAATCGAAGCCCCATTGGGCATAGCGCTGTGCGTCTTTTTCTTCGTACTTATAACTGGCCGTGAAGCCTGCGCAGGTGAGGGGGCCGGGGGAAGAGTATATTCCGGCCTTCAAACCCTTGTCGTGGATGTAATCGCAGAGGGCTTTCATGTCGGGGAATTTTTTATTGGTATTGATCATGCCGTTTTCGTCGCGGGGCTCGCCATGGAGCAGCGGGTCGTTGCTGCCCGGCTTGATCTCCCAGCAGTCGTCGATGTTGATGTAGGTCCAGCCGTGGTCGATCAGGCCGGAGCGGAGCATGGCGTCGGCGGCGGAGCGGACTTTGGCGTCATCGACCGCGGCGGCGAAGCAATTCCAACTGTTCCAACCCATGGGCGGCGTAAGTGCGATGGCGTCGCCGCAAACGATTTTGAAATTGCGATGGTCCTGCCCGAGGTCGTTTTTGGCGCTTAAAATAACGATGTATTCGCCGCGTTTTTGGATCGTGCCGGTGATGCGTCCGGTTTTGGAATCGATTTGCAGGCCCTCGGGCAGATTTTCCGCGGCGAAGTCAATGGGGCGGCGCCCGGTGGCGGGAATGGCGAACATAAAGGGCGCACCGGGCCGGACGCCGAATACTTTGACGCCATTTATGCGCGGGGCGGGCCGGGGTTTGGGGGTGAGAATGAGCGGTGTTTCGCGGATGGGCGGAGGTTCGGACGCTTCAGCCGGCTTGGTCGTTTCGGCCGAACCGGGAGGGGCGGCGACGGTTTTCGGGGATTCGCCGGTATACTCGATCTGGGCGTCGGCCCAATCGGCATGGTCGTAATCGATGCCGTCGCCGGCGTTGCCGACTGAGAGCAGGAGGATTTTGATTCCCTTGAGGTTGAGGTCTACTTTTTCCGGGGCTTGGCCGGTTTCCATGGTTTTGCTTTTCCAAAGTTCGCGGCCGTCGCCGGAGACGCGAAATACGACGCTTCCCTGGTTGGGTTCGGTTTCATCGTCCACGCCCACGAAAGCGGTGAACCTTTCGGCGCCGCCTTTTAAATTGATGTAAAGAGTGCTTATTGCATGGGTGCCAAGTCCGTGTTCGAATTTTTTACCGCCGATGGAAAGCGGATTGTCATCAACGGATTTATCGGCGTGGGGTTGACCCCAGTCTTGCTGGACCTTGCCGAGGTCGAGCGAGCCGAGGGAAACGGTATCCGCGGCATGGACGGTCGGGGCAAACATGACTGCCGCCAATAGCAATCCCATAGATGTCGTTGATAGACATTTGACGTTATGTAGAGTCATGATCGTTTACTCCTTTAGAAACGAGGATTACCAATTTGTAGAATTATATCAAAGGTTAACGATTGCACAATAATTTCCGGTATCCTTAATCGTTATAAATAATCCGATTTGGCGACAAAACGGATATAGGCGAATCAGCGGATAATTCGTGATTGGCTGATAAAGATCCCGCCAAACGAAGGGGGTGGCCTGGTTCGCGTAAAGTTTGTAGGATTGCGGGGCCGATTACAAATATGATGGAAACGAGGACTTTTATGGCTGGGCTGTTTCGCGTCCTTACTGCCGTGGTGTTCACGGCTCACATGATGCTGGGTTGTTGTTTACACCATGCACATGCCAGCGATGGCAAGGACTGCCCGTGTTCGTCTCCGGGAACTCCGGCGCATGATGGTCAATGCCCCGATAGCCAGGGAAACGGAGCGGACCATTCGCAGCATGGTTCGCCTGATTGCCAGGGAGTGAAGTGTTCCTTTGTTCCTCCAAGATCCGAGGCGTGCAACTCGTTCGGTCAGCTTTTCCAAATGTTTGCGGCGCCGTTGTTCCAAGAGCTGCCTTCTTTGGCCGGTATTGCCGACGAGCAACACTGCTTCGCCGCAGGCCGGCTTCTAACGCCGATTCGTCTGCATCCAGCTAATCAAGTCTTGCTGATTTGATTTTGAGCACTCATGCCTTTCGCACGATTTGGCGCTGCGCATTGCGCGGCAAGAGCGGCATCTTTTTCTCAAGGAGAATATAACCATGAGAATTCAATTTTCTCTGCGATGGATATTGAGCCAATGGGGACGGCGGCTGGCGGCGGTTTTCCTGGCCGCTGCCGTTCTGATGGCGCTGGGAGCCTATAGGTTCCCGCAAGCCTGGAATTGGGCGGTCCTCACTTTACATGCGGCGGATACTTCGATTGCGCATGGAGAAAATCTCAGCGACCAGCACGAGAGCCATGCCGACAATGACGAACATGAGCACGGCATGCACGCCGACGGAGACGAAGACGAAGACGAACACGCCCACGAAGGCAAGAAAACCTACGATCACTTACATGATGAAGCGGGGGCGATCAAGCTAAGCGAGCAGGCCAGAAGGAACATCGGCTTGCGCGTGGCGCGGGTCGAATTGAGCGCCTTTGAGCGAACGATTACCGTGCCCGGCATAGTCGTCGAGCGCCCGGGATGGTCGGTGATGGAAGTTACCACGCCGATGACGGGGGTGGTAACGGGGATCTATCCGATTCAGGGCCAGGCCGTCCAACCCGGCGAGCCGCTGTTCGACGTCCGGCTGACCCACGAAGACCTGCTGCAAGCGCAGACGGAGTTTTTGCGAACCGTCGAGGAACTCGACGTAATTGGCCGGGAAGCGGCCCGCCTGGAAAAGATCTCCGCCGATGGAGTGATTGCCGGCAAGACGCTTTTGGAGCGCAAGTACGAGCAGCAAAAGCAGGAGGCCGCCCTGCGAACGCAGAGGCAAGCGTTGTTCTTGCACGGCCTATCGCCGGAGCAAGTGGATAAGATTGTTGCCACGCGAACGCTGCTGCAAAGCCTGACGATCCGGGCACCGGTTCGCGAAGCGGCGGCAGGGGCGCATCCTCTGCAAGTCCAGCAGTTGAAAGTCTCGCAAGGAAAGTACGTCAATGCGGGCGACGCGCTTTGCACGCTGGCGGACTATGGAGAACTGTACATCGAGGGGCAGGCGTTCGAGCAGGACATCCGGCTGATTAACAAAGCAGCTTCGTCCGGATGCGGCGTCTCGGCTGTTATGGGATCGAGGTCCAGCAGCGACGAGGAAGTGTTCCCGGGGCTTTGCATTCTATACCTCGACGATAAAGTGGACCCGGAGTCGAGGGCGTTCCATTTCTACGTGGCGCTTCCCAACCGCATACTTCGGGAAGACAGGGCGGAGGGCAGGCGTTTCGTTTACTGGCAATTCAAGCCGGGCCAGCGAACCCAGGTCCGTATTCCGGTGGAGCAGTGGACGGGCCGAATCGTGCTGCCCGTCGAAGCGGTCGCCCAGGAAGGGGCCGAGGCTTACGTCTTCGAGGCCAACGACGATCATTTCGACCGACGGCCGGTGCACGTCGAGTACCGGGACCAGGAGCGGGTGGTGATTGCCAACGACGGAACTTTGAAGTTGGGAAATACGGTTGCCGTGACCGGTGCGCATCAAATGCAGTTGGCATTGAAAAACAAGGCCGGCGGCGGTGTCGATCCGCACGCCGGGCACAATCATTAAGGGAGGGATGAGGGATGAGGGATGAAGCCCTCACCCTAGCCCTCTCCCGAAGGGAGAGGGGACTATTTTTTAGTTTTCTCCCGAAGGGAGAGGGGACTATTTATTGTAATCCGGGATGAAGCCCTGATCCTAGCCCTCTCCCGACCAACCCTCGGTCGGTGCCCGGAGAGGGGACTATTTATTGTGTTTCGGGACACGGTTTTAAAGTATGATCGCTGAAATTTGACTATCGAGGAATAATATGCTCAACGCCATTCTCCGTTTCTCGTTGCGTTACAGGCTGTTGACGATAGCCGTGGCTGTGGTGGTGCTGGTGTATGGGGGTTACATTCTGTACAACCTGCCCATCGACGTTTTTCCGGACCTTGACCGGCCGCGCGTGACTGTGATGACCGAGGCGCCCGG
This sequence comes from Thermoguttaceae bacterium, assembly GCA_049509395.1. Taxonomy (GTDB): domain Bacteria; phylum Planctomycetota; class Planctomycetia; order Pirellulales; family Thermoguttaceae; genus JBEKIK01. The sequence goes on along the minus strand of JBEKZY010000025.1, from coordinate 11,952 downwards.
TTTGGCCCCGGAGGAAGTGGAAACGCTTGTCACCTTTCCTTTGGAATCGGTCTTAAACGGGGCGACGGGCGTGCAGGCTGTGCGCAGTTCATCGGGGATCGGGCTCAGCGTGGTACAAGTGGAATTCGCCTGGGGAACGGACATCTATGTGGACCGGCAAATAGTAGCGGAGAAACTGGCTTTGGCCGGAGAAAGGCTGCCGGAAGGCGTGCACCCTCAAATGGGGCCGATTTCCTCGATCATGGGCCAGATCATGATAATCGGCATGTGGAGCGAAGGAGGCAAAACGTCGCCGATGGAGGTGCGCACGCTGGCCGATTGGGTCGTGCGGCAGCGACTCCTGACTATTCCCCGCGTGGCGCAGGTCATTACGATGGGCGGCGGGCGCAAACAGTACCAAGTGCTGGTCAATCCCAATGCGCTACGGAGCTACGGGGTCACTCTCAACGAGGTCGAACGGGCCATGGCGGCAAGCAACGACAACGCCACGGGCGGGTATCTGAACAGCGGCGCGCGCGAGTACCTGGTGCGGAGCATCGGCCGATTGCAAAGCAGCGAAGACATCGAGGACGTGGTAGTCAAGGCCGATAGCGAGCGGCCGATTCTTCTGGGGCATGTGGCCCGGGTGGTGGAAGCGCCGCAGGTCAGGCGCGGCGATTCGGCCGTCAATGGCGCGCCGGCGGTGATGCTCACCATTGCCAAACAGCCCGGGGCGGACACGCGGCTGTTGACGGACCAGATCTCCGCAGCCCTGGAGGGATTGAAGGCCAGTTTGCCGGCCGACATCCGCATCAACCCGGAAGTCTACCAGCAGAAGGCGTTTATCGAACTGGGCATCCACAACGTCATCGACGCGCTCAGGGATGGGGGGATTCTTGTAGTCATTATCCTTTTCCTGTTCCTGTTGAATTTTCGCACGACGTTCATCACGCTGACGGCCATTCCGCTTTCGATAGTGGTCACGGGCCTGGTGTTCAAATGGTTCGGGATGTCGATCAACACGATGACGCTGGGCGGTCTGGCCGTGGCCATCGGCGAACTGGTAGATGATGCCATCGTGGACGTGGAAAATATCTATCGGCGCTTGCGAGAGAATCAACATTCCGAAAATCCCAAGCACGTTCTTCGCGTGGTCTACGAAGCCAGCAGCGAGGTGCGGAACTCGATAGTTTTCAGCACGATCCTTGTGGTGCTTGTATTTGTGCCGCTGTTTGCCCTTAGCGGCATGGAAGGCCGTTTGTTCTCGCCGCTGGGCGTGGCCTACATCGTTTCGATCCTGGCCTCGCTGGTCGTGTCTTTGACAGTCACGCCGATACTTTCCTATTGGCTGCTGCCCGGCGCGCGAATCATGCGGCGCGAGCAAGATGGATTTTTGCTGCGATGGCTCAAGCTACTGGTGGGATTCGCCATAGGCTTTAGCATCCGGCGCCCTTGGCCGGTGCTGGGGACCGTGGCCACAGCCATGATTGTCAGCCTCATAACGGTCACGCATTTGGGCCGCGATTTTTTGCCGCCGTTCAACGAAGGCGCCGTGCAGATCAACGTGCTTTTGCCGCCGGGCGACTCCCTGGAAACATCGAACCTGATCGCCGGGATGGTCGAACAGCGGCTGAAGAACATTCGCGGGGTGGTTGCCTTTGGGCGGCGCACGGGCCGAGCGGAACTGGACGAGCACGCCGAAGGGGTCAACATGTCAGAAATTATCGTCAGCTTCGACGCGAGGATGGGCCGCAGCCGCGAGGAAATCATGGCCGACATGCGCGAGGAACTGACGCAGGTTCCCGGCGCGGTGATTGCTGCCGAACAACCGCTGCAACACGTTATCGGGGCCATGCTTTCCGGGGTAAAAGCCCAGGTGGGGATCAAGCTTTATGGCGATGATCTCAACGTATTGCGGGTCAAGGCAAACGAAATGAAGGCGGCTATCCAGAGCGTGCCCGGCGTGAAGGATTTGATGGTGGAACAGCAGATCGAAATTCCGCAACTCCGCATCAACCTGAACCGAAAAGCCCTGGCCTCCTATGGGTTGAACTCGGCCGAAGTGAACGAACAGGTGGAGACAGCGATGAACGGCCGGGTGGTTTCGGAAATCGTGCTCGGCCAGCAGAAGTTTGACCTATTGGTGCGGCTGGACGATCCGTTCCGCAATGATCCGCAAGAGTTGAAGCGGATGACCCTGGAACTGCCGCGGCGCGGGCAAATCCCGCTTGGCGCCGTAGCCGAGGTTGTCGATTCCAGCGGGCCGAACACGATCAACCGGGAGAACGTGCGCCGCCGGATCATCATCCAGTGCAACACGGCCGGCCGGGACCTGGGCGGCGTGGTGTCGGAAATCCAGCAGCGATTGGCGCCCGTGCAAGCGACGCTGCCGACGGGTTATTTCGTGCAGTACAGCGGGCAGTTCGAGAGCCAGCAATCGGCGACTCGGACCATCGGTCTTTTGAGCCTGGTTTCGCTGGCCTGCATGTTGCTGACCCTTTACACGCTCTTCCATTCGTTCAACCTGAGCCTGCAAGTGTTGGCCGCCCTGCCGATGGCCGCCATCGGCGCCGTGGCCGCCCTGGTCATCACGCGGCAATCGCTGACCGTGGCGAGCATGGTGGGGTTCATTTCGCTGGCGGGGATCGCCTCGCGCAACGGGATCCTGCTGATTGCACACTACATGCACCTGGTTCGCCACGAAGGAGAAAGCTTCACCGCGCAGATGATCGAGCGTGCCGGCAAGGAACGACTGGCCCCCATGTTGATGACGGCATTGTGTGCCGGAATTGCGTTAATTCCTCTGGCGCTTGCCGCCGGACAGCCGGGCAAGGAAATCCTTTATCCGGTAGCGACCGTAATACTGGGAGGACTTATCAGTTGCACACTTTTGGACTTCTTTGTTCGCCCGGCGTTGTTTTGGACCTTCGGCCGAAAGGCGGCCCAGCGAGTGTTGCAACATCACCACCGTGAACCGGACCTGAAGGAAACAGAATCCCAAAGCCAAGAGGTTGCCTATGAATTGCCGCACCGAAAGGTCGCTATTGTTCACGGTAAACATGCCGGGGTACTGCATTCACAGGCTGTGTCGGGCGATTACCATCGCGAAAACAGGGAATGAGCAAATAATTGGAGGGTATCCTTGATTTAGTTATCTCATTGGTGTGGCAGTTGCACTGCCGCACCCGTGCAGGGGCGACAGTACAACTGTCGCCCCAACAATGATTTAAACAATGATTTACGACATGCAATTCCAGGACGCCCTCAAATAATTCCGCCGGCGCTCAGTCCGGGCGAGCCGGCATAGCCGGTCTAATTCGATGCTTGACCATCCAGTTATAATGATGGATGACTTGCGGACAGGAAGGCGTCCGCAGCAATCGATTCCAACACGGAAAGAACGACAATATGCAAATACAACCTTACTTGTTCTACAATGGCCGGTGCGATGAGGCCATCGACTTCTATTGCGCCGCGGTCGGGGCCGAAGTGACGATGCTCATGCGTTTCAAGGACAGCCCTGAACCCGTTTCGCACGGCAGCGAAGAAAAGGTGATGCATGCGAGCTTGCGCATCGGAGATACGACGGTACTTGTTTCCGATGGCCGATGCAGCGGGAAGTTGGATTTTCAGGGTTTCGCGCTTTCGCTGACGGTTCCGAACGAAGCCGAGGCGGAACTGCTTTTTACGGCCTTGAGCAAGTGCGGCCAGGTGCAGATGCCGCTGGCGGAGACGTTCTTTAGCCCGAAGTTCGGCATGGTCGCCGACCGTTTTGGCGTGCTTTGGATGATTTATGTCACGAACTGAAGATCGGAGCAACAAAGCATTTTAGACCAACTACACTAGCCGGCGGTCAACGACCGCCGGAAAACACACGAAATCCTGCCGGCGGCTGTTAGCCGCCGGCTATTAAATGTGACATTTATTACCTGAGACTCAATAAACTTCGAATTCTTAATTCCCAACGCGGCATTTGCCCGCAGACAAACCCCCGGTGTATTCACCGGGGGCTAAATGGGTTCAGCGGGTGCTAAATTAGATCCCTTGCCGCCAGTAGTATAATGGCATGGGAGCCGGATGAAATGGATTTCACCTTGTTCTTATCCACAATGAGTTCTATAATTTCCCTATTATAATATATTGATGCTCAGCCAAATTATGCAGTATGGAAAATCGATAGACTCCGGGAGCAAGCTCCCGGGCTAAACTTTTATACGGCATTCATTAACTGATATTCAATAGAACTGAAATCTGAACGCTGATAGCGGAAAGCTAATCCATGAAAGCCGCTGAACTATTTGTGCGATGTCTGGAGCATGAAGGGGTAAAATATCTATTTGGTCTGCCGGGCGAGGAAAACCTGGACATAATGGACGTGATGCTGGATAGCACGATCAAGTTCGTGACTACCCGGCACGAGCAGGCAGCGGCGTTCATGGCCGACGTATACGGGCGGTTGACGTGCAAGGCGGGCGTGTGTTTGGCCACGTTGGGGCCTGGGGCTACGAACCTGATCACGGGGGTGGCCGATGCGAACTTGGATTACGCCCCGATGGTGGCCATCTCGGGCCAGGCGGCCACGACGTCGATGCACAAGGAAAGCCACCAGCATTTGGATCTGGTCAATTTGTTTCGGCCGATCTCAAAATACTGCACGCAGGTGATCGAGCCGCAGACCGTGCCCGAGGTGGTGCGCAAGGCCTTTAAGCAGGCGCAGACGGGCCGGTTCGGCGTGAGTTTCATCGACTTTCCCGAGAACGTGGCCAAGATGGAAGTGGAAGGGCTGAAGCCTTTGACGGTCCACGAGCCGGTGCCGCCGGTGCCTTCACCGGTGCAGATTCAGCGGGCGGCGGACATGATAAACAAATCGAAATGCCCCTTGATTTTGGCGGGCAACGGCGTGGTTCGGGCGGGAGGCACGGAGTCGCTTTTGCATTTCGCCGAAAAGCTGAACATTGCCGTGGTCGAAACGTTCATGACCAAGGGCGTGATCCCGTCGTCGCACCGCTTATGCCTGGGCACCGTGGGATTGAAGGCCCACGATTACGTGCTGTGCGCGTTCGATCGGGCGGACCTGATCATCTGCGTGGGATACGACATGATCGAGTACCATCCGCATCCCTGGAACCCGGATAAACGGCGGAAGATCATACATTTCAGCGCGATTCCGGCAGAGGTGGACGAGCATTATACGGTGGCTTTGGAAGTGCAGGGCCACGTGGGATCGGCTTTGAAGAGCGTGGCCGCGCTGGTTAAGCCGAAGGAAACTTTTCCCTTGGCACAGATGCGGGAGGTGATAGCCAAGGAGATGACGGAGTATGCCGACGACAAGTCATTTCCGATGAAGCCGCAAAGAATCGTACAGGATCTTCGCCGGGCGCTTGCTCCGGATGCGATTGTGATTTGCGACGTGGGGGCGCATAAACTTTGGATGGCCCGGATGTATCAGGCCGAGCGGCCCAATACGTGTATTATTTCCAACGGATTCGCGGCGATGGGCATCGCTCTGCCCGGGGCCATTGCCGCCAAGTTGGCCTTTCCCGAACGAACCGCGGCGGCGGTCTGCGGGGACGCCGGGTTCATGATGAACTGCCAGGAAATTGAAACCGCGCTGCGGATCGGCACGCCAATAGTAGTGCTGATATGGAACGATGGCGGGTACGGGCTGATCGAGTGGCATCAACTGCAGCAATTCCACCGCATAAGCAATGTCCGCTTCGGCAACCCCGATTTTGTAAAGTTTGCCGAGAGCTTCGGAGCCAAGGGGTACCGGGTGCAAGCGGCGGACGAATTAGTGCCGATCCTGAAGCAGGCCGTGGCCGACAACACGGTGGTGGTTATCGATTGCCCGGTGGATTATTCGGAGAATATGAAGCTGACGGAGAAACTGGGGAAGATGGTCTGCCCTGTGTGAAACATTAATAATCAACACGGAGACACGGAGGGCACGGAGGGAAGAACAAGTAAATATAAAAATAATTTTTTAGAAATTGCAGTAAGTGTGTAAGGAAAAGGAAAAAAGGGAAAGCGGGGAAAAAGGGAAATGAACTTTTTATATTTATTATAATTGAGTTTTCTCTTTTCCCGATTTCCCCTTTTCCCTATTTACACATAAGATTTATTTAATTCTCTCCGTGTTCTCCGTGTCTCCGTGTTGATTTAATGTTTTATTGAGAGGAGTTTTTTTATGCCGGAACATTTTCCGCTTTTGGTTCCCGGTGCAAAAGCGGCGGGGGAATTGGCCGAGGTGCGTGCGCCGTTTGACGGGGCGTTAATCGCCACGGTGGAGCAGGCCGACGGGGCGGCGGTGGAAAAGGCGTTGGCAACGGCATACGCCTTGTTTCGGAATCGCGACGGGTGGCTGAAACCATCGCAGCGGATTGCGGTGTTGGAAAAGGCGGCTGCAATTATGCAGGCTCGGCGTGATGAACTGGCGCTGGAGGCTGCGCGCGAAGGCGGAAAGCCGCTTGTGGATTCACGCGTCGAGGCCGATCGGGCCATCGACGGCATGAAACTCTGCGTCCAGCATTTGCGGACCCAGGCGGGGAGCGAGATTCCCATGAATCTCAATGCCGCTTCTGCGGGCCGATTGGCCTTTACGCGGCATGAGCCGATCGGAGTGGTCGCGGCCTTTAGCGCGTTCAATCATCCGCTGAATTTGATCGTGCATCAGGTCGGACCGGCCATAGCGGCCGGATGCCCGGTGATTGTCAAGCCGGCCAAGGCGACGCCGCTTTCCTGCTTCCGGCTGGTTAACATTCTTAGGGAAGCCGGATTGCCGGCCGAGTGGTGCCAGGCGTTTGTGACTACGGACAACGACGTGGCTACCGAGATGATAAAAGATCGGCGGCTGGGATTTTTCAGTTTTATTGGCAGCGGCCGAGTAGGTTGGGATTTGCGCCGCAAGTTGGCGCCCGGGGCTCGATGTTCGCTGGAGCACGGCGGAGTGGCGCCGGTGATCGTGGCGGCCGACGCCGACCTGGACAATGCCTTGCCGCTTATTTGCAAGGGTGGGTTTTATCATGCCGGGCAGGTCTGCGTTTCGGTGCAGCGGGTGTACGTCGATAAGGCCATCGCCCGGGGGTTGGCCGAACGCTTGGCCGGTTTGGCTGAGAAGCTGAAGGTGGGCGATCCCACGCTGGCGGATACGGAGGTCGGGCCGCTTATACGCGAATCGGAAGTGAAACGCGTGAACGAGTGGGTGCGGGAGGCGAAAGATAATGGGGCGGAGGTTTTGTGCGGAGGAAATGCGATTTCCTCGCGGTTATATGAGCCGACCGTGCTTTACAACCCGCCGGACGACGTGTGGGTGAGCACGCATGAGGTATTCGGCCCGGTGGTCTGCGTTTATCCATATAATAATATTGATGAAGCCATTGCCCGGGCGAACGCCTTGCCTTATGCCTTTCAGGCGGCGGTGTTTACTCGCGACTTGGATACCGCGCTAAGAACCACGCGGCGCTTGGATGCGGCCGCGGTGATGGTAAACGACCATACGGCCTTCCGCGTGGATTGGATGCCGTTTGCCGGACTGAGGGAATCGGGCCTGGGCGTGGGCGGGATCCAATATACAATGGAAGACATGCAGGTCGAAAAGTTGGTGGTGATTCGGTCGAAGGAATTGTAAATAATAATGTTTATCCCCGGCACTTGTACCGGGCGGTTTCGACGCGGGAGCGTCAAGGAATTGTGTTCCCACGCAGGAGCGTGGGAACAAGGCGAGCCTCATGGACATCCCCTTTTTAGCATCGATCTTTGGCAAGCATGAATTCGTCGTGCGGCGGGTGCATTCGCTGTTGGGATTGATTCCGATCGGCGGATTCTTGTGTTTTCACCTGGCCACCAATGCCAGCATATTGGACGGGCCTTCGACTTTTCAAATGCGGGTTAATATTATTCATCAACTCGGCCCGATAACGCTTTCCGTGCTGGAATGGGGCACGATTTTTCTGCCGATTCTGCTGCACGGCGTAATCGGATTGATTATCGTATCGAGGGGAAAGCGGAATCTGCGGCATTATCCTTATTTGGAGAACTGGCGCTATACGCTGCAGCGGGTCACGGGCGTGGCGGTCATGGCCTTTATACTTTTTCACGTCTTTCAGATGCACGGCTGGTTTCGCTGGGAGTGGTGGACGGTGCATGTCGCCCGGCCGTTTGGCGGGGCGCGGTTCGATTGGGAACATGCCACGGCGTCGGCCGCCGCCGTGCTTGAAGATTCAACAATCTTTGCCGCGATCTACTTCGTGGGCATTGTTTCGGCCGTGTATCACCTGGCCAACGGGCTGTGGACGATGGGCATTACCTGGGGCGTTTGGACCACACCGCATGCCCAGCGCTGGGCGAATATCCCCTGCGCATTGTTCGGCCTGGCATTGTTGACTATCGGATTGGGCGCACTTTTTGGATTTTTGAACGTTCCATTGGCGTTTGCAAATATAGTCATCAGATGAGGGTGTCATAAAATTGAGATTTAGTCTGCTATGAATACATGGCGGGTTAAATGGGAAAAATATTCCACGCGACCCCCGGTGTATTCACCGGGGGCTAAATATGTGTGTTTCTAATCACTAGCCACTAACCACTAACCACTAATTGATGACAACATCGCGGGTGATGGTCGTCGGCGGCGGATTGGCCGGGCTGGCGGCCGCCATGAAACTGGCCGAACTGGATTGCGGCGTGGGGCTGATGAGCCTGCTGCCGGTGAAGCGCTCGCACAGCGCGTGCGCCCAGGGCGGCATCAACAGCGTGAACAATCTTACCCGGCAACTGGGCGACAGCGAGTGGAAACACTTTGACGACACGGTGTACGGCGGCGATTTTCTGCAACACCAGGCGCCGGTCAAGGAATTGGCCTATTGGGCGCCTAAGATCATCGACCTGATGGACCGGCTGGGCGTGACATTCAACCGCACGCCGGAGGGATTTCGCGATCAGCGGCGGTTCGGCGGCACGCTTTATCGGCGCACGGCTTTTGCGGGGGCGACCACGGGGCAGCAGTTGCTGTATGCGCTGGACGAACAAGTGCGGCGCTGGGAGGTTGCCGGGAAGGTGACGAAGTTCGAATTTTGGGATTTTTTAGGGCCGGTGGTCGACGGCCAAGGGCGTTGCCGGGGGTGCGTAGCCCAGGACTTGGTGAGCATGGAGATCCGCGCGTTTCCGGCCGACGCCTTGATCATCGCCACGGGCGGGTGCGGACTGATCTTCGGCCGCTCGACCAATTCGATGGCCACAAACGGCAGCGCGGTAAGCCGGGTGTTTCAGGCCGGGGCCCGCTACGCCAACGGCGAGTTCGTGCAAGTGCATCCCACGGCGATACCAGGGGCGGACAAGTTGCGGCTGATAAGCGAGAGCGCCCGGGGCGAAGGCGGCCGGGTATGGGTTCCGCGAAAACCGCAGGATTCAAGAGCGCCCAACGACGTGCCTGAAAAAGAGCGATATTATTTCCTTGAAGAGCGCTATCCGCAGTATGGAAACCTGGTGCCGCGCGACATCGCCACGCGGGAAATCTTCAAGGTCTGCGTGCAAGAGGGGCTAAGCGTCGAGCCGGACCGGATGTGCGTGTATCTTGACGTATCGCACCTGGCGCGCGAGCTGTTGGACCGCAAGCTAGCCGGGATATTGGAGATCTACCAGAAATTTCAGGGCGTAGATCCGCGCACCACGGCGATGAAGATTTTTCCCGCCGTTCATTACAGCATGGGCGGATTGTGGTGCGATTACGAGCGGACGGCCGAGGGCGGTCTGGTGCTGGGGTCGCCGCGGAATCAGCAGACCAACGTGCCGGGGATTTTCGCCATCGGCGAGTGCGATTACCAATTCCACGGGGCAAACCGGCTGGGCGCGAATTCGCTGGTGGCCTGCATTTTCAGCGGCCTGACGGTTGCGCCGGGCGTGATGGCGTACATCGGCAATCTGCCCGGCGGAAAGGCCGCCGATCAAGGGTCGGCGCTTTTCGATCAGGCGGTTTACAGGCATTTGGCCGAGTACAAAGATATGTTGGCGCGACCGGAGGGCGGACCGAATCCGTATGCGCTGCATCTGGAACTGGGCCGGCTGATGACCAAAAGCGCAACGGTAGTGCGGCACAATGCCGATCTAGAATCGGCGTATGCCAAGCTTTGCGAGATGGAATTCGAGGCCCGGCATTGCACGCCTTCGGACCGGGGGAATTGGGCGAATCAGAACGTGGTTTTCATCCGGGCGCTGCAAGACATGTTTCCGCTGGCAAAGACGATGGTAAAAGGCGCTTTGATGCGAGACGAGTGCCGGGGCGCGCATTACAAGCCGGAGTTCGCCATGCCCGATATCGATGCGACTGATCCGGCAGGGCGGCGGCGCCAGGCCGAGGCGTGGTGCGACCGGTTCGAGGCGAACAATCGCAAATGGCTGAAAACGACGGTCGCCTCGATCGGCCTGGACGGCGAACCGCGGATTTCGTACGAGGACGTGGATACATCGATCATTCCGCCGCGGCCACGTTTGTACGGCATGGTCGGCGGGCAGGCGATCGAAGAAGTTTGGAAGGAGAAGGGGCAGAGGGCAGGGGATAGGAAATAGAGTTTTTTATGTTTGAGATCATTACTTACACTTTTTTTATTGCAAATTGAAAAATGCAAATTTCAAATTGCAAATTGAACAAAGTATGTTCCCACGCCGGGGCGCGAGAACAAGCAAATATTGGTTGTGCAATAATTCCATGAGCGATTCATTTAATAAAGTCGAAACAAACGCACGGGCCAGCAAGTCGTTTCTGGTTCGCGTGCTCAGGCAGGACGGACCGGGACGGCGGCCGTATTGGGAGCGGCATCGCGTGACCTACGAGCCGAACATGAACTGCATCAGCGTGCTGCAAAAAATCGCCGAAGGGGCCGTGACCGTGGAAGGCAAGCGCGTGGCGCCGGTGGTCTGGGAGTGCAATTGCCTGGAGGAGGTGTGCGGGGCGTGCACGATGATTATCAACGGGCGGGTGCGCCAGGCCTGCACCGCGCTGGTGGATCAACTATTGGCGGATCGGCCGGGCGAGATCGAACTTAAGCCCGCCACCAAATTCCCGGTGATTCGCGATTTGTTGGTCGATCGCTCGCGGATGTTCGCCTGCCTGGAGAAGATTTTGGCCTGGCTGCCGGTGGACAGTTATTTGGACATGGGCTCGGGCCCGCGGCAGTCGCAAGAAACGCAGCAGATGGCCTATTTATACAGCAAGTGCATGACTTGCGGGTGTTGCCTGGAGGCCTGCCCGCAGTTTTTGAAGATCGAACTGAAGCCCAAGCCGGGCGAGAGCGACGAAGAATATCGCGCACGGCAGCGGGTGGCGAACATGCGTTCGTTCATGGGCGCGCACGCCATTGCCCAGGTGGAGCTTTTCAATTCCAATCCCATTGGAGCGATGAATTCTTTCGAGCGGTTGGAGGCCTTGGTAGCCGAGGGCGGGATTCAAACCTGCGGCAACTCGCAGAACTGCGTGAAGGTGTGCCCCAAGGAAATTCCGCTTACGACGGCCATCGGCCGGGCAGGGCGGGCGGCGACCTTGCACACGATGCGGAAGTGGTTTGATCGGTGAGAGGCGGCAGTGTAAGCGACATTCATGCATTAATGTCAACGGGAATTGACAATAAAGCGTTACAAAATAAGTTGACATGCATTTAACCACTCATTAAAATTAGGCTTTAAGAGTGGAATCTATAGCCTTATATCGGGGGTGCATCTTCGTTTCGGTCTGGAGCGGATTCTTTTATTTCCAAAGCATCATAGGGATATTTTAAAGGAAGTTTGCCATGCCGGATAAAACAAAATGTTGGCAATTTTTTTATCGCGGAATAACAATCCGCACATTATTCATAATTTCACTCCCATGAAGTGAGCCGTGTCAAGGGTTGCAAGTGGTTAGAATCGTGGGACTTGACCAATCTCCCATTCGCGCTGGCGCTAAAACGCCGCACACTAAGCTGGTCCTGTCAAGTCAAGACG
>JBEKZY010000249.1:0-7530 GCA_049509395.1 Thermoguttaceae bacterium | reverse complement strand
ACCACTAGGCGCTTTACTCCGCCGAACATGGCCACAGTGGCCAGCTCGTCTAGCACGACGCGCAATTCGGCATTGTCGCCTTCAAAGGCGGTGAAGGAAAAATCGCCTTCTTCGCGGCCGAGAACGGCCTCGCGCAGCTTTAAAAGCGTTTGGCGGCGTAAAAACGACTCATCGCCCCAGATCGCTGTGACCGGCCGGGGCGGATGTTTTTCCGCCTGGGAAAGATAATCTAAGGCATGAAGAGATTTGACGCTCATGGCGATAATCCACTCCCTGTGTGCTTGCCATTTTATCACCATTTTTTCCAATTGGAAGCGTTTTTTGCAAGAAAATCATTTTTTGTTTAAAGGCGCACATGGGAAAGATATCCCGGAGCATCTTGCGATGGCCTGCAGAAATTGGGGCTGTTAGAAATTTTGTGTCAAGCGGCGGCAAGGACTTCCAGTCCGTGAAGAAACACGGCCAAGATGGCCGTGCCACTTCACCCCGACGCAAAAATCCAGACGGTCCCCGGAAATTCTTGCCGCATCTCAGGCGGCTGTCGCCCGCCGACAGGCTATGCGGCGTTATTTCCCCAAGCGAAAAATAATGCGGATACGGTCAGCCGCCCATCTCTTGCTGCACTTGCTTCAGATCGGCGTCGACCATCATTCGCGCCAACTCGGGCAGGGAGACAGTGGGCTCCCATTTCAAGATTTGCCGGGCCTTGCTTGCATCGCCGCATAAGGTATTTACATCGGCCGGCCGGAGATGTTTTTGATCGACGCGTACGTGATCGCTCCAATTGAGGCCGGCGTGTGAAAAGGCCAATTCCAGGAAATCGCGCACGGAGTGTTTTATGCCGGTAGCGATCACATAATCGTCGGGTTTGTCCTGTTGGAGCATGAGCCAACATGCGCGAACGTAATCCCCTGCAAAGCCCCAATCGCGCATTGCGTCCAGATTGCCCATCAGCAATTCCTTTTGCAGGCCGAGTTTAATCCGCGCCACGCCGTAGCTGATTTTGCGGGTAACAAACTCTTTGCCCCGCAGGGGCGATTCGTGATTGAAGAGAATGCCGGAGCATGCATAGATGTTGTAGCTTTCCCGGTAATTCACGGTAATCCAATGACCATAAGCCTTGGCCACGCCATAGGGGCTGCGGGGCCAAAAGGGGGTATGCTCGTTTTGGGGTTCTTCGCGGACCTTGCCGAACATCTCGCTGCTGCTGGCCTGATAGAAGCGGATGGTCGGATCGATCAATCGAATGGCCTCGAGCACGCGGGCCACGCCCAGGGCGGTGAACTCGCCCGTTAGGATCGGCTGCTGGAAACTGGTGGGCACGAAACTTTGCGCCGCATAATTGTACACTTCATGCGGCCGTGTTTCCTGGATCAAATTGATAATCGACAACTGGTCCAGAAGATCGGCTTGATGCAGGATTAACTTGTCTTGAATATGCGCGATTCGCTCAAAATTGATCGTGCTCGAACGGCGCACCATGCCGTGGATTTCGTAATTTTTGCCAAGAAGAAATTCGGCCAAATAAGAACCGTCTTGCCCGGTAATTCCAGTGATAAGCGCTCGGCGAGTCATAAAAAATTAGTGGTTAGTGGTTAGTGTTTAGTGCGAAACCGCTAGCGGTTCAATGCGGCACATATCTTTCAGCATTGTTAAGATCATTCTTCATCGCTGATCCTTAACCTTTAGGCTTTGCAAATTTTGTCGCGGAACTGCATGATATTTTTCGTGGCGTTACGGGTGTCGATAATCAATGGTGCATTGCGGACGATCAAATCGTAATCATACGCTGAGTGATCGGTGGCAATCAGCACGCAATCCAGCCCGGCAAGGAACTCGGGCGTAAGGGGAGTGCTGGTCATCGCGGGCAAACGGCGATAGTGCCGCATCTTGGGCAAAACCGGGATATACGGATCGTTGTAGGTGATTATCGCCCCGCCGGCAAGAAGCAATTCCATCAATTCGAAGGAAGGGCTTTCCCTTGGATCATCGATGTCTTTTTTATATGCCACGCCCAGAACGCAGATCTTACTGCCCCGCAAAGGCTTGCTTTTGTTGTTCAGGGCCTCCTGCAAGCGATTGACCACATATCTGGGCATGAAGGTGTTGATCTCGCCCGCCAGTTCGATAAATCGCGTTACCAGGCCGTGGCGCCGCGCCAACCAGGTTAAGTAAAAAGGATCGATGGGGATGCAGTGTCCGCCCAAGCCCGGCCCGGGATAAAACGCCTGAAAGCCAAAGGGCTTTGTTTTAGCGGCCTCGATTACTTCCCAAACGTCTATACCCATGCGGTCGAAAAGCATCTTCAACTCATTGACCATTGCAATGTTGACGGAGCGATAGGTGTTTTCGATGATTTTGGCCGCTTCGGCGATTTCGCAATTCGACACCGAAACAACCTTTACCACGGCATTGGCATACAAAAGCGCAGCCAAGCGGCCGCTCTCGGGATCGATGCCGCCCACCACCTTGGGAATCGATTCGGCCGAGTATTTCGGATTGCCGGGATCTTCTCGTTCCGGGCTGAATGCCAGAAAAAAATCCTCGCCCGCCTTCAAACCTCCGGCAGTTAAAATCGGCAATACCACTTCGCGAGTCGTTCCCGGATAAGTGGTGCTCTCCAGCACGATCAATTGGCCGGGCCGAAGCACCTTGGCAATAAGCCGGGTGGAATTCACGATGTATGTCAGATCGGGATCGCGGGTTTCATTCAAGGGGGTGGGCACGCATATCAGCAAGGCATCGGCTTCGGCAAGCCTCCGCATGTCGGCCGTGGGTTCAAAGTTGCCGTCGCTTACATGTTTGGAAATCCATTCAGAAGATATATGCTTGATATAACTTTGACCGGAGCGTAACTTGTCGACCTTGGCCTGGTCGACATCAAAACCCATGGTCTTAAATCCGCCTGAAATGAATGCTCGAATAAGCGGCAATCCCACGTAGCCTAAACCGATTACCCCAACCTTTGCGGAACGATTGCGAATAGCCTCTTCCAATTTGTAGTTCATGGAATTTCCTTATAACTCAATGTATTCACTCCTTCAACAATTTGATTAACTCGCCTTGGCAGTTATGAGGAGACCTATTTTCGCCAAATTACGCAAATATACCACAAATTGTTTATCTTGACACAAAATACGAAAAGTTTTATTTTACCAGGCCGTAGTCTTGTAACAATAGCTGAAGAATCCACCATGTCAATAATATCCAAAGAGTTAAGCCATGTCTTCATTGATTTTTTCACCTCAAAGAAAAGAGCCTTGGAGTTTGTAGAGGGACCGATTCATGGCGTCGTTATCAAACCGGTCCTAATACAGTCTGATCAACGGGGTTGGTTGGCCGAAATCTATCGCCAGGATGAATTGTCACCGGAAGGCTGTCCGGTCATGGCCTATATCAGTGAAACTTTGCCAGGCGTATCGCGAGGTCCTCATGAACACGCCGCGCAAACCGATTACTTCGCATTCATCGGCCCGGGCGATTTTGACCTTTATTTGTGGGATATCCGAGTGGCCTCGCCGACATGGGGCAATCGGATAAAAATGAATGTCGGCCAGTCAAATAAACAAATAGTGATCGTGCCGCCGGGCATAGTACATGCCTATAAAAATGTGGGATCTGTACCCGGCTGGGTAATCAACCAGCCGAACAGGCTTTATGCCGGAGCCGGACGGCAAGAAGCCGTCGATGAGATTAGGCATGAAAATCTACCAGACACCCCATTTATCCTGAATTGACTTTTTTCATCTGCAAAAGTCTTTGATCTCTATATTACCTTGCTTTGGGCAAACAAGACAAAGTATTTTGGTTAAGTTTGCCGATTATTTTGACATTGTCGAATAGATAGTGTTGGCAGGCATTTTCTCGTCATTATTATGTTGCCGAGGCCGCCTATTTTGACCATGTTATCTAAATACAATCTTGCAAGCCTCGAGCATTTTCCACCCTAACATCCATGTTTCGCAGATCATCAGTAATGACATTTGCATGGTTAAATTGCCATCGAAGCACGGCGGCATGGATGGTGATATGTTTTTTGTTTGGGGCAGCGGGCTGCCGGTCGTTTGATTTTTATGCCAAAACTTTGATGCCGCCCGTGCCTGGGAATTTGGAGCCGCCGCGAGAGTTGTCGATGGTTTCCCTGCCTGCATACCGAGTAGAAGCGCCCGATGTTTTACAAATCGAGGTGCTTAAGCTGGTTCCGCGTCCGCCTTATCGCATCGATACATATGACCTACTGATGATTAGAGCCGCGGGAACGCTGATGGATGCTCCCATAAATGATTATTATCTCGTGAATGAAGAAGGCGAGGTGAATTTGGGGGCTGCTTACGGCACGATTTGCATAAAGGGCTTGACGATTGATGAAGCCACTAAGGTAATTACGGATTTTCTCAAACAAGTTCTTAGGGAGCCCACCGTATCGATCCAACTTATGCGAACCGGGGGAACGCAGCAATTAACCGGCACGTATTTGGTCCAGCAAGACGGCATCGTCAATTTGCGGCAATACGGGGTAGTGAACGTATCGGGCAAAACAGTAAGCGAGATAAAACAGGCGATCGAAAAGCACCTTGAGCAATTTTTCGATTCGCCCCAGGTTACGGTAGACGTCGTCGGATATAACAGCGAGACGTACTTTGTGATTCGGGAAAATTCCATCAGTGGCGAGGACGTGATTCGCTTGCCGATTACCGGAAAAGAAACGGTGTTGGACGCGATCGGCGACATTGGCGGGATGTCGAGCGTATCGAGCCAGCAGGTGTGGATAGCTCGCCCCGTACCGGGTACTTTTGGCTGCGAGCAGATATTGCCCGTCAACTATCTAAGCATTACCAGGGGCGCCGATTCCTCCACCAACTACCAACTTTTGCCGGGCGACCGGGTATTTATCGCCGAGGACAAACTATTAGCCACTAATTACTTTGTCAACGTGATTACCAGTCCCGTCAATCAATTACTGGGCATTACCCAGTTGGGTACAAATATGGTTAAGGGCTATCAGATCATGGGCCGGGCCTTTAACAGCCAATCCGGATTGTAACGCCGGGGAGGAGGCATCCGAAACCGGGTGCTCAAGGCTTGTTTAGTCGTCGTTGAACAGTTCGCCGGCGTCGATTGTGGCCTGCGCTTGATACACGAACGGGTCAATATCGTCGCGTATATTCTTCACGCTGCCGTCGCACATGCAGAAATTGGCTATCGAGGGATGACGGCTGCTGAATCCATAAGAATAATAAAGATACGTGGAATCGGCGGGATTGGGCGGATTGGACCTGGAATTCCTAAAGTTCAATGGGATTGCGCAGGTGGCCGTGGTGCCTTCGAACCAGTACCAGGCATTGTAATTGCATAAACTGACAACGACTTCTCCGATGGCAAAAGTACGCGAACGGCCGTCGCGGATGTCATTGTCGGCAGTGAGGATGGGCATGGCACTCGGATTCTTGGTCAAATTGAGATTATTGCGGCAGATAATTCCATTGCCATGGTCAAGCCCGTCGGGGTTGTCGTGGTTCCTACCTTTATAGTACGGAGATGTCGTCGGATATAGATTGGGGACATTTTGTAGTTGAGAGTTGGAATCGACGGAATATTGCCAGTTCATCCCGGCGCATGCTTTATAATTGGTGCAACCAACGGGCCCTGTTGGAGGGTTTGGATACATTAAACTATCATTGGTCAATCCGGTCGTGTTGGCGTCAGATGGACAAATCAGAGTGGTTATTTTTTGTTGGGCCGCCTGTAAGTTGTTACATATCCCACCGGGCGTTGTATCTACATAGTCTAGTTTCTGACCGAATTTAATGTGGTCATAAACAGGCCCCTGTTCAATGTACGGGAGGATTTTTGAAATCCAACTATAGCCGTCGACGTTTGGATATCCCTGAGGGGGCGTTCCGTCCGTTTTGCCCGTGGTGCCCTGATTATTAGGCAGATAATGAAAGGCGCTTTCGTAATTGTTCATGCCGAGGCCTAATTGCTTGATATTATTAACGCACTCGCTGCGGCGGCCCGATTCACGGGCCTGCTGAACGGCCGGCAATAACATGCCGATCAAAATGCCGATAATGGCGATGACCACCAGCAATTCCACGATGGTAAAGGCCCGTCGAGATTTGGATGAACCAAACATCATTGCTTTCCTCCGGTAATGTGATGCCCCGCCGCGTTTTCACGGCCGGCTTTATGCAATTTCCGGGACAACCTGTAATTCAATATATCTGAAATTGTCGTTTAAGGAAAGTTTTATATATTTTTAACCGCAAACAGGGGGGGTGGCTCTAAACCATTTGCATTTTCGCCGGCATAGCAGGCATAGGACGCCGATTACCATCAGAATCCATGTGGATGGCTCCGGCACTAAACTTAAACCGCTATTTACCGGTACGCCGGTGGTATCGGCGCCGCTTTGAGCGGACCCGGATGAGGGGTTAAGAGACGAAATGGCGGCCTGATTAAAGCTTGCCAAGTCGGATAAAGTCAATGGGACATTCGATCCGCTAATGGGATTAATCACCACTGTCGAACCTGCGCCGATCGTCAACTGACCTTGATAGATGTAATTGCTGTATAACACAGCTCCGCCCTGGACTATGGTAGATCCCCCGCCGCTGATCCCGGCCACTGAAGAAGTGCCGGCCGTTAAATTGAAGCTTCCAGATGCGTCGTTTATAACTTGAACGTGTTGAGTGGGCGTTGTGCTGTCGGTGAAGGGATCGTAGTTCAAGGCATTGACATTCACCGTGGCGCCTGCGGTTATATGTAGCGTGGGAGTGCTTACTCCCACAGAGGCCATTGCACCGGCCGCCGGCTGGTAGGATAACGTACCTGCCTGTACGGTTGTTGTGGCATTGTTACCCCAAATCTGGGGACCGGTGAAGGTTAATGTACCAGTGCCATTCTTGGTGAAGGCAAAGGTTCCGTAATTCATGGAGCTGTTAAGGGTAATATTGCCTGATCCTCCCGCGCCTGCATTGCCGCCCAAAGTCACTGGACCGTTAAAAACCGCTGCGGTCGAGGTGTTGCTATTAACAAGTGCCCCAATTCCACCGCTTCCAGTGCCGTAGATCGTAAGCGGCTCGATGCCTATGTTCAAACCGTTCAAGTCCAAGGCGCCTCCGTTTTGAACTATCGTGCCGCCGGCGGTAGTGCCCAGAGCCGAGGGGTTTGCCAGTTGCAAGATGCCGCTGGCAACGGTTGTCATTCCGGTATATCCGTTGGCGCCGTTTAAAATCAGCGTGCCGGAGCCTTGTTGTTGCACGATGCCCGAGCCGTTTATGATATTGGATACCGTAATTGTGTCGCTGCGGTTAAAGGCGAGGGTGGCATTGTCGACTACTGAGTTGCTGCCTAAGGCGCCTGAAGCGCCTCCATCGCCGATTTGCAGCGTTCCACTGGTGATGGTAGTGATGCCGCTATAGATGTTGCTGCCGCTGAGCAATAGCGTCCCGCTGCCTATCTTCTCTATCTGACCTGATCCTGAAATCGTGCCGCTGAAAGTGGTGCTGCTGTTGTTGGCGTCGATGG
>JBEKZY010000248.1:0-7566 GCA_049509395.1 Thermoguttaceae bacterium | reverse complement strand
ACCTGTCCCCAGGCCGACCGCTTGATTTTCACTGCCAGCGGCACTGAGGCCAGCAATTTGGCCGTTTTAGGCATAGCCCGGGCAGGCGGATCAGAGCCGGGACAGATCGTCATTTCCGCCGTCGAGCATCAAAACGTAATCGAGCCGGCCGAGTATCTGCTGGAACAAGGTTGGCGATTGGACACCTTGAGCGTTACGCGCGACGGCGTTGTCCGCCCGGAATGCCTGCCTCCGTTTTTGAGCGAACAAACCCGATTGGTCAGTGTTATTTGGGGCAACCATGAAACGGGCGCGATACAACCGATTCACCAACTGGCCCAAATCTGCAACAACGCCGGAGTTTTCTTTCACACCGACGCCGTGCAGACTGTGGGCAAAATTCCCGTCGATTTTCGCTCCACGGGCGCGGCGGCCATGAGTCTGGCCGCGCATAAATTCCAAGGGCCCCTTGGCATCGGCGCATTGATCCTCCGCCACGACGTGCCTATCGCGCCTATCCAATTCGGCGGCCATCACCAATTCGGCATCCGGCCGGGCACCGAATCGGTTGCCTTGGCCGTGGGCATGCTTACCGCCTTGGAACTCTGGCAAACCGAGCAAGAGTCGCACCGCAAGAATATGGAATCCCTGCGCGGGCGATTCGAAGAAGGCCTGAAAGCCTCCATGCCAGAGATCATCATCCACTCCGCGGCGGTCGAGCGCCTGCCGCAGACCAGCAACATCGCCTTTCCCGGGCTGGACGCCCAGGTGTTGCTCGTGGCCCTGGACATGGCCGGCGTGGCCTGTTCCGTAGGCTCGGCCTGTTCCAGCGGTTCGACCGAGCTTTCGCCCACGCTTAGGGCGATGGGTCTGCCAAATGAGATTGTCGCCAGTTCCCTGCGCTTCAGCCTCGGCCCGACCACGACCCAAGCCGAAATCGACGAGGCCGTTTCCCGCATTATCCGCGTGTGCTCGGAAATCAGAAATTAATTCCTATAGTGGTTATTCAACACGGAGACACGGAGGACACGGAGAAGAGAATTTATAGCCTATCCCAAAAAAATATTCGTCATTCTGCATTCGTCATTCTGAGCGAAGATACGTCATTCTGAGCGAAGATTCGTCATTCTGAGCGAAGCGAAGAATCTAGAAGGAACACTGACAAAAATAGGTAATATGGGGTTGTAACCGAGATCCTTCGCTACGCTCAGGATAATTTTTGGGATAGGCTCTTAATATTATGAGCAAAAAAACGATAAAAATTTCACAAGTGAAATACAATATCCCAACGAATTCAATATTGATATTCCTTTTTAAACTCCGTGTCCTCCGTGTCTCCGTGTTGAGTTATTCAGATTACCCAGGCACGCCCAGCGGATCGGCGAGGGGCGATTCAACGGGACTTGCCTCGGGCAATTTACCGGACAGCGATTTTCGCCATTTTCGTACGGCCGGCCACCAGTTTTGATAGGCGTGCATCGCAGCCCGGCCCACCAGACGCCGAGGGGCCACCACCACGCGGCCGATGGCGTACGTCGCCGGGCGCCAGCGCGAGATGGCTTCGGTCAGCGGGCCGAGACAATCGACGGCCTGCCAATTGCCGTCGGCGTGCAATCGCTCCAGAATATTCCAGAACATCACCTGGCCCGGACTGAAGTGGGCGAACTGCGGATCGTAACCGATCTTGTGCGCGTAATACACGCCCTTGGCGCTGAAGCCGTAAAGCGTAGCCAGCAGATGCCCTTCCAATTCCAGGGTGGCGATCTCCAGTTGTCCCCACTGGGCCAATTGCTCGGCCTGGGCCAGGAAGAACTCGAACATGCCCGGCGTGCGCAAAACCGAACTCCCCCCAATACCCTTCCAACTGCGATCCTCGACCTCGAATACCTTTTCCAACCAAGACTTCACGTCGCACGGGTCCAGGTGCGACTGCATTTCGAAGCGGACATTGCCTTCGTCGTTCAAACGCCTTGCGGCCTTGCTTGTTGCCTGCCGATGTGCGCGGGAAAGGTTTTTCTGAAAAAAATCCCAATCGCTGGCGATTTCTATCCGCGCTACGTGATATCTCTCATGTGTCGCCCGGGCCGCATTTGCCCGATCGCAAGCCTGAACAAACGCCCGCCATCGTGGAGAATGTATCACCGTATCGTTGAGCCACAGCCATTGCCAGGACGTATCGCCTGCGGCGTTGAGAATTGCATCCAGCGCGGCGTCGGTATCGGCGGCCGGATCCAACAGCAATTCACCGCAGGGCGACCACGGATTGCAAGGTAAAGTGCCCACCGACAGCACACCCGCCAGCCGGCGCGATATCAACGGCAGCGCAGCCACAAAGCGTCCGTCTTCCTCAACCGCAAAGGCGTGGAAATCGCGACGCCGGGCAAATCGCTCCAGCCATTGGGCCAACAATTCCGCCCGCGCCGTAGGCAGCGCCACCTCGCTCCGCCACCAAAGATCGTCCCATGTCGGCGCCGCGGACCGAAGATCATCGATACTTTTTAGATGGATAATTCGTTTTTGTGCCATGGAAAATCCTCCGCCAATTCCCCATCAACCATAGCATTATTTTTTGCCTGAAAAGGGATCATTAATAGCAGAATTTATCGTATTTCCCGGCTTTAAGTGATCGGTAAAACTGGCGCGGATGCACTGTTCTCGTTCAGCTTCCCATAGGCCAGTTTTTTTACCAGTTCCCTCCCTCTATAGAATGGATTTTTAATTAAACCAATGAAATCCTAACTAAAATGTTGACACTTACGGGGGGAAAGATTATATCAAAGTTTGATTCTGTTTCTCATAATCCAATACGAGGCAGCGGCGAAAACTTAGTCCCTAGGCACGACAAGCAAATCCGTTGTATGGTCGTGGCCGTATCTTGGGCTAAGTGTTATCCAATCTTTAAACAGTTCCTGTTGCGCTATGCATGGCGAGTCAACAGATGAACTGGAGCGTAGAACGTACAAAGTGGCGATAAACGCGGAACTTAAAAGGAGAGCGGGCATTCTTGCCTGCCATGGGAGGTCACAAATGAACAGAAAAATGCTTCGAACATTTCGGCTTGCGATTGCGGGCATGTTGATCGGGCTGGCGACGACGGCTCAGGCAGGTAATCTGCTGGTTGCCGGCTCGCCTGGATATGATCAGGCCACAAACACCGGATTGAAGGATAGCGGAATTTACGTTGTGCCTGGGTCGGGAGTGAACAACTCTGGCACGGCCGTGGGGTACTCGGGGAAATATGTTAACGGCAGCAACATGGGCTATAGCGCAGTGCGTTGGGATGCCTCGGGCACGGCCGCCACCGAACTTGGCAAGCTGGGCGCTTATTCAAGTGACTTCAGGGTCGCCCGAGCCTATGCCGTGAATGATGCCGGCACTGCCGTGGGATGGTCGGATAAATACGTTGGCATTACTGATATGGGTTATAGTGCCGTGCGTTGGGATGCCTCGAGCACAGCCCCCACTGAACTTGGCAACCTGGGCACTCAAAGCGGTGGTGTCGATGGCGTCGCATACGCCCAAGCCTTCGCCGTAAATAACGCCGGCACAGCCGTGGGATACTCGGAGAAGTACGTTGGCATCGACTACAAGGGTACGCGCGCCGTGCGTTGGGATGCCTCAGGCACTGCTGCCACCGAACTTGGCAACATTGGCACTTACAGCAGTGGCGTCACCCTCGCAAAAGCCTACGCCATAAACACCGCCGGCACAACCGTGGGATACTCAGAAAAAATTGTTAGCGACAGTGATCTGGGCACTCGCGCTGTGCGTTGGGATGCCTCTGGCACTGCCGCCACCGAACTTGGCAACCTCGGCACTTACAGCAGTGGCTCCACGAACGCCTGCGCCTATGCAGTGAACGACGCAGGCACGGCCGTGGGGTACTCACTTAAATATGTGAGTGGCATCGTCGCCACCATGGGCAGCCGCGCCGTGCGTTGGGATTCCTCTGGCACTGCGGCCACTGAACTTGGTAACCTGGGTACCGACAGTAGTGGCGTCACGAATGCCGTCGCCTACGCCGTTAACGCATCTGGCACGGCCGTGGGGTATGCAACCAAGTACGTAAGTGGCAATTCCATGGGCAATCGCGCCGTGCGTTGGGATTCCTCGGGCACGGCCTCCACTGAACTTGGCAACTTGGGTACTAACAGCAGCGGTGTCACAAACGCCTACGCCTATGCCGTGAACGACGCAGGCACGGCTGTGGGGTATGCAACCAAGTACGTAAGCGGCAGTTCCATGGGTAATCGCGCCGTGATTTGGCTGCCGGATGCCAGCGCAATCGACCTGAACAATTTAGGCGTGGCACCCGTGCCTGCCGGCGGCACATGGATGCTGACCACCGCTAAGGCCATAAGTGCTGATGGTTGGGTGGCGGGCGAAGGCACGTTCGATCCCGATGGCGCCGGTCCGCTGGCAAGTTACACCCGCCTTTGGGTTGCGCAGGTTGGGCTGGGCGGAACGTGGACCCAAGCCACCGGCGGAACTTGGGGACGCGGGCCGAACTGGTCTACTGGCACGCCCGCCATGCAGGTCGGCAATGCCGTGTTTAACCTTAACTCGGCCTACACTGTCGCACTGGACCGCGACGAGCTAACCAAGACCATCACGATTAGCGCAGGCACGGTGGAGATCGATTGCAATGGTCACACGCTTTCGACTGAGAGCGGACTTAGCATTGCCAACGGCGCGACGCTCAAGGGAACCGGCACCATCATAAGCAATATCACAAACGCCGGCACTATCGCCCCTGGCAACAGCCCGGGAATACTAAGCATTAACGGCAGCCTGACCAATAGCAACACGTTGGAATTCGAGATCGCCAACCTTTCGAGCCATGACAAGATCAATGTGACCGGGGTCTTCAGCGCTGCTGGGACAATCGCCGTAAAACTGCTCAACGGCTACGCCCCGGCAGATGGTGATATGTTCAACTTGATGAGCTTCGGCAGCTTCGCCAACAGCGGCTATGTGTTCGACTTCTCGCAGGCTGGATTGCCGGCGGGTATGCAGTGGGACACGGTAATTTTCGCTACCACCGGCAGCATCAGCGTAGTGCCCGAGCCGGGCACGCTGGCGCTGCTATGTACAGCCGGTCTGGGCATGCTGACCTGCGTTTGGCGGCGGAAAAATGAGAAATAGAACCCCCGGGGCAAAATATCAAACCCAACGAGATCCTTCGCCGACCAACACTGCGCGTCGGTGCCCGTCAGGATGAATTATGGTTTCTTCGCTGCGCTCAGGATGACACTTTGCAGGATGACTTATGGGATAGGCAGTTAATATTCCCAGGCCAGGCCCAGGTTTACGGCGTTGAATTGTCCGCCCGAGGCCCACTCGCCGTTGTAACGGAAGAACAAGGACGTGCGCTCGTTGGGCAGGAAGGCCAGGCCCGCGCCGAAATACAGGCTATCGCGGAACACGCCGGCCGGATCGGTGTCGAAAATCGTTGTGCCGCCGGCAAAACGGGCGCGGATGCTGTCGTCGCCCAGATATTCATGGGCCCAACCCACTGAATAATCGGGCACAAACCGGACGCTGTGAAACTGCCAGATACGGTAAAACTGCATGCCCATCTTCGAGCGCAGGGAATTCGAATCGTTGTTCAACAGCGCAAGATCAGTGCCGTTGCCGCCGGTTTCGGTGAAGTCGTTTTGGTGATAGAAAATGTACTGCAAGGAGATTAAAGGCGTTACCAGCCAGTCGCACCAATTACGCTCGCAGCCCGCCGACATGAACAGCGAAAAATCGTGGGCATTGTATTTCCCGTTGGGCGTGCCGGCGATTGTACCCACGGTAACATCGCGGGTAATATTGTTGTCGTGATATCCGTAGGTGGCCGAGCCGTCGAAAAACCAATCGTCATAGCAGCGGCTGAGATACGGGCCCACGCGGATATTGTTCATATCGCCCGCGCCTTCGTCTCCTAAAAAGTTGATGCTTGTGCGGGCATAAGCCGCGCCCCAGCCGTATATAAAATCGTCGGTTGCCACGCGGTCCAGGGCAAGTTGCACGCCCGCCGATCCGGCATGAAAGCCCACGTGCTCGCCATTGGTTTGCTCGTCGAAAAAGATGCCGAACGGCCGGGCAAGAATCTGCCGCCGGTCGTCGGGCCCCTGGTTGCGCACTACGGCCGGCGATTCCATTTCTTCCAAGGACCGGCTCATAATTATATTGGCTTTATCCGGACTCTGGCTCTCGTCGGCAAGCGGCATGCCCGTCTGCGGCAAACGCGTTATGCCGGAGAACTGCATGGCCGGGCATCCGCATGCATAACGATGCCGCGACTGGAGCCAGTCCGACATGCTTTCGGCCAGGTATTGCGTGGTTCGCCGCTCGGACGCATTGACCGCTTGATAAACGCCCGGGCTTAAGCACGGCACGGCCGAGACGAATTCGGCCGAGTTCATAAACAGTAGCTCGTTCGACACGTCGGCGAATTTGTCGATGGCGATATCTGTATCCGAATCCAAGGCCGCGGCAATATTTTTCAAATTGCCATCCGGCACGACCGAGGCGAAAGTGGTCGATTTCGCCACTTGCAGGCCAAAAATACTAGGCCCGGTCCAGTTGTAAGTCCTAAACGAAAGGAAAGACGAATGAGTGGCAACCTGTACGCCGCCGTTGGTTATGCTGCCGCCGGCGGTAATGATATTGAACCTGTCGCCATTGCGAAAAACAGCGTTGCTTTCCTGGGAGCGGTCCACGTCGATCGTGCTCCCCGAGGCAAGCGCCGCGTTGCCGGTGACGTCCAGCCTGTCGCAGAGCATAACTCCATCGATCGGCTTCGACAATTCAATGTCCAGCTTAGCGCCGCTTTGCTGGGTGTAATTTCCATTGACGGTTATCAAGCCGATGCTATTGCCCGGCGCTACCGTGCCTTGATTTACGAGGTTCCCGCCTTTGATAATGGCGTTTCCGCCCAGTGTGCCCGCGCTTTCCACGGTTACGTTGCCGTACATCTGGCCGTTGATGTTCGCCGTGCCTGAATGGATAGTCATAGTGGCGAAGTTTCGCACGTCGCCGTACACCGCGGCCGTTTGGCCGGCGCCCGCATCGACGACAAATGCGCCGGTGCCTCCGCCGGTGATAGTGGTTGTGGTCGGGGTGCTGGTGACGGTGCCGTCGGTGATGTTGCCTCGCACGACGCCGTTTGTCAGGGTAACCGTATCGCCCCCGCCGCCGGTTTCGATGTTGCCCTCGATCAGGCCGCTATTGGTAATGCGGTCGGCGTAATTTCCGGTGAGGATGGCGCATTGCGTGCCGCGGATCACGCCGCTATTGTTAACGACAATGGATCCGCCGCTGTTTTCCACGCCGATCAGTCCGTCGATAGTGCCGGTGTTGATAAGCGTGCCGCCGGCTTGGAATTTCAACACGCTTAAGCGATAGGTGTTGTCGCTGTTTTTACCCGGTCCTAAGACGGTTCCGTTGTTGGTCACCGTGAAGCCTGCGGAGCTGATAAGAATTCCCGCATAGACGGTGGTCCCGCTGGCGACAGTCACCGCATTTCCGCCGCCGTAGGGCTGATAATAAGTGCCGGCCCAAACCGTGTCGCAATCGCCGGTGACGTTGAAATTGCCC
>JBEKZY010000247.1:0-7601 GCA_049509395.1 Thermoguttaceae bacterium | reverse complement strand
GGGTTTACCAACGAAGGCAATGGATATTGGGCCGAAGCCATTCCCGCTAGCCCCAATTACTTTGTATTTAACGAGAGCAACGGGACTTTGGACGTCCAGTCCGTCGTTCCGGAACCGGCAACTTGTATCATGCTGGTCCTGGCTGCGATGGGAATCGCCTTTTATTCGCGAAAAAAGTAGCAGTAGTTTTATAGGTTTGCCATCTGGATCGAGGAGGATTACTCGATAGCCATGGCCGACCATGAATGACGACAGAGGCCGCGGGGAGATGGGGCCACGACCCGCGGCCTTTTATTCTTGTGTTTCGACTTACCATGAGTTTGCATCACGGATATTCATTTTGCAGGAGGTAGCGATGTTGAAGGCCTTTAGCCGTAATTTTCTTTTACATGATTTCATCTTATTTATTTTTTTCTGTTGTCTGGCCGGCAACCTTCAGGCGCAAACCAGCCCCATCGTTTTCAGCAGCAACGCCGGTTATTGTTGGTATCAAGACGAGCGGGCAATTATAGACAACAATCAATTCATTTTCACCAGCGTGCCGTACCCCAGCGGAGATAACGACGTAGTGACTTACAATCTCACGAGCGGGGTGACAAGCACATTCGTATTACATTCCGCACTCGATGCCGACGATCACTCAGCGGCAGCCTTAATTGTCCGCCCGGACGGCAGGATTGAGGCCGTTTACTGCACGCACGGCAACGACGAACTCATGCGATACCGCATCTCGACCTATGCCGGCGACACCAGCAGTTGGGGAGCGGAACAAACCTTTACCGCAAACACAGATAGCTACAATGTAACATATTCCAACGTGTACAGGGTCAGCAGCACGGGCATTACTTATGACTTTTATCGAGGCCAGGCTTACAACCCTAACGTGCTCATCTCCTCTGACAACGGCAATACCTGGAGCTATGCGGGCCGGTTGGTCAGGACCGCGTCGGCCGGCATCCGCCCCTATGTCAAATACGCCACCAACGGAACCGACAAGGTGTGGTTCACCTATACCGATGGACATCCGGACGAATCGAATACGCCTATATGCAATATTTACGTCGCCTATCTCCTGGGCACCAACATTTATAACTCCTACGGCGCGTTGATCGGAACTTTGAGTTCGTCGGGCGGCATAGCGCCCTCGGCCGGCACAAAGGTGTTTGCCGCCGATTCGAATGACCATGCTTGGACCTCGGATATGCAACTGGACTCCAACGGGTATCCAGTGCTCGCTTACTCCGTTCGCATCGGACCCAACAGCGGCAGCACCGAAGGCACTGATATACGTTATCGCTATTCCCGTTTCGACGGCACCACGTGGCACGATTATCAAATTGCTTACGCCGGCTCGTGCTTGTATTCCGGCCAGTGGTCCTACAGCGGATTGATTTCGCTCAATCCCAGCGATCCCAACACGGTTTATATTTCCACGAACGCCGATCCGGTCACCGGAGCGGCTTTGACTTCCTCGGCCGATGGGAAGCGACATTATGAAGTGTATCGCGGATTTACGGACAACGGGGGCGCTTCCTGGACCTGGACGCCGATTACGGCCAATTCCACGCTCGACAATATCCGACCCAACCTGTCTATTTGGGACGCGCAAGACACCGCCTTGTACTGGCTAAAAGGCACGTACACTTCTTATACCAATTACAACTTGAGCGCGGTGGGCTATGTTTTTTCCGGCGCCAACGGCATTTGGTCCAATGCCGCGGGCGGCGACTGGACATCCGGCGGAAACTGGCAATCCGGGCTTATAGCCTCGGGCAAACTGGGAATCGCCGATTTCAGCACGCTGGACATCTCCGGAACGGCGGCCGTGCAACTAAACGGCTCGCGAACGCTGGGAACCATGGTCTTCGGCGACAGTAACACGTCAACTCCCGGGAATTGGGCCGTCAATCCCGGCAGCGGCGGAACGATCACGTTGGAAAACCTGGGCGCTGCGCGTCCCTCCATCACGGTGCAAAATCAAACCGCCGCCATCAACGTTCCTTTGGCAGGAACGCAAGGCGTGGACATAAAGGGCAACGGCACGCTCAGCCTCGGCGCAGCCTGCTCTTACAGCGGCGGCACGACCATTTACGCCGGAAGCACGCTCCAAGTGGGCGACGGCGGCGCATTGCCGGTCGCGGGCGCGGTCGTAAATAACGCCTCCCTGGTCTTTAACAGCAGCAGTACGGTAACTCTAAACGGCGTCATTTCTGGCTCCGGCACGGTTGCCCAAAACGGTTCAGGTACGGTCGTGCTGTGGGGAAATAGCACCTATTCAGGCGCAACCAATGTGAACGACGGCGTGTTGCAGGCAACGTATTCCACAGCGCTTGGCAATGCGACCGGCGCCGTCAATATCGCCGGCGGCGCCGCGGACGGTCGGCTGGAGATCGCAGGCGGATTGAGTTTAACAAAGAATATCAACCTTGCCGGACGCGGTGCTGTCCACGGTACGAACCTCGCCTCTCACCTGGCCAATGTAA
The DNA here is from genome assembly GCA_049509395.1 of Thermoguttaceae bacterium. GTDB lineage: Bacteria > Planctomycetota > Planctomycetia > Pirellulales > Thermoguttaceae > JBEKIK01. The sequence goes on along the minus strand of JBEKZY010000247.1, from coordinate 5,118 downwards.
GCGGCGCCAACACAGTAAACGGGAATATCTCTTTAACCGCCGGCGGTTATGACTATCTCATCCAATCCAACGCCGATAAACTGACCATCAACGGCAATATCACCAACATTGCCGGCGACGCCGCGGAAAGATATCTTTACCTTCAAGGCGACGGCAATGGGCAGATTTCCGGCGCTATTGGCAACGGCACGGGCAGCGGGCCTCTCGATCTGATCAAAGACGGCCAAGGCACGTGGACTCTCACTCAGGACATAACTTATACGGGCAATACGACAGTTAGAAGCGGCATTTTGCAAGTGGCAAATTTCAACCCGGCCACGGCGAACACCGCGCTGGTGGACGTAGAGGCCGGCGCACAACTTATAGCCGATTCCATCATGGCGAATACTCTTACCATCGGCGCCGGAAGCACGGTAACCATTGCCGCCATCCCGGGCGGCCCATTGGCGGAGCTTGGCTCCGTAGCTCCCGTGCCTGAACCTTCAGTGTTGCTGTTGGTCATGTCAGGCACGGTGTTTGGCTTCGCCTTGTATATTCATGGCAAGAAAAAAGATAAGCAATATCAGTTAAATTAACCTCCATCCCAGTGACAAAAAATAGAACGTCAATTTTTCACAAAATTCCATATCGGTTTTCATCAACTTCTTCTACGAAAGGACAATAACATGTCGCAAAAAACGCACGGCTCAAACCTGAAATACGGTATTGGGTTCCTAACAGTCGCATTGTGTCTTTTGACGGCGGCAACCTTACAGGCCGCAACGCTTTACTGGAATCCCACCACCGGGGGCAACGGCACTTGGGATACCACGTCAACTAATTTGATGTGGAACAGCGCTTGGGCATCCCCGCCCGCTTATGCCTGGGGAACCTTCGACAGTCCTACTATTGACAGTGCCACATTCGAAGGCGGCACCACCGGGACCGTTACCGTCGGTAGCGGCGGAATCTCGGTGCAAAACATTATCGTAGGCGCATCCACCGATACCGTAGCAAATAACTATACGTTATCAGGCGGTCCCATTACCCTAACCGGCACATCGCCTTATATAATCGGAATTACAAATGCCACTGATGTTCTCACTATCAATTCCACTATCACGGGAACGTCTTTGTATTTCAACAACAACACTGGCCCAACTTGGACTGGGGGCACAAGCGCAACCCAGGGCGTCGGCAACCTAATTATTACCTCGAATAATAGCAGCACATTAACGGGTGGAACCGTGTATGTAGGAGGTTATGATCAAAGCACGGCCACCGCCGGTTGTTATCTGCGGATAAACAATTCCAATGCACTCGGCACGGACGCAATCAATATTGGCAGCCATAACTGTACCGCTAATCTCAGTCTCGACGGCACCGCCGGCAGCATAACCCTTGCCAATGTAATCACTTTGAACGGGCGTAGCGACGGTACGACTCCCGAATCAAACCTTAGTCCGCAGATAGTTAATTACGCCGGGAATAATTCCATTACTCCAGCTATTACGGTCACATCAGGCGGAGTGGACTATATTATCGAATCTGACGCCGGCACGCTCACCCTCACCGGCGGCATCAGTAATACTGATCGAACGGGTCATCGAGAGCTTGTATTACAAGGCAACGGCAATATAGTAATGAGCGGCCCTATTACCGGCCTCGCCTCTCCCGCATCCACCGATAATTTTATTGTAGTGAAGGCAGGCTCGGGAACGGTGACTCTGGCCTCATCCAATTCCTATTCCGGCGACACTGCGGTGAATGGCGGCGCGTTGCGGTTACAGAATAGCAATGCTCTAGGCTCGGTCGCTTTTGCCCACACAGTCACTATTGCCGGGGGCACAGCCACCAGTCGCATAGAATTAGACGGCTCAACGGCCCCTCTTAGCATAGCCAGGACTATTACTTTAGCGGGGCGGAATGCGCCATCTGCCATCCATTTGCTGAATGTGGCCGGCAATAATTCCATTTCCGGCGACATATCATTAGCCACTAGCGGCGACCAGTATGTCATCCAGTCGGACGCCGCTACGCTAACCCTCAACACTATTACCAACAACACGGCAAGCACAACGCCTCGCTACTTGTACTTGCAAGGCGGCGGCAATGGACAGGTCGGCGGAATAATAGGCGACGCCAGCGGCACCACGGGCGCCTTAAATGTGACCAAAAGCGGAACCGGCACATGGACCCTTTCCGCCGCCAATACGTATACCGGCGCCACCACGATCAATGGCGGCACGTTTTCGCTGGGCACAACAGGTTCTATTTCCAGCAGCAGCCCGGCCATCAACGTCAGCAGCGGCGCTTATTTTGACGTCTCCGGCCTCGCCGCCGCCTTCACCATCGGATCGGGCAGCACTGCACAAGCGCTGGCAGGTTCCGGCACGGTCCTGGGTAGTGCGGCAAACGGCATTATAAACGGCAGCAACGGCATTATTTCCCCAGGCGGCGACGGCACTGCCGGCACGCTGAGCATTCAAAATAAACTTGCCTTGGGCAGCAGCTTGACAAGTACGGTCAAGTTCGATCTGGCCAGCAACAACACGCCTGCCAATAATGATCTGCTCTCGGTCGCGGGAGATTTATCCATTCCCGGCCCAAGCACGTTCGCATTCAGCATGCTCAACGGCCAATTGGCCTCGGCCACATACAAACTGATCTCCTATACCGGATCTCTAACCGGCGGCGCGGCCAGCATCGCCGTCACGGGCTTGGGCAGCGGCACTACCCGGCAAATCTTCACCTTGAGCAGCGCCATAGCTCATGAAATCGATCTTGTCGTTACCGGCACGCCGGCAAACCTTACCTGGAAAGGCAACCTGAACAGCAACGCATGGGATCTTAAGTCCACCCTGAACTGGAACAACAACGCCGAGATGTTCTACAATCTTGACCTTCTAACCTTTGACGGATCAGCCTCGTCCTCGTCCAACATCAACGTCACCGCGGCGGTGCAACCGGGCAGTATGACCTTCAATAACACCGCTGCCAAGGATTACACAATCACCGGCATCGGCGCTATTGGCGGCGCGGGTGGAATGACCCTAAACAACGGGGGCAAGGTGATCGTGGCCAACACCGCGGCAAACAGTTACTCAGGCGCCATCCAAATCAACTCCGGCACGCTGCAAATCGGCGACGGCGGGGCTGACGGCAGCATCGGCACGGGCGCCATAACCAATAACGGCACATTGGTCTTCAATCAATCCAGCAATTACGCCACTGCCGCCACTAATGTCATCAGCGGCGCCGGCTCTTTGCAAAAGCAAGGCACGGGCGCGCTTACGCTAAACGGCAACAGCCCATCCTTCACCGGTAGCGTCGCGATAAGCGCCGGCACGATTGTCATGGGCAGCGCCAACGCCCTTGGCCCGACATCCGCTACGTCTGCAATTACAATAAGCAACAACGCCGCCTTGGATGTAAACGGCAATACGCTCGGCGCCCGCCCTGTAAGCGTTCAGGGCGCGGGCCCTGACGGCACCAGCGGGGCCATCGTCAGCAGCGCTACCGCGGATCAAATAAACGCCTTTCAATACGTCACGCTCACCGGAAACACCACCTTCGGCGGCACTGGGCGATGGGACATCCGCAGCAATAGTGGGGGCTCCTTGACAGGCGCCGGTTACAACCTGACCAAGGTCGGAACCAACATGATTTCCCTCACCGGTCTGGGCGAAACCGGCCTGGGAAATATCGACGTCAAAAACGGTACCCTACAAATCGAAACCACGACCACGCTGGGCGACACCACCAAAACGATTACCGTGGAAAGCAACGGCGTGCTTGCCATGTATAACCTCGGCACAAACATCCTTAATAAAAATCTGACCCTCCAGGGTGGAACATTGGGCACCTCGTTCGGCACGGCCGGCACTACCAATAACTTCAGCGGCGCCGTCACCCTGGTCGGCGGAGGAAATCTGAGCCCCGCCGTAGATACCTCCGGCACCTCCGGGTTCACCGTATCCGGTTCGATCGGCGGCACGGGCATGCTGACCAAGACCGGCACAGCCGGCACGGTCATTCTTACCGGAACCGCCAATGCCTGGAACGGTGGAACAACCATCAACGGCGGCACACTGCAGATCGGCACCGGCGTCGCAAACGGCAGCCTGCCCGACGTCGTCGGTACGACGATTACCAACAACGGCACATTGTTCATCAACTCCACCAACAACACCAATTTGTTAAATACCACGATAACCACCACGGCCACGGCCGGAACGGGGATCGGGTATCTTACCGTCAATGGCACGGGCTTGGTCATTCTCGGACAGACCAATTCCTACACTGGCAACACGCAGGTTGGAGTCGACGATGGAGTCAACGGCTATTTACGTATAGCGGCCTCCGGCGCCCTGGGCACCGGCACTCTAACCGTAGCCGGCGGCAGCAACACGGGCACTTTCAGCCTTGACGGCGCAAGCGCGCCGGGCGGCGGGATAACCATTACCAACGCTATTAATCTGGATGGCCGCCGCGATAACCAAAATCTGGCCCTTGCTCCGCACATCCTCAATGTCAGCGGCAATAACACAATCGGGGCTATCTCCTGCGGGGTTTGGGGAAATCAATATCTATTCCAATCCGATGCCGGAAAACTTACCATCGGCAGCATCACAAACAATACCGGCAATGCCACCGCTCGAATAATTTATTTGCGAGGCGCGGGAGATGGTGAAATCACCGGTTCGATTCAGAATGGCACCGGCACGGGTCCACAAAGCGTCATCAAGGATGGATCGGGAACATGGACCCTATTGGGCGGCAATGGCTACACGGGCAATACCACGATAATGCAGGGCACTCTTGCCATAGGCCCCTCCGGCTATCTTTCCAGCACGGTCACCCAGGTTATGGCCGGGGCCACCTTCGATGTGCGCAACGCCGCCAGCTATATTCTTTTCGGAGGCCAAACCCTAAGTGGAGGCGGAACAGTCATCGGCGATTTCAATGACACCGCACTGGCCATCTTTTCTCCCGGCGATACCTCCGGCGCCGGAACCTTGACCTTCAACGATAGTTCCAACACCCTTACCCTCGCAGGCAGCGATTACATTAACTACAACATCAGCGGCGCCACGGCCGATCTATTGGACGTCAAGGGCAATATGACCCTATCCGGCA
>JBEKZY010000246.1:0-17779 GCA_049509395.1 Thermoguttaceae bacterium | reverse complement strand
CATCCGCGACAACGTCGTGCCGCCCACTACAAATTACGAAACCCCCGATCCAGACTGCGACTTGGACTATGTCCCCAACGTCTCCCGCCAAGTGCCCTGTGATGTCACGCTGACCAACAGTTTCGGCTTCGGAGGACAAAACATCACGCTCATTGCCAAGCGTTTTACCGGTTAATTCGAAAGAGCAACGGTATGAAAAGACTCGGCCGAGGCAAGGCCTTTACGATTGTCGAACTTCTCGTGGTCATGGCGATAATCGGAATGTTGATCGCCTTGCTCCTGCCGGCGGTGCAGGCTATCCGCGAAAGCGCTCGCAGGCTGCAATGCAGGAATAATCTCAAACAATTAGGCCTGGGCGTATTGCAACACGTCGACGCTCACCAGCAATATCCCACCGGCGGATGGGGATGGTCGTGGGTCGGCGATGCCGATCGGGGCTTCGGCCCGCGGCAAACCGGCGGATGGTATTATAACATTTTGCCTTTTATAGAAGAAAATAAAATATATGTTTTGCCGCAAGACGGCGATCAATTCACGATTACCGACAAGCAAAGGGCCGGCGCCAACGCCATGACCAAAACGACTTTGGCCATCGCAAACTGCCCCAGCCGAAGGCCGTGTATTCTCTTCCCCAAACCATTCTCCGGCACCTTCGTGGCCTACAACGCGGCCGATAATGATCCTGACGATAATTTTGCGGCCCGCGGCGATTACGCCATTAACTCGGGCGATCAGAATTTCGACGAATATTTTCCAGGCCCGAAAACTCTCGCTGAAGGAGACACCCCCTCATTCTGGCCGGCAATCCATAAAGCGCACAACATAGATATCAGTAAATGCAGCGGCATTAGCTTCGAGCGAAGCGAAATCATTCCCGATCAGGTACGCGACGGAACCACCTACACCATCATGCTGGGCGAAAAATACCTGAATCCCGACCATTATTTAACCGGCCTTAAATTCTACGACAACGAAAGCCTTTACACGGGATTCAACAACGACAATTTCCGTTCGGCATTTTCGCCGCCCACGCGCGATTGCCAGGGACTCACCGATCCATTGCTGTTCGGCAGCATCCACGTCGATAGTTGTAATTTTACTTTTTGCGACGGCGCGGTTCACTCGATCAGTTACTCGATCGATCCGATCCTCTTCTCCAATCTGGGAAACAGGGCCGACGGCCATAACATCGACGAGAGCGCCTTTTAAAACGCTTGCGGTTTCGCGATCTCCGCCCTCTGACAAACTTTACCGGCCGGATAAAATCGCACAATGTTGTGGAATGTGCAACCGGCGCTTGCGGCATTTCGGCGAAATACTTTTGTTTCTTGAATGTTTTTTTGACTTCTAAAATCCATCATGTATAAATAAAGTACGGGGACACGACAACGCATTCTTATCGCCCCTTGCAAGGCGATACGTTGTTGTTCATCCGGGTTTTTCCAGAGCTTCAGCATGATTCGTTCCATTGTACCGTTGCGCTGGTTTTATGCGCGCGGCATGAACTTGCCGCGGTCCGGCCCCATGTTCGGGGCACTCGGAAAACAACTGAGTGCCCTTTATCGCCGCCGGCGGTTGGATCTTCAACAGCAGGATCTGAAGGCCGGCCTGGCCGATTATCGGGCCTCGCCGCCGTATCCGCCCCGGCCCAGGCCGCCTTCGTAGTAAACATAGTTTGCAAAGCCGCGACGGGCGCCGATCGGGCACCATCGTCCTGCGATGGTCGGCGTTGGTCGGTCGCGGTCCAAAACTGCTCCAGGATATTGTTTAATAGTCATAATCATTGCGGAAGGAGGATTTTTTTCGGCGCTATCAGGACCTGGCATCCTTTTTCCCGGCATGCGCTTTGCCGCCGCCGGGAGCGACTCGGCCCCAAAAACCGGGTGCTTTGTCAAGTCCCTTGATAGATAAGCGGTATCAACGGCATTATGCCACGCCCGCGGCACGTTTTGCCGCGATCACCCTGTAGAGAGGAGCAAGGCCTCGAAAACTTGGTAACTTCGTTTCATTCTCCCAGCGGCGCGTCAGCCGTACTCGGACGATGAGCTATACCTTGGGTCGGCTGGTTGGTTCCAGGGCCCTTATCGCGTGCTCAGGCACGCCGCTCGTCCGTACGCCTGACGCGTTCGCGTTTTCTTGCGCCGGTAATATCCAGCCGCCTTTACCAGGAGGCCGGACATTCTTGTCCAGCCTAAAAAATACCCGAAAAATACCGGCCCGAACTAGACAGGCAAGAATGCCTGTCCTCCTATCTGAAAAATTTAAAAAAAAGGCTTGACAATTATTACACATGTCATATAATCTCGAATATTACACGTGTAATAACATTGGTTAAACCATGAAAAAACAAGTTAAAGTGCGACCATCCGTAGGTGAAATAGCAATCCTGGCCATGCTTTGGCAGGAAGGGCCGCTGAGTCTTGCCCAAGCGCATCAGAGGTTTGGACAATATGGCCGGCCGGTGGGTTACCCCACCATGCAAACACGGCTGAACCGCTTAAGCGCCAAGGGCTGGGTCAGGCGAAGCGAGGATCGGCCCTCGCTGTATTCGGCGTTTGTTACAGCGGATGAGGTTGCCGCGGGACATCTTGATCAGTGGCTAAGCATGGCGAAAACGGCCGGCGTGGCGCCTTTGGTGGCGCATCTAATCGCTGAAAGTCCTCTCACCACCAAGGAAATCCAGGAGCTTAAAAAACTCTTAACAGAGGCGGAAAAGACCACCCGCAAATAACTCCCTAAATGACATGAAGACTGTCTCGGTTTTCGCAAAGTACGAAACGAGACTGTCACGCGCAAAATCAAGACACAATAATCAAGGAGACTAAACCATGTCCACCCTGTTCGCCGAATTACCCATGCACTTGCTGCGTGCCACGGGTTTTTTGGGATTCTCCGCGATAATTGCCGGAGCGATCATCCGTTTCGCAAAACCTTGCTCTCCCCGAGTGCAGCAACGGATTTGGTTTCTGGTGTTGATTGAGGGACTTTTATTCTTTCCGATATCCATCGCCCTTCCTTGGTACGAGGCGCAGCCCCTGCCAATAGCGGATCAGCACGTACGCGGGGAGTCTCCTACAGTAGTCGCAACGCCCTCGCTCCTGCCGGCGGTTTCATTACCCGTTAAGGAATCCGAAAAAACATCCCTCGGCCAAGNCCAAGCCGCAGTTTCTCCATCTTCCAAATCTTCCGCCATCGTCACAAATCCTCCCCCCGCCGCCTGGAATTGGCATTGGCCAATGATCATCTTGCTTGTATGGCTCACGGGAATACTTATTGTCGCGATTTTGGCGTGCATGGCCTTTTTGCAGAACTTCAGAATTATCGCCGCAAGCCTCGACCCGGAAGAATCTTGGGCCGCCCAGTGGATGCAATTATTATCAGAGCATCGCATCGGCCGCCCGATTCCACTTCGCGTAACAGTAAACTTCGGCCCGGCCTTATGCCTTTCGCCCTCGGGCTATAGGCTGCTGGTGCCAAAGTCACTCTGGACGTCGCTCACGGATTCGCAGCGCCGCGCGATCTTGATACATGAATTGGCCCATTGGCGGCGCGGCGACGTTTGGAAATTGTTTTTGGCCCGCTTGTTGGTATTGCCGCATTGGTTTAATCCCCTGGCGTGGTGGGCCATGCGAAAATTCCACGAATGCACCGAATGGATCTGCGACGATGCAACGGTCGATTCCGCACCCCATGGCGGTTTGGAGTACGCCCAGGCACTGTTAAAAATCGGCTCTGATTTCCGGCCGCGGGCATTGTACGGCACGGCAGTGCACGGCGGCCGGTTGTTTCACCGCATTCGCCGGCTTGTGGCCATGAATTCGCGGAACGATCCCGCCATTAAAAAAATATTGTTAATTCTTCCGCTCATCGTGTTGCTGTTTTTGGGTATTTTTCGCGTGCAGTTGGTCGCTAAAGACCGTGCCGAAGCGGAAACGCCGCCTCCCGTCTCGTCCGGAAACGGTGTTGCGGCGGAAGCGAAAAAAACATCAACCGAATCGGATGCCAAAACTTCTCTTGCCGCAACGGCCGAAACCGCTATCGAAACCGCCGCCGATACCCGATTTCCCCCGCCCCAGTCCATATCCGCCTCGGGGAAGGTTGTCGACGCCTCGGACAAGCCCGTCGCCGGGGCCAAAGTCTATCTACGTAAACTGTATCAAATCACAGTTCCTTGGGACAAAACCTCCAGAGACATCGTGGCCGAAACCCAAACCAATGAGCAGGGAGAGTTCCGCTTAGAATATACACCCAAAAAAATCGAGGAGATAGATTTGCATTTATTTGGAGTTCTCGTAATTGCCCCGGGCAAGGCCCTGTCCTGGCAGGACATGGCCGGGTTGCAGTCCCGTCAGGAACCGCCCCAGAAAGAGCCGAATAAGGAATTCCTGTTCCGCTTGCAGCCCAAGACGACGATTACAGGCCGCGTGACCGACGAAGCAGGCCGGCCCATTGAAGGCGCCGAAGTTGCCGTGCCTCTTATCACCAATCTAAACAGCGAGTTAATGGACCGTTCTCCGGATCCGGGATTGCTCAATTTTAACTTTTCCCGGCTCGCCATCCGGGCAACCGCGGACGCGGAAGGCCGAGTTACTCTCAGCGGATTGCCCGGGGACAAGCGCCTTTGCCTGGTTATCACACATCCCCGCTATCATTATACCTGGCTTTTGGCGGCCACCACCGATCAGCCCCAGCCGGATATCGAAGGTTTTGACGAAGAGTCCAACGGCGATCTGCAAAAAGTCTTGATGCCGGTCCATGCCGGTTCATTTACGGCGATGCTGAAGCCTGCCAGGCGGATAGTGGGAACGGTGGTCGCCGCCGACTCGGGCAAGCCGCTGGAAGGAATCAAGGTCTCCGCCATGACCCGGCCCCCCACCCCATACATCGATTTTCTCGGTCCGGGTGTATTCTATGCCGTTACCGATGGTGCCGGTAAGTTTGTCTTTACCGATGCGCCGAAATCTTCATATAAGTTCACCTTTACGCCGCCCGCCGACAGTAAATATCTGGGCCAGACAAAAACAATCGCCACTGCCGCCGATAAATCTGAACTGGCAATCCGCATAGACTTGGCCCGCGGAAATCAGATTGACGGGCGCGTCGTTGATAAAGAAACCGGGAAAGGAATCCCCGCACGAGAAGTGGTTTATAGACTCAATGATAAAAATGCCCAATCGAATCCGTTGGACATCGTATCGCCGATTCCCGCGAAAACCGATTCCGATGGGCGCTTCCATTTACTGGTGCCGCCTGGAAAAGGCACGGTGATCTTAAGCGAGTTTGTTTCCGGCGGGGGTGGCAGCGCTTATGGATTCAGCGGGAATTCCGGCCCCGAAACACAGGCCGAACTCGACAGGTACTCTATCCACATAATTGATCCCCCTGTTCGGAATGTCGAACTTTATGCGAAATACTATCAGGAGGTCGATGTCACGGCCGGGCAGCCTGCTGTAGAGGTGATTTTCTCTATAACGCCTCTTAAGGACCCGGTAAAGGAACTCAAAGAAGGCAGTCAAGAGGGCGTTTTAAAGATCGACGTCAGTGAAGTGGGGATATCTTTCGGTGTTGGGGAAACATCGGGAATAGGAATAACGCGAACGCGTTATCCACCGCCCAAGGTCTTGCCCGAGATCCAGGGAATCGCGCTCGATGCCGAAGGCCAACCGGTGGCCGATGCCGTGGTGGGCTTGCGCGATTGGTTCCGCACGGAAAAGATTTACGCCAGGCGCTTTGTGCATACCGACGCCTCCGGCCGGTTTACCCTTCGGGCAATCCTCCTTCTTCCCAGGCAGGCGATTAAGGCAGTCCAAGACCAGCGGCAATTGGTGGGCGTAACCCCGCTGCCTCAAAATACCCAGCCGGGCGCGACCCAAAACCCGGTGGAAATTCGCCTGTCGGCCACGGGAAGCGTCAGCGGATTACTGCAAAAAGAAGGAAAGCCGCTCTCAGGCGTGCAAGTCGCATTTTATCAAGGCCCGCCTGATTTTGTTCGCACATCAGACATAAATTCTACAGATGCCATGACAACCGACGATCAAGGCCGATTCAAATTCCCATTGGCGCCCGCCGGCAAAGAACTCACCTTCTCCGTCTTTGCCCACAATCTTTTTACCGAAAAGCCCACACGTAAAGTCATGTTGAAAGCGGGCGAAACCGCCGAATTGGAACCCTTTGTCTTCCTTTCCACCGACGAATCGCTGACTGGGACGATCGTCGATCCGGAAGGCAAACCGGTCGAGAGTGCGTATATCCAGGTCTGGCCAAAAGACAATCCTCGCAAGCGTAATGAATTGAATTCCCTGCAAACCGCCCATGTCAAACCCATCACCACCGCCAAGGACGGCCGATTTACCATCACAGGTCTGCCCAATATTCCGCTTACGCTCGAAGTTTCAGTGGTGTCAGAAGCCAACCTAACCGAATTATACAAACGAAAGCAGGTCCCGATCGAAACCGGGCAAAAAGAAGTGCGTATCGAGATCGTCCCGACAAAGTAGCATCCATTTCGTTTTCAGTCCGGCCAATTGGTTAGCTATTGGGCACGCGGCTAGTGCGTACGCCTGACGCGTTTGCATTTTCTTGAGGGTGCAAAGAATAGGGGTTCGGGATTCAGAAATTCAGGACCATCCATCTGTAAGCGCCCGCTGTAAGCGCCCGTTGTTTATCGCCGCGTGGCAGATATATTATGCCTTGTGCATTCATTTTCGGTTCTAACACATTGACAATAAGCCAGTTACAGCAATCTTCCGGAGTTGAGCCGGACAGTAGGTCTGGAATATTGTAGAATAAGCGGACAATTATACTTTTAGACCTTTTAAGTCCGGCCTGCGGATGTCTAATCGCAAAAAATCATCCGATAAACATGATTCACAGACTTGGTCTGGGGCCGATGTCCCATCGGCTCTGCCCTTTGGCGCGTTGGCGGGAATATTGCTCATCATCGCCGCCGTATCAATCGCTTATTTCCCCTCCTTAAGCGGCGGTTTTGTCTTCGACGACGATGTTCATCTGACCGAAGACAAATTCATCAAGGCCGCGGATGGTCCGTACAAAATTTGGTCCACCTCCGAATCGCACGACTACTGGCCGATAACTGATATGACTTACTGGATCGAGTGGCGGCTGTGGGGGATGCACCCAACCGGTTATCACGTCACCAACTTGATATTGCACGTCTGCGAGGCACTGCTCGTTTGGCTGATTTTGCGGAGGTTATCCATTCCCGGCGCGTTTTTAGCCGCCCTGATATTCGCCTTGCATCCGGTGAACGTGGAATCGGCGGCCTGGATCGCTTCGCGTAAGAACCTGATGGCCATGCTGTTTTTCCTGTTATCGATTCTCTGGTATTTGAAATTCGTCATGTCCACGGCGATCACGGGCATGGCTGCAAAACGTTCCCACGGAGGACCGTGGGAACAAGTAAGTTCGGGCATTGCGCCCGCGCGCTGGTACTGGCTAAGTCTTGCGGCGTTCCTCCTGGCGATGCTCAGCAAGGGATCGGTGGCGATTTTGCCGGTAGTGCTTTTGGGAATTATTTGGTGGCTGCGCCCTTTGACAAGGCGGGATCTGCTGCGAATCGTCCCCTTTTTTATAATTGCCTTGGCGCTGGTCGCAGTGATTATGTGGTTCCAGAACCGCGGCGTGGTGGAACCGTTTCGGACCGCCGGCATTACAGAACGCCTGCTGGGGGCCGGAAGCGTTATTTGGTTCTACCTTTACAAGGCGCTTTTGCCGGTCGATTTAGCCTTCATCTATCCGCAGTGGCACATCGAAACCGACAATCCGCTGTGGTGGCTGCCTTTGTCGGCGGCCTTGGTCGTTACAGCCGTATTGTGGCGATATAGAAAAGGCTGGGGCCGGCCGCTTCTGTTTGCCTGGGGTTTTTTCTGCGTTGCATTGCTGCCTGTAATGGGCTTTACAGACGTCGGCTTCATGCAATATTCCCTGGTGGCCGACCGTTATCAACACATTCCCCTGATCGGAATAATCGCCCTGGCATCGGCCTCCTGGAGCGCGTGGCATCTGCGGGTGCGGGGGTCGCTCGGATGGATGACTCTGGCCGTCGCTGTCGCCGCGGCCGTAACCCTCGGCTTTCTGTCTTGGCGGCAAAGCGGGCTCTATCGCGATGACTTCACTCTGAACTACGCCATACTCGATAAAAATCCGAATTGTTGGATGGCACACAACAACTTGGGCGGCGCACTAATCGAACTAGACCGGCCTCTGGAGGCGATTGATCATTGCGAGCAGGCAATAAAACTCAATCCATATCATGCCAAAGCCTACAACAACCTGGGTATTTCCCTGGTAAAAATTGGAAGGGCCCAGGAGGCAATCGAACAATACCGGCAAGCTATAACACTGAAGCCTGATTACACCGATGCCTACAACAACCTCGGCAGCGCACTTATCGGAATGGGCCGGTTTCAGGAAGCAATAGAATATTGTCAACAAGCAGTGTCGCTCGATCCGAATTCAGTCGTAGCCCACAATACGTTGGGCAACGCTTATCAATCGTCCGGTCAATACCAACAAGCAATCGAATATTACAAGGCGGCGATATATCTTGATCCGAATTTTTTCCAGGCTTACATCAACCTCGGCAGCGCTCTGAACAAAACAGGCAGGATTCCCGAGGCTATCGAATATTACGAAAAAGCGATACGCCTTCATCCCGATTCCTTTGAAGCCCACAACAACCTGGGCAACGCGCTGCAATCAATCGGTCAATATCAACAAGCGATTGAACACTACCAGACGGCATTGGGCCTTAATCCGAACTTCGCCCTAGTCCACTTCAACATGGGCAAAGCTCTGGCTAAAACAGGCCGGCTTTCCGATGCCATCGCGCATTTCCGGCGGGCACTGGAACTTGATCCCGACTTTACTGCCGTCTATTTATATTTGGCAATGATGTATGCTGCAAATCACCAATCATCCGAGGCCCTCGATATGGCGCAAAAGGGTTTGGAACAGGCCCGATCCAAGGGAGACTCGGAACTGGCCAGGCGGATCGAAGATTGGCTGAATTCCTACCGCGCCAGCTTGATAGAGCATTAAACGCCTAACCAAAAAGTCCCCTCTCCCTCCGGGAGAGGGCTAGGGTGAGGGCGGAATTGCCGATGGTTAATGTATTTTAATTCGTTTCCATTATTGGGATTAACAGTTTTTGGACAGGCTCTAAGTGCTAATTTCCAGTTTCTGGCCGAACGCCTCTTGCCATTTTGTATGCTATTGTTTACAATGTAATACAACAATGACAATAGGTGCATTATGAATATGGCGATTTCAGTTCGCATCCCCCAAGAACTTGCCGATCAAGTGGACGGCATAGCCAAGGAAACCGAACGCTCGCGTTCGTTCATCGTTCAAAAGGCCTTGGAATCCTACATCGAGGATTATGCCGATCTCCAAGTAGCCCTTGACCGGCTCCGCGACAAGAGGGACGCAATTGTAACAAGCAAAGAGCTGAGAAAATCCCTTGGCTTATAAAATTCTTTACAAAAAATCGGTGTCTCACGATCTGAAAAGGCTTCCAAAGGCCGAAGCCCGGCGTATCCTCAATCAGATCGACCGCGAGTTTCCCAAAAAGGCCGATTCCAACCCAGTCCTCAAAGGCCAGTTCGCCGGCCTAAGAAAATATCGCATCGGCGATTATAGAGTAATCTATTCCATCCTGGGCAACGATGTTTTAATCCTCAGAATAGCCCATCGACGCGATGTCTATAAGAAGAAGATTTAAGGATGAGGGATGCATAAGATGGAGGACGAGCCATCAGTGGCACCCGGCGTCCGTTTAGCCCGGGAGCTTGCTCCCGGTGTTTTTTCCCGCTACATAATCTGCTAAATCATCTTAAATGTCGCTCTACTGGACGGGTGACGATGGCCAGTGGGCGATAGAAAGTGGGCAAGGAATACACTGCTTGATGAGCCAGCCGTAGCAGCCGCGAGTCTTAACTGCATTCTCCCTCTTTCTGGGGCCATTGACTTCTGCGTTAAAAGGTGTAATTTAATTTGATCGTCTTTACTTATAGGCACTAAGCCTGGAGGTAGCGTTAGCACCCGAATAATCCATTCTGATCGTATCAGATCAAGTCGGCGTGCGCTCTTTAAGGTGGCTCGTTTGCTATGAGCCAATCTTCCACAGTTTAACTGGCAGGGATTTCTTGCGTGGTTTGATTCCAGGGCGACAAGTCGCTCGCAACTTAAAAGGGGAAGTTATATGAAGTGGCAGATGATAGCGTTAGCAGCCATTCTCTTGTTGGCAGTGGTCTTCGGAAACGCTTTGGGTGATGTTCACTATTCCCTGACTGACCTTGGCCCCTTGGCTGGCAACGATGCCCACGGCATCAACGACAGCGGGCAGGTTGTGGGTACGAAAGACTTCGGTTCTGGCTCCCACGCCTTCCTCTATAGCGGAGGCACCATGAGCGACCTGGGAACGCTTTATTCAGGCCAGAATTATAGCTTTGCCGTTGACATCAACAATGCTGGGCAGATTGTTGGGATATCGGGACAAACCAGTACCAGCGGCCCCTGGTATCCCTTTCTCTATAGTGGCGGTGTGATGAGCGAGGTTCCGGGGCTTGGCGGCACCTATCATGGTTCTGCGACCAGCATCAACAATTTAGGTCAAGTGGTAGGCATCTCAGGCCGTCCAGATGGAGTTACTCAAGCCTTTTTGTACTCGGGTGGCACCACGGCCGACTTGGGAAGCCTAACCGGGACCGGTGGCTACAGTTGTGCTTACCACGATGACCGATCTGGGAGATTTGTATGGCGGCTCTAGCTACACACGAGCATACAACATCAACAACCTCGGACAAATCGTCGGTGAGAGTTGGCAAGATTCTTCGTCGCCATCTCATGCTTTTATCTGGCAGAACGGTGTAATGACAGATCTCGGCCTTGGCCTTGCCGAGGGTATCAATGACAGCGGTGTTGTGGTTGGCGAAAACACAAACGGGCTGTTTGTATGGGATAGTGTGAACGGAATGCAGGATGCCAACAATCTGTTGGATTCGTCGGGTGCCGGATGGACTCTCTATGGATGCCGAGCCATTAACAACCTTGGCCAGATTGCAGGGTGGGGTGAAGATTCAAGTGGTCAATTCCACGGCGTTCTGCTGACCCCCGTTCCCGAACCCTCCAGCCTCGTCCTACTTGGCATGGGTGTCATAGGGTTTTTGACCTACACTTGGCGACAGGGGAAGCGAATGGCATAGAGCGTCGAAAAAACTAATCGACCAATAATACAAATGGGCTACCCACTATGAACAATTGAAACTGTGATACTTGCGTCGTGTGCCTTGTGACGCGGCAAGCCGTGGTCACAAGTGCAAGTCATACTGAAAAAGTCAACAAGAGAAAAACCCCCTTATTTTTTTCACCCGCCAATGGCTTGCAAGAGATTCTAGGGGCAAACAAATTATTGTGCAATTTCGCTTAAAATGTCCATCTTAAGAGAATCAAAACAACAGATTGCATCCGCCAATTGAGGAGATATAATAAATTGAATCTTCTCAACCCTTTTGATGGGAGCATGGATAATGAAATTGTCTCTTTTTTTGCTTATTGTCTTTTCACCATTCACATTAATTGCACAAGAGTCAGCTAAGGGAATGTATAACAGAATTCAGAGAGCGGCGGCAAGTCCACAATATACAGAGGATGAAATAGCGCGGAATAATGCCATTGCGGTGAAGATCGGAAAAAATATTTCAAAGCCCGACGCGGAAAAAATCGAGAAAGTTGAGAAAGCCTCACCGGACTTGAAAAAGAAGTTAATCGAAGAATACACTAAACAAATTAAAACGAGCCGGTCACCTGAATCTCAGAAATTGTATGCGGACAAAATAAGACAATTACGCACTAGCAAGAGCATCATGTTTCCTTCGTTAGAGGAATTTGAAATCAACCAAATCGGATTACTATGCGACAAAGCATATGACGGCGGCCGCCCCTATCTGTTCAAGGTGCTCAGTGTGCCAGATAATGAAGAAATAATCGCACAATGTTATGGGAGTGTTAATGGTGGTCACAATTCAATTAAGGACGTTATCTGCCATTTTAAGGGTTTCAGTACCGCAGGCGTGACTAAAGAGAAGTATATAATCATAGATTCCCCTATCGAGATCATGAAATCAGAGAAGTATAGGACGCTGGATGGCACACCGGCGATGGCTTTAGTAGTCGAGCCATTTATTGTGCCAGAGGCCGAGACGAAAAAAACCAAGGGCATTCCATAAAAAAGCCAGCTTTTCAATAAAAACTCTGGGCTAAAAAAGTGCCTTCAACTGCCTGCCGCCTCTCATACCAACAAGTGCCCGACTTTACCAGCAGTCCTCTCCATCAATTTCCCCCTCATCCTTCATCCCTAATCCCTCATCCCTTCCTCCCCCGGTGGTCAATTTCTTCTCTTGAAATCCACTTTCCAATCTGCTACGTTCTTCGCTCAGTGCCGGTAGTGTTCTTTGGAAATCCAAATAATGAAAATCAGCATGGCATAGCCATCCCGAAACGTGGAAAAATCGCAATTTTGACCCCAAATAGTCCTCTGCGAAACTGCAAAATGCTTAGTAACAATAGTATCCCTGAAATTGAATAACTCGCCTTTATTAGCGGAGATTAGTGGTAATTAGTGTTCCCGAAACATGGAAATATCGCGATTTGTTCCCCAACTGCCGATCAAACGTTTCGAGTTTTCGTCGTTTTTTATTTTCGTGTTAAAAAAAGTTGTTCAATTCTATTTGCTTCGCGACTTTGCGAGAATAGAGGTAAAATCCAAACGGTCAAACGTGGAAAAACTGCCATTTGGTGACCAAAATACTGAAACTCAGTTACCAGCCGTCAGTTTTAAGTTTTTAGCCTGAACCCCCAAACCCTATCCACATACCACCTACCACCTACGACGAACCATCTATCTTTCACCAATCCCTAATTCCCAATCTCCAATCCCCCAAGAAATTTTTCCACCTCGTGGAACGCCGGCAATTGCGGCACTTCGGCGCCTTGGCGGAGTTCAGTTAGCAGACCTCCTAGGAGTTCGGATTCCAGCCACGCGGCCAGCCATTGGGCGCGTTGTTGGGCGTAGCGCGATTGGAGGCGGAGGAACAAGCGGGCGGCGGCCTGGCTTACGCCTTCGCTGGTGGTCGAGACCAGGGCCTCGCCCCCGCCGGTGATGCCGCCGGTGATGGCGGCCTCGGTGGCTATCTGGCTGGCGGTGTGGCCGGCGGCGTGAACGGCCGCCTGACCGGCCAGGTCGCCGGCAAAGTGCAGGCCGGTGAAGAACAGGCCGATGGTGATGGCCGGCCGGGCCAGGGCGGCAAGATGGTCGAAGGATTGCAAATAGCGGACTATGCGGGCATTTTCCTGCTTCCACTTATCCAGTTCGCCGCACAGGAATTCGCGATAGTGTTCGTCGATGGCGGGCAGTTGTTCGTGGGCCGCTTGGACGCGGGCGAGAAGTTCGGCCCGGGCGTGTCCGCCCAGGAGTTTTAACAATCGCGGGCGAAGCGTGTCGTTGCCGATTTGGGATAGCCGATCGAGTTCGTCGAGCAGTTTTCCCACTGCCGCGACGATGGCCGCGCGTTCCTGCTGCTGGAAGGAGATAAGCGGATCGACATTCGGGCCGGACATCGAGGACCAGGCTGCGCGGATGGGCCAGGTAACGCCCCGGCCCAGCACGCGGTAAAAGCCGTGGATGTGACGGGACCAGGCCTCGCGATGTGCATCCCACCAGGCGCGGATTTCCTCGACCAGCACTCCGGAGGGCAGCATGGGCCAATCGACGCGGGCCATTTCCTGGGCGGAGAGGATTTTTGCCGCCGAGGCAAAGTCGCCGGCCGCTGCGCGGATGCGCTGTAAATACGCGGGCAGGCCCGTACCGGGATCGAGCACTCGACGCATAGCCCCGCGAAAGGTGCGAATCTTGATGGCGTCGAACCTGAGTGCCGCCAACTCATCGCGGAGATCGACGGGCCGGCCGATGGGGTCCGTGCCGTCCTTGCCCACGCAATAAAACGGCAGGCGGAGTTTTTCGGCCGCGCGGCGGTCGTAGGGGACGATGTAGACCAGCTCCGGGCCGCGACTGGGGTCGGAAGGCGGCGTCAGTAGGGCCGATTTCAAATCGGCCTTACAGGGTTCAGGGTTCAGGGTTCGGGGTTCAGGGTTCAGAACTTGAGGTTCAGCAGTTATTGAGACGTGGGCAGATACGCCTTCAACCCCGGGTACCCTTTGGGTGCCTCTCCCAATGGGAGAGGGGAGTGTGGCCGCTTGCCCCTCTCCCGAAAAGGGAGAGGGGAGAACGCCCGCTGAGATCTGGTCGCGGAATGTTGAGAGCCACTGGGGCCAATAATCGGCGTCAGCCTTAAGATCGCACTGGTTAAAAAGCACGAGGATGGGTTTGTCGGCCTGGGCGGCTGCGCGGAAAAACTGTTTTACGGCGGCGTCGTTGTATTTTTGTTGAGTAAGGACGGCCACGAGTACATCAGCCGCCTGGCGAACGGCCTTTGCCCGGGACCAATTCACGGGCACGTCGGAATCGACGTCGGGCGTATCGATGAGCAGGAGCCGCTGGGGCATGCGCGGACCGGGGCGCCAATAGAGCCGATTTTCCTCGCCGCCGCTTAAGGGATCGTCGGGCGAATGCCAGACGTGCAACTGAAAGGGCTCGAACAGGCGCTGCAACAAGGCTGGATCACATAAATCGGGCGGGACCAGGCAGACCGGATGCTTTGTGCCCGCGGCCAGGGGCGTGGCGGCCGATGCGTTTTCGCCGGCAAGGTGGTTGAAGATCACCGACTTGCCGATGTTCGTGCCGCCGATAATGGCCACGACCAAAAGCGGCGGCAAATCCAATTGCGGCAGAAGCTTGTTGGCCAGGAGTTGGAACCATTCATCTTGGCGCGGTGCGGACAGGCCGATCGAGGCTGCGGCCGGTTCCAAGGCGGACAAGGCGCGATCGAGACGTTTTAAACCGGCGGCGAATGATGCGAAGTCGGAAGACATGAAAAATTATTCATCAGGAAGGGAGGAATGAAAATCGGCGATTAAAATTCAATCGTCCCTACGGGACGAAACGGCAATTCTATATCTTCCATACCCAAGCGATGAATCGCTGGGCTAATGTCGTACGTCCCTACGGGACGAAATATACGCTGCAAATCACGCCGCTCCCAGCGCCACGGCCACGGCCTGGCCGTATTGGGTGTGGCTGAGGATTATCAGAGCGGGATGTTCCAGTTTTTGCGGCCGGTCGTGAATCACGCGGATGGGACACAGCGGATCGGGCAGGCGGTAATTCAGGGTCGGCGGCACAAGCCCATGCTTGAGGGCCAAGACGCCGGCCACCATATCGACCGCGCCGGAGCCCGCTCCCAAGTGTCCGAAATAGCTTTTCGGCGCGGTCACGGCCACGTCGCCCAGGACTTCGCGAATGGCCGATGCCTCGCGCTGGTCGTCCAGCACCGTGCTGATTCCATGGGCGATAACGCAACCGACGTCGGCCGGAGCAAGTCCGGAGTCGCACAGCGCTCCCCGGATGGCCTGGCGGATGGCTATGCCGTGCAATGCCTTGCCGTTGGCGGCGGGTTCAAATGCTGCGGAGTATCCGAGAACTCGAGCCAGCGGGGTGGCGCCGCGGGCTTGGGCATGCTGCTTGGCCTCGAATACGAACGCACCGGCTCCTTCGCCGTTGACCATGCCGTCGCGGGTGGCGTCGAAGGGCCGCGACGCGCCGGGCGGATCGTCGCTGCGGCGCGACAACTCGAACAGTCCGCCGCGAAAGAGCATGGTGGGATGGATTCTGGAACCGGCCCCGCCGACGATCATGGCATCGGCCGCCCCGCGCTGGATGACCCTTACGGCCTCGGTCGCCGCCGACAGGCTGGAAACGTCGCCCAGGGTGAGCGTATTGTTCGGCCCGCGGGCGTCTTGGGCGATGCCGATGTGGCAGGCGGGCATGTTGGGCAGATACTTGAGCATCCAAAGGGGAAAGATCTCGGCCATCGAGGCCTCGCCCCAGCGGTTGTAATCGAATCTGCCGTCGGTAATGCAACTGCGATAGGCCGGCACTAATTCCTGCAATTCACAGGGAATCATGTCGTCGCCAAAGACGATGCCCAGCCGTTCCGGATCGATTGCGTGCTCGTGATGCCGGGCTTCGATGCAGGCCAGGTCCGCCGCTGCAAAGGCCAATTGAATGTCGCGGCTCATCACTTTGAGGCTTTTGCGTTGGCGAACGTAATCCTTGGGATCGAAATCGACGACTTCGCCGCCAAAGGGAACCAGGTCGGGATCGGCAAAAGTAGCCAACTTGCGCACGCCGCTGCGGCCTTCGACGAGCGAGGCCCAAAACGCATCCTGACCGATGCCGATGGGGCTTACCACTCCGGCGCCGGTAATAACGATTTCCATTTTGTGCGTCATACTTTTATGAATGGCAATTAATTTTCTCGCAGATTGCCAATTATACGTTGGGTCGGGAGTTGTACTCCCGGCCCATTGTGAAAATCAAGGGGCGGCAGTACAACTGCCGCCCCAACTTTGATTGTGTTCTCAATGCCATTTAAAAAACAGCTTGAAGATATCGTTTCCGGTGACATACAGCATTAACCCGACAAGGAACGCCAAACCCAATAAGGAAAGGCCGACCTGCACTCTTTCATCGGCCGGTTTGCCGCGGATTCCTTCATAGGCCAGGAATATCAGGTGTCCGCCGTCCAGGATGGGAATGGGCAAGAGATTGAGCACGGCCAGGTTGGCGCTGAGGAATGTTAAAAACAATAGTAAAGAGGCCGGGCCTTGTTGGGCCGCTTGTCCGGCAAACTTGGCGATGGAAATTGGCCCGCCTAATTCCTTAAACGATATCTGCGTACCGAGTTTTCTGAGTATCCGCACAACCGTTGTCAGGGCTTCCCAAGTCTCGCCGGCGCCCAAATCGACGGATTGGACAAAGGAATGGGCCTTTACTAGCGAGGCTTCCGGCTCGAGGATAAAACCGCGGTCGGGATTGAACCAGTCGGCAGCGTCTACCATGTTCAGTTTTACTGTGCGGTCGTTATCAAGCTTAAGTTCCACCGTGCTGTCCGGATGAATTTTTTGCAACGTATAAAAAAAGCACGCCCAGTTTGGATGTTTACCATCTAATTCGATGGCGATGTCCGATTGTTTAATTTTTTCCTGAACCTGTATGTTATCCGGGAGGGAGATGGTCGCTGTTTGAATAATCTCGCCGGGCTGAATTCCCGCTTTTTCGGCTGGACTATCGGGAATCACCCGATCTACTCTGTTGAGCACCCGATAAGCTATGCCCAATTCGAGAATAGGAAGCGGATCGTTTTCAATTTGGGGCTGCTCGTACCAATCCACATGGCGGAGTGCGATAGGGATGTCATTGGGCGAGCCGTCTCGCTCGACGGTCAAGGTAATCGTATCTCCGGCCCGCAAACGCAGTTGATCGGGAAGTCTCATGGGATCGTCTATCGGCTTGCCATCAATCTTTAAGATGAGATCACGGGCCTTGAGTTTTCCATCCGCCGGAGAACCATCTTGGACCGCCGTGATCTCGCCCATGCTCATCACCAATCCCAGGGTGCGCATGGGCTGGGTCGGCACGGCGACATTGACGAGCTTGGAGGCATCCATTGCATCGCGATTGCGGCCTTCAGCGGGCACGGTGCATTCGACCGTCATTTGCAGGGGTTTATCGGGATGTTCAGTCAGACAGGCCATCAGTTGTTGATAATTTTCCACCTTAAGGCCGTCGATCATCACGATC
>JBEKZY010000245.1:0-7634 GCA_049509395.1 Thermoguttaceae bacterium | reverse complement strand
CCTTTCCCCATTGATCCGCCACTTCGCGCGATACTTCCTGGCCGGCAATGGACACCATTTTTTCCTTCCACGATTTAGGCTCTGTCATAGTTCATCCCCTCCTTAAAAAAAGGCGTTTGATACCGTTTTGGCCGTTTTCTCGATGAGCGATCTTTATTCCGTGGTAATCGACCATTTAAACAAAACCCCCATGTCCAGTGGAGTGGGCATGGGGGCGGTATCTGACAGGCGGTGGCCGGATGAAGCATGCTAATCCAGCCTAGAACGCCCCGCCGACTTTTAACCTATCCTGATCTAGCAGCATTGCAATATTGGTCAGAAAAAATAATTCTTTGCATCCTAGCACTGGCCTAGCACCGCCAAAAAATGGTGCTATAAAATTTCAGAAGGCCCGCCGTAACTCCTTGTTACAGCAGGCCTTCCGAGTCGGGGCGACAAGATTCGAACTTGCGACCTTCTGAACCCCATTCAGACGCGCTAGCCAGACTGCGCCACGCCCCGAATTAGGTATGAGCATAACTATATCATGTAACCACTAGTATGACAAATTAAGGCCTGTTATGCAACGCCCCTTATTTAGGTTTTATACTGCGGTCATTTAGGCTTTCGGGGGGCAGCCGGAGGCTGGAGGCCGGAGGCTGGAGACGGTAAACTGATAACTGACAACAGATAACTGAAAACTTAGGATTCTATCGTGAATTCATTTATCGATCGTTTGGCTGATGCGGTGGGACGCTTGAAAAACCCGGTGTTGGTGGGGTTGGATCCGCGGATCGAATCCTTGCCCGAGGGACTTTTACCTGTTGGAAAAGCGAATAACTGGACCGAGCAGGCCCTGGCATATAAGCAGTTTTGCAAGGGGGTTATCGACGTGGTCGCCCCGCTGGTCCCGGCGGTCAAGCCGCAGGCCGCCTTTTTTGAACGGCTTGGCCCCTGCGGGATGGGGGTTTTGGCCGAAATCATGGCTTACGCCCGGGAAAAAGGTTTGCTGGTAATTTTAGACGGTAAGCGCAACGATATTGGATCGACGGCCACGGCCTATGCCCAGGGTTTTTTGGGCGTTGGCGGACAAAGCCCGTGGGGCGCGGACGCCTTGACTGTAAACCCTTACCTGGGCGAAGACAGCCTGCGCCCGTTTATCGAGGTTGCCCGGGAGCGATCGGCCGGGATATTTGTATTGGTGAAAACTTCGAATCCGGGCGGGAGGATGATACAGGATTTGCTGGCCGGCGGACAACCGGTTTTCGCCCACGTGGCCGAATATGTGGAACGCATGGCCTTGGAAACTGTCGGCAATTGCGGGTATGGGATAGTCGGAGCGGTGGCCGGAGCGACATATCCGCGGCAGTTGGTCGAGCTCCGCGCGGCAATGCCCCACACCTGGTTTCTCGTACCCGGCTACGGTGCTCAAGGCGGATCGGCCGCCGACACGGCCGGCGCATTCGACGAGCAGGGAAAAGGCGCGATCATCAACAATTCCCGGGGCATCATCTTTGCCCATGCCATGAAGCCTTACTCTGAACGGTTCGGTTCTTCCCGTTGGCAAGAGGCCGTGGAATCGGCCACCCGCGACATGATCGCGCAACTTCGCGCGGACACTCCCGCCGGAAGGCTATAGCCATAAGCCTGATTGCTTGCGGCGGTCTTGATTATTGTATAGCCTATGATATACTAATAATATGCCCAGCGAAAAACGGTTTTCCGAGGTCAGGAAGATGCTGGAACAGGCCGGCTACCAGTTGGTCCGGATCAGCGGTTCCCATCATTACTTCATAAAACCGGGAGAGCAACCGTTTTCCATTCCCGTACATAAAGGAAAGGTCAAGCCCTACTATGTCCGCCAAGTCGAAAAAGTCTGCCAAGGCGATTGATCGGCCGTTTGACGCCAAGATAACGGCCAAGGCTAAAAAGACTGCCGAGCAGTATCAGGTAATTCTCAGTTTCGAGGATGGCCGCTGGTACGGCCGGGGACTAGAGTTGCCCGGCATACACGCCGACGGTAAAACCGTCGATCAATGCGTCAAAAACACCCGAGAGGCGTTTGCCGGTTGGGTGGCCTACTTGCTCGAAGAAGGACAACGGCCGCCGATGCCGGCCCGGGAAGGCACTCGCACAACGCAAGTCAATGTCCGGTTGACTGCGGAAGAAAAAGTGCTGTTGGAAGCGACGGCAAAACGAAAGGGATTCACCGGACTTTCGGATTTCGTGCGCGCGGCGGCCATGGAAACGGCAAAGTAAGGTACAGTGGGGACGTCAAAATCTGGACGCTTGTTGATTAGTGTGAGTAAATCATGAAGAAGAAAATTAAAAAAGAACTCAATGACGAACTGCGTCCCGAATACGACCTGTCTAAACTCAAAGGCGGCGTTAGAGGAAAGTATGCCAAGCGTTTTAAGGCAGGTACAAACCTTGTGCTACTCCCCCCTGATGTCGCGAAATATTTTCCCAACGATGAGGCGGTTAATTCGGCATTGCGGTCTTTGGTTGACATTGTAAAAACCAAGCTTCCGCAAGCACACTGAAAGCAGAAAAATAGCAATATGGTGTGATTACACCATTGCATGCTAGAAAAATTCTGGTTAGATATGTGATATTGTTTTTTGTTGTCCAAAATAACATAAAACTATTTGGATGTTTAGAGATTACAATGGATACTAACAATTTACTTCGAGTATCTATCGAATCAATGCCTTGGACACTTTCGGCATTACTTACACCTTTAATCGCGATACTCGCAATTTATATCGCCTATAGACAATATCGGGTTGATCACTTTAGATTTAAGCATGAGACTTATGAGCGAAGACTTAGAGTCTACAAAGCCATTCAATCATTTTTATCTGAGATTATTAGCGAGGCTTATGTCCCTTATAAAAGGGTGATGCAATTCTACGCTGATACTTCAGAGGCCGTTTTTCTATTTAAAAAACCAATTCCAGACTACATTGACAATATGCACTCGAAGGCCATAGATCTAGAAGCATTACACGAAAAAATGTATCCCAGAGATGGTTCGGATGGTCTTCCTATTGGTCAAGAACGAAACAAAGTAGATCATGATAAGGCAGAAATACTGGAATGGTTTGGTAAACAGTGTTTGGAATCAAAAGAGCTGTTCAAAAAACAAATGTCTATAGAAGATCAATCTCAACTCAGCATAATTTGTGGTTGGATTTCGAAAAAAGTCTTACATACAAACTGAGATATAAAATGAATTATTTTATTCACTGGTTGCTAGCAGCCAATTACACCCTACGGAATTATTCTTCGCTGCCAACAGAATGACATCAATCTTCACACCGCCCCGGCCATTGCCGATTTTTTCCGCTCGGCGATGATTTCTTCTTCTAGGGTTTTGGGCAGGCGTTTGTAGCGGGCGAATTCCATGGTGAAGGTGCCTTGGCCTTGGGTCATGCTCCGCAGATCGGTGGAGTAGCCGAAGGTTTCGGCCAGGGGGACTTCGCCTTCGATGCGGACGTCCGGGCCGTGTACTTCGGTGGCCAATATCAGGCCGCGGCGGGAATTCAGATTGCCTACGACCGAACCTTGGAATTGCTCGGGACATTCGATCTCGATTTTCATGACCGGTTCGAGGAGCACGGGCTTGGTTTTCGGGAATGCCTCGCGCATGGCAGTTTGAGCGCAGATTTGGAATGCCAGGTCGGAGCTGTCGACTTCGTGATAGGAGCCGTCTTCGAGCGTTACAGAGAGGTGGACGACCGGATAGCCGGCTATCGGGCCTTTGTTGAGTAGCGAGCGAAACCCTTTTTCCACGGCCGGAATGTATTGCTTTGGCACGCGCCCGCCGGTTACGTCCTCTTCAAAGACAAAATTTTCCTCAGCGTCGTCGGGTAGAACTTCGAGCTTGCCGACGATATGGGCGAACTGGCCCGATCCGCCGGTCTGCTTTTTGTGGCGTGTATTGAACTTTGCCGGCTGCGTGGGTGCTTCGCGGTAATTGACCCGGGGCGGGCTGACCTCGACGGCCACGTTGTATTCGCGGCGGATGCGCTCCACGTAGATGTCCAAATGCAGTTCGCCCATGCCGGCGATGATCGTTTCGCCGGTTTCTTCGTCGGTCGATACGTGCAGCGTGGGATCTTCGCGGCGGAAACGGTGCAGGGCCTTGCTCAGGCGGTCGGCCCCGTCGCGGGCCATGGGCGTGATGGCCATGCGGATGACCGGCTCGGGCACGAACATGCCTTGCAACTGGCAATAATTCGGTTCGGAGGCGTAGG
This sequence comes from Thermoguttaceae bacterium, assembly GCA_049509395.1. Classification (GTDB taxonomy): domain Bacteria; phylum Planctomycetota; class Planctomycetia; order Pirellulales; family Thermoguttaceae; genus JBEKIK01. The sequence goes on along the minus strand of JBEKZY010000245.1, from coordinate 3,396 downwards.
TATCGCCGGATGCACAATCGACGCCCAGCACGGCCACAATGTCGCCGGGCGCGGCTTCGTCTATATCTTTGCGCTCGTCGGCGTGCATGCGGACAATGCGTCCGAAGCGTTCCTTGCGCCCGGAGCGCTGATTGTAGTAGCTTTCGCCCTTTTTAATGCTGCCTTGATAGATCCGCATGAAGGTGAGTGTGCCGTAGGGATCTTCGACCATTTTGAAGGCCATGGCCGCCATGGGTTTATCGGGATCGGGCGTTAAAAGGATTTCGCGGACTATGGTCCCCTCTCCCTCCGGGAGAGGGCTAGGGTGAGGGCGTGAATCATTCTTCGTAAAGGCCTTTATTTCCACGTCCAAAGGCGATGGCAACAGGCGGACCACGGCGTCCAACAGCGGCTGGACACCTTTGTTGCGATACGCGGAGCCCAGGAATACCGGCGTGAATTCCAATTCCGCCACTGCCAAGCGGGTCACGTCGTAAATCAATTGTTCGGGCACGGGCTTGTCGGCCAGGAGCAATTCCATAAGCTCGTCGCTGTACATCGAAAGGGCTTCGAGCATGTGCTGCCGGGCAGCCCGGGCTTCGGCGGCCATTTCGGCTGGGATGGCTTCATCGCGGACTTTTTCGCCGTTTGAGCCGTCAAAGTAAATTGCCTTCCGGGTTACAAGATCGACAACGCCCTGAAATTCGGTCTCGCGTCCGATGGGCAATTGCATCAAAACGGCGTCGCAACCGAGTTTTGTACGCAGTTGTTCGACTACCTGATGCGGATTGGCGCCTGTGCGGTCCATTTTGTTGATGAATGCCAGGCGCGGGACGTGATAGCGGCGCATCTGGCGGTCGATGGTGAGCGATTGTGCCTGGACTCCGCCGACCGCACAAAGCACCAGGATTGCCCCGTCTAGGACGCGAAGGCTGCGTTCCACTTCGACGGTGAAATCGACGTGGCCTGGGGTGTCGATCAGATTGATGACGGCATCGCCCCATTGGACGGTTGTGGCCGCGCTAGTGATGGTTATGCCGCGTTCTTTTTCCAGTTCCATGTGGTCCATGGTTGCTCCGCCGCCGTCGCCGTGGACTTCCTGCATGCGGTGAATCCGACCGGTATAGAACAAGATCCGCTCGGAAAGCGTAGTCTTTCCGGAGTCGATATGGGCCGAAATGCCTATATTGCGTAGTTTTGCTATGTCCATGGCGATTGATAATTGTGCGGCCTTGTGGGCCATTAGCGCGGCAATCTTGCCGTATGGAGCAAACCCAAACGGCTTGTACAACGTATATTTTAGGGCGTTAAAATTTAAATCAAGTTTGTTAACCTTTGCGGTCACCCGACATAATCAACGGGCTAAACCGTTATCGCGAAGGTGGCAAGTGAACCCCCTGGTGGGTGAAGATCGGCCGTATTTGGCCTTTCCGCTGGTGCCCGCCGGTTGCCTTGGCTACCCCGGCGAATGCACTTATGAGCTTATTCGATATCTCAGGGGTACCTATGCAAAGGATTCTGGTGAGTTATCAACCATGCAAGTAATTGAGTGTACCCTGAATTAGTTGAATTGGCAAGAGATGCAGAGTGCGGTTGCATTTGGGCCTAATGTTAAGATATTCCGGGGTTAAATTGGGGGGTGTCGCTAACTAATATAAATTTCTGAACCGGGAATTGCTTGCAATTTTTCCACCGGACATAATAAAATAAATGTAAAATAAAGATTACGATTCCAAGAACGTTTTACACTAGGGGTTCTGACATGTGGTGGTGGATAGCCGGAATTGGCGTGTTGGTTTTCGCCTGGATCTGTCTATGGCGGCCGGTGCGGGCCATGTCCAGGGAAGTTCAATTTGCCAAGGCCCGGAAGTTTTTCCATACGCAACGCGAGCGCCTGGAGGCCAAATTCGTTAACCTGGCGTCCAAACGAGCCAAGCCGGAATCGCCCCGCTGCTCGGACTGCACTTTTGCCGACGACGTTTCTTATGTGCGCAATCGCACCACGGGCGAACTATCGGCGCTGGTGGCCATTGCACTTGCCATGGAAGATCCCGATTCGTCCGCCCGCAACAGCGGCGATGCGGTGGGCAACATGCAGCTAGGCACGGCGGTGTTCCGATTCGATCGCGATCATTGGGAGACCGAAGGCCGGGCGATTCTGAACCTCAGCCCGTCCGAAGCGATTCGATTCTACCGCAACGACCTGGAAAAAGTGGGCGAAGAGCTTGCGCATCGGTCTTAATTCTTATCCCAAGGCAGACGCGTCATTCTGAGCGGAGCGAAGAATCTGGGTAGAGATAGATGGGAAATACCGGCAAAATATCACATCCAACGAGATCCTTCGCTGCGCCCAGGATGACTTTTGGGGTTAGGTTCTAAGCACGGGCAAGATGCCCCATGGCACCTGAATTAATCGACCAGTTCGCGTTCGATTTGTTCCAGGGTTTTATTTTTGGTCTCGGGCAATTTGAGCAGGATGAAAAGGAATCCCGCGGCGCAAATGACAGCATAGAGCCAAAAAGTATTGCCCATGCCCATGCTTCGCAGCAAAAGGGGGAAGCTGAACGTTAAGGTAAAGCATCCTATCCAGAGAGCAAAGACGGCAACCGACATTGCCGCTCCGCGAATTCGGTTTGGAAAAATCTCCGACAGTATTACCCAGGTGATGGGAGCTAAAGTGCAAGAATAACAAGCCAGCGCTGACAGGACGAATGCCAATACGCTAGTGCCGGTGACTTGATAATGAAAGCATGCGCCGATCAAAAGATAGATAATTGCAAGCCCCATCGAACCGATGAGCATCAAAAACCTCCGCCCCACGCGGTCGACAGTGAATATTGCGACAAAAGTGAACATGAAATTCACTACTCCGGTAGCCACGATGTTAAGTAATGTCGAGTTGACGCCATAATTTGCGGCTTTGAAAATCTCTTCGGCGTAATTAAAAATGACATTTATGCCGCACCATTGCTGGAAAACCGCCAAAATCACTCCGAGTAATAAAATTGGCATTAATTTTGGCTCAAGCAGATCTCGAAAGTTGACAGTGTCGATTTCGTTCACTAAGGTCTGTTCAATATCGGCGATTGCCCGATCCGCATAATCCTCGCCTCCGATTCTGGCGAGAATACCTCGTGCTTTTTCGTGTTTGCCATTTTTGGCCAGCCATCGCGGACTTTCGGGTACAGTAAACGTTAAGGCAAAAAATAGTAAAGCGGGAACTGCCGTGAGTCCAAACATCCATCGCCATCCCATTTGGCCGTACCAAGAATTCAAGATGTCCGCGGTAGAGGCGTTGTCCGGTACAGACATGGCAATTAAGTAATTAACCAACTGGGCGGCCACAATGCCGATGACGATTGCGAGTTGGTTAAGAGAAACAAGTTTTCCACGCATTTGTGCCGGGGAAATCTCAGC
>JBEKZY010000244.1:0-7690 GCA_049509395.1 Thermoguttaceae bacterium | reverse complement strand
CTGCCGGCCATCCAAGCCGCGCGCGAGTCGGCCCGCAACATGCAGTGCATCAACCATCTGAAACAAATTGGATTGGCGGCCGTAAACCACGAACAAGTCCAGAAAACTTACCCGACCGGAGGCTGGGGATTCAATTGGGTGGGAGATGCGGACCTGGGTTTCGGGCTCCGTCAGCCGGGCGGATTCTTTTATAACATTCTCCCTTGGATGGAATTTAAAAGCCTCCATGACATGACAAAAGGCGACCCTCAAAGTGCAAGTACAAGACATTTAGCGGCATTAATGGTTTCTCAACCCGTAAGCGTTTTTAACTGTCCCAGCCGTCGCGAGGCGCCGCTTAATCCAATAAATCCCACTTACAATACCATTGTTAATGCCGAACAAGCCCCTTCAAACGGAACATGGTACCACGGCGACTATAAATGCAACGCCGGCGCGACTTTTTACCCGTGGGGTAGCGGTCCGGGAAGTTGGACCGATGCGCTGGCCGGCAATGGTTTTACTACCAATGTGCAAACCAGTAGCTCCGGGATTTCATACCAGCGCAGTAAAGTCACATTTAAAGATGTTGTCGACGGGACATCCCATACTTATCTCGCCGGTGAAAAATTCATGAATCCCGATTCGTACTACACCGGGATGGACTATTCCGACGACCAGCCTTGCCTAGGCGGGGACGATTACGATCTTTGTGGGTGGGGAAATATTCAGCCTCTTCACGATTGGCGAGGCATGAGTATGACGATTGCCACCCCTTTTGGAAGCGCTCACCGTTACACTTTCAACATGCTAATGTGCGATGGTTCGACCAAATCCGTGTCTTACAACATCGCATTTAACAGCGGAGGAGGGGTGGATTTGACTTTATTTCAAAGTCTTTGTTGTATAAACGACAGAAAATATAAAATTAGCGTCAACATGTCAAAATTTCCCCCGATCGATTCATCGGGTAATTGAACCACGATGTATAGCCGACTTGGCAGCCTAAGCGCCATGCCTTAGGACCGCAAAAAAGTGCAAATGCGTCACAAAACCAGCGTGGTTTTACACTTGTCGAACTACTGGTTGTGATTACCATTATCGGCATTTTAATCGCCTTGTTGTTGCCCGCCATCCAAGCTGCCCGCGAGGCGGCACGGCGCATGGAATGCCGCAATAATTTGAAGCAAATTGGAACCGCTGCAATGACTCACTACGACCGCCAAAAATTCTATCCGTCGGGAGGCTGGGGTTAGAGTTATATCGGCGATCCCGATGCCGGCTATGGACCGAGACAGACCGGCGGCTGGGTTTATAATCTTGTCCCCGGCCTGGAATTATTACCTTTGCATGATATGGGCAAAGGCGCTAGCCAAGCGGCTAAATTACAAATTGCCCTGCAACTAATTCAAAGGCCATTAACAGTCTTTACCTGTCCCCACAGGGCACGGGGAACAACTTTTTAATACCCCCATGCTGGTTCCAAATGGATTTACAAGCTTAATCTAAATGGGAATCCTCGATCTATTCCTTTCCCTGGTGCCAATATCCGGCCCATGGCGCCAGAGCTGAAGAAAAATGCGGCCGCCGGCATGATGTGCGACCTCGATGACCCGCTGCCAGCCGGCGACCTGTTTGTCGGTGTAGATGCCGGGTGTGATAGGACAGTCCGTGCTCTGATGGGAAACCGCCGTGGCTTCTGTGATTATCAGGCCCAATGCTGCTTGCTGATTCATCTACACCAAATGAGTCCGCTTTCATCCCAGATTCCTCGCAGGCACAGTTTGACTGGATCGTAGAGGCGTGCCGAAAAAGGGGGGCCTTTTTCAGGACTCCGAAGAACTGGCCGAGTTAATGAGACAGCAGCAGAAAGCTACAAGTTTTGCTTACCCTACCGCGAATGAAGTTAAGAGCGCCACGCTTTTCGACTGTTACGCAGGTCCGCCCTCACGCGCCACGGTTTTCAACCGCGGTTTACATCACCTCAAGACAACGTGCAAGAGCACACTGTTAAAAACCTCACAACCTCTTGTCAATCTTTATACAACAGGCTAGAAAACGTTTACTGCAAAATGCTTATGCCTAATCCGAGTGCCATTTGTTTCGTTCGCCTTTATGCCTTGCATTATGAGGTCTTGAATCCATGGCAACAAAAGCATGCAAAATCATTACATTTAAACAATTTTCGATAGCCTTTACCTGCCTTGCAATGTTGTTTCCTGCAACTGGCATGCAAGCACAAAATATCGTCGAGACAACCGAGCAAAAAGAGACTCGCATGGCATGGTGGCACGACGCCAAATTTGGAATGTTTATTCACTGGGGTATTTACGCTATTCCCGGGCGGGGCGAGTGGGTGCAGTGGAATGAGCAGATGCCAGTGGAGGAATACGCCAAACTAGCCGACCAGTTTAAACCCGCGAAGTTTGACGCCGATGCTTGGGCAGCGACAGCCAAAGCGGCTGGGATGAGATACATGGTGCTAACCACACGCCACCATGACGGTTTTTGCTTATTCGACAGCAAGGCAAGCGATTTCACCAGTGTTAAAACCGCTGCCCGGCGAGACTTCGCGGCAGATTATGTGAAGGCCGTACGCAAAGCCGGATTGCGGGTGGGTTTTTATTATTCTCCGCTGGACTGGCGTTTCCCAGGATTTTTCTTCCCCGATTTGCAACTCAAAAACGCCGAAGCGATGCGGGAGCAATACCATCGCCAGATGGAAGAACTATTAACTAATTACGGACCGCTTGATGTGCTCTGGTTCGACGGCGGCGAAGCTGATTGGCTCAACTTCGGAGCAGACTGGCTCCTAGGCGCCAAATGGCAAAAACGCACAAAGGACGAGCATTATAAAGGACGTTTCAATTGGGAGCACGACAAAGTTTATGCCATGATCCGCCAACGACAACCTCAAGTAATCATCAATGGCCGTGCCGACATGCCCGAGGACTTCCACTCGCGCGAGGGCGATCACGCCTTGGGAGAGTTCGACGCCGAACATCCATGGGAACTTAGCACTACGCTGGCCGGTGCGTGGGGATGGCAATCTGATGCAAGCGTCAAATCTCTAAAGGATTGCGTTCAATTGCTTGTCAAGACGGCCGGCCGTGATGGTAACTTGCTGCTCAACGTGGGCCCCCGGCCCGACGGCGAAATTGATCCGCCGCAAGTTCAACGGTTACGGGAAATTGGTCAGTGGCTGGAAAAATACGGTAATAGCATCTATGGAACCCGCGGCGGCCCTTTCCTTCCCGGCGATTACGGCGTTTCAACACATCGCGATAAGCTGATCTATGTGCACATTCTCAACTGGCCGGGAGACAAACTTGTCCTTCCTGCAATTACTGCTAAAATTATCCACGCTTCGGTATTAACCGATAGAGCAGCGGGCTTTGCTCAAACCGAACAAGGCACCGAGATTTCAGTGTCGCCGAACAACCGCGACGACATTGACACAGTTGTTGTGCTCGAATTAGATAGCTTAACTGACAAAATTAAGCCGGTATCGCTGGATGCTAACATGAAATGAGCTAACATAATCATGTAAACAATGATTTCCCTTATCAAGGCGACAGTTTTCCGCAGTTGACACGAAGTCAACTCTTGTCTGTGAGTTCACCGATGCTAAAAAGTATATGGAAGCTCTAGTATCAGTCGCAAATATATTCCATGAATCTGTTAAAAAGGATATACTATTGATTCCGATGTAGCCAATGATTGTTATTCAGCCGCAAACACGGCTGTTCCAGCCGAGTTTGCTCGTCGTTTGGCCGTGGACTGGTTCATTTGCAATGTCTAACACAATAGTAAAATATCCAACTTCAAATTGCTTAAGGACTTCTGTTTCGGCTGAGTTTTTTGACCAAATGGGATATTGCCATGAATCGCTCACGCTTTTGTTGGTTACCGTTCCTGTTGCTCTGTCTCTGCGCTGGCTCTTCGGGTGCGATGACGTTGACCCGCGTGGCAGGAAAGAACGAAGTCCATGTGTCGCCGCAATACGCCGCCGGAGCGGTCGCGATCGCGTCGGGCGACGCGGTGGCGGCGATCTATTGCGATCCCGGCGACGTGCAGCCGACGGCGATTGCCGCCGGGCTGCTGGCGGATGACGTGCGTAAGGCGACGGGGCGGGTGCCGCGGGTCGTCAGCCGGCCCCAGGATCTGGCAGGCGACGTGATCCTTGTCGGCACAATCGGCCACAGCACCCTGGTCGACCGGCTCATCGTAGAAGGCAGGCTCGACGTCGGCGGAATCCGCGGCCGCTGGGAGCATTATCTGCTTCAGGTGATCGAGCGCCCGCTGCGGAACGTCCGCCGGGCACTGGTGATCGTCGGCAGCGACCGCCGCGGCACGGCATACGGCGTATTCACTCTCTCTGAAGCGATCGGGGTCTCTCCCTGGTACTGGTGGGCCGATGTGCCGGTCGCCAAGAAGGAGTCGTTCTTCATTCTGCCGGGCACGGTCAAGGACGGCCCCGTCGTCCGGTACCGCGGGATCTTCCTTAACGACGAGGCGCCGGCCTTGAGTGGATGGAGCAAAGAGAAATTCGGCAACCTCGACAGCAAGATGTACGCGCACGTCTTCGAACTCCTGTTGCGGCTCAAGGCGAACTATCTTTGGCCTGCCATGTGGGGCAACGCGTTTAACGAGGACGACCCGCGGAATCCGCAGCTCGCCCACGACTACGGCATCGTGATGGGCACCAGTCACCAGGAGCCGATGCTGCGGGCGCAGGCCGAGTTCGATCGTCGCTACCCGGCGGCCAATTGGAACTACACCACGCATCCGGAGCTGATGCAGCAATTTTGGCGCGAGGGAGTTCGCCGCAACAAGAATTTCGAGAGCATCATCACCATCGGCATGCGCGGACGCGACGACACGCCCATGATCGAAGGGGCCACCGTGCAGCAAAGCATGGAGCTGCTGGAGAAAATCGTCGCCGAGCAGCGGAGGATCTTGGCCGAAGAGATGAACCCTCCCGTCGAACATATTCCGCAGATCTGGTGCCTGTACAAGGAAGTGCAGGAATACTACGAGCGCGGGCTGCGAGTCCCCGATGACGTTACACTGCTCTGGAGCGACGACAACCACGGCAACCTCCGCCGCCTGCCGACTCCAGAGGAGCGCAAACGCAGCGGCGGAGCCGGAATTTATTACCATTTTGATTATGTCGGCGCCCCTCGCAGCTACAAATGGCTTAATACCGTCCCGGCCATTAAGGTCTGGGAGCAGATGAATCTGGCATACCACTACGACGCCACGCGTGTCTGGATCGTTAACGTCGGCGACCTCAAGCCGATGGAATTCCCAATCGATTTCTTCCTGACGATGGCGTGGGACCCCGGTCGCCTGACCAAAGAGCGGGTTGAGGAGTTCGGCCGGCAATGGGCGGCGCAGCAGTTCGGCTCCGCGCACGCCGACGAGATCGCCGACATCGTGGCCAAGTACACGAAGTACAACGGCCGACGGAAGCCAGAGTTGCTCGACCCGGCGACGTTCAGCCTCGTGAACTACGATGAGGCGGATCGTGTGGTCGATGAGTGGAAGGCGATCACGGCTAAGGCCGAGGAGATCTACCGGGCTCTCTCCGAGGAAACGCGCGACGCGTTCTACCAACTCGTGCTCTACCCGACGAAAGCCTCGGCCATCGTGACGGAACTGTACGTGACGGCGGGCCGGAACCAACTCTACGCCGCCCAGGGTCGTGCTGCCACCAACGAGCTTGCCCAGCGCGTTCGGGCGCTTTTCAAGGCGGATGCAGAACTCTCGGATTACTACAACCACAAGCTCGCCGGCGGCAAGTGGTCCCACATGATGGACCAGACGCACATCGGCTACGCGAGTTGGAAAGACCCGAAGCAGAATGTAATGCCGGAGGTAAAAGAGATCGAGGCGCCGGAGGCGGCGTCGATGGGCGTGGCCGTGGAGGGGTCGGCCTACGCCTGGCCGGGCGCGGAGGGGGAAGCGACCCTGCCGTCGTTTGACGTATTCAACCAGCAGCGTCGCCGTATCGACGTGTTCAACCGAGGCCGCACCCCGTTCGAGTTCACGGCGACAAGCAGCGCATCGTGGGTTGCGCTCAGTGCAGCTTCGGGCAAAGTGGAAAAGGACCGGCGACTTTGGGTGAGCGTCGATTGGGGCAAGGCGCCGCAAGGGCAGGCCGAAGCTGAAGTCCGTATCACCGGCGCCGGTGGCAAGCCGGTCGCAGTGAAGGTGCGTGCGTTCAATCCCCAAGAGCCGACTCGCCAATTCCTGCGCGGCTTCGTGGAGGCCGACGGCTATGTCTCGATCGAAGCGGAGCATTACACCGGCAAACACGACACCGCTGACGCTCGCTGGGAGAAGATCGACGAATACGGTCGGACGCTCTCGTCGATGGCCGTGTTTCCGGTGACCGCCGCCAGCGTCGAGCCGTCGCAGGACGCGCCATGCCTGGAGTACCGGATGTACCTGTTCGATTCTGGGAAGGCGGACATGGAGGCGATCGTCGCGCCGACGCTCAACTTCGTGCCGGGCCGCGGCCTTCGGTACGCCGTGTCGTTCGATGAGCAGCCGGTGCAGGTCATCGACGTGCTGGCACATAATTCGACGCGCGACTGGGAGACGGCGGTGAAGGACAACGTGCGATGGAGCCACTCCAGCCACACGGTTGAGAAGCCGGGTTACCACACGCTGAAGTTCCGAATGGTCGACCCGGGCGTCGTCCTTCAAAAGCTCGTCGTGAACCTCGGCGGCGTAAAGCAAAGTTATCTCGGGCCGCCCGAGAGCTATCACAATGATGCGACGCCGGCACAAGCCGCGGCGCCAAGCGGCGCGCCGACGTCTATGACGGCCGCTCCCATCAAATCCTCTATCACCGAGCACAACTAAAGAGAAAAACAATCCAATTGCGTCGTCAATTAAACCTTTGCATAGCTTAACCCGGGAGCCACTCTTGATTAATCAACTATCGACTACACAACATGCCTGCTTGTCGAAAAAGGTTTGACGACGTACACGGGCCGAGCACGCGCAATAACCAAAAACCAGTGACGGCCCCTTTTTCACGCCTTTCATACCCCTCCACTGTGCCACATCATACCCACCAAGAAATGCTAGCGCAATAGTTGACTTTCTTTTAAAAAATGTTATAAATGCGACTAACTGTGTAAATCCTCTTTGAGCGTATAGTTTTTCTTTCTTTACCACCCTATTAAGGAGGTGTGTATGAGCAACAAAATTTGTATTTTTATTATCGCGGTTGCCATCATTATCTTTGCAAGCGCACAATGCATTTGGGCGGATACAGGTTTTTGGTCAGCCGGTGCGGCGAATCCAGGCGATTGGAGTGTTGCAAACAACTGGGATGGCGGAACAGTCGCCGATGGCGACGGCAACGACGCATGGTTTAACGTAGACGTTCCGACTGGCGGCATCGCCACAATCAACGTCGATGCCGGGAGAGCGGGACAAGTGATCGGGAATCTGAATTTCCTAGACAGCGATGTTTCGACACCCGGTAGCTATCTTGTCCAAGGCACTACCACCCTAAACCTGCAGAATAGCGGCGTAGGCACCTCGCAAATTTATGTCTATCCCTTGTTTGATCCTTTGGGTGCCGAGTTATTGGCCGCCGAGATCAGTGCGCCCATGTCAGTTGCGGACGGTACGAGCCTGACCATAGTCGGCAACTCGGGCACGGGCACGCTGAAACTCAGCGGCAACACCA
>JBEKZY010000243.1:0-7698 GCA_049509395.1 Thermoguttaceae bacterium | reverse complement strand
CGTGTGATTGCAGTATTTGTGTTGATTCTTGCGATGACTACTACGATTGCCGACTGCTACGGTTCCGTCAGCATACAAATTCTCTCCAACATGTACTTCTGGGAAGATAGCCAGTTCAAGCAGGTCGGGGTAAGCATTTACCCAGAGAATCCCCAGACCCTTTTTGGGGTCAGCAATCATGTCATTGTTCCGATTGGTGGAACGGCCACTCCAGTTTATCTTCGCGCCGGATTAGGTAGCGTCGATACCGGATTCGAGTTGGGCTACACCTGGTTCAATCCATATGATTATGGACTTGAGAAATGGGGTGCCTATGGATACCCTGAAGGAAGCTACACAAGCCTGACCCCTAACCTACTCGTTTACGAATGGGCATTGCCAGGTGTTTCTCTCCCACCCTCGCCGGACGTCTTCCCTACCGAGGTAACTGATACCTCGACGAAGTACCCTACATACTTCGCTGCTTTTGGGTTCACGAAACTGGCACCCGCTCCGGGAGAAACATGGGAGCCAGGAATCTACCACTTCGGACAGTATGTATGCGGGGAGAATCCCGGCATAATCGTCCAAGTGGGAATTACTTTAAGTTTTATGGTAACTGAGGCCACTCCCGAACCCACCACCATCATTATCTGGTCGCTGCTCGGCGGCTTTGGCATTGTTTTCGCTCGGTGGCGGCGGAAGGCCGCTTAACCCGATTCCAAATTGTCAAACAAAAAAGCCCACGCCGTTTCCGACGTGGTTTTTTCATGTGCCTTCGGCAGCCTCACAGCGACTAAAGAATGCTGTGTTTGCACCCAGAAACGGAAGAGCCAAGATTATTAAATCGCCTTTAGAAGCTTGGGTGCATTCTGGTCTGTGCCGATGCGTCGTTGTGGCGTACTCATGTAACCCTCCTCCTTGTTCAGTGCTTGATTTTAATCCGAACGATAAGGAATTCCATTTCCGTCTGATCCAAGACATGCATGACAAGCCGTTTTTTTTGATTTTTTACTGTTAATGATATATTTCATACCGGATTAAGTGGAAAAATCGGCACTAATAAGTTGCCGTCGGCGCCCAAGGTGAAAATAGCAACCTTAACATGGCACTAGATTACCCTTGATAGGTGGATTAAAGTAAGAAGTAATGGAGGGCAATTTTTTTGCCGGGTAAATATGCGCCTTACTTCAATCCCCCAAATCTACCGCCATCTGAACCGCTGGTATGAAATCCTGGCGGTACTGAGCAAATATGAGCTGGCCTCATGGATCAATCGCTTGGGGCCGGAGTTTGCCAAGGATTTGCTCAAGGCGCCCGGCGGGACCTCGATAGCGCGGCATCGTTGGGAAACCCGGCTGCGGTTGGCCCTCTCGGAACTGGGTCCGACATTTATCAAGCTGGGCCAGCTTCTCAGCACCCGGCCCGACCTGGCGGGCGTCGCCCTAAGCGAGGAATTGCAGCAGCTCCAAGCCAACGCTCCGGCCGATCCGCCGGACGCGGTGCGCAAGATGATCGAAGGGGAATTGAAACGGCCGCTGGGAGAACTTTTTGCCGAGTTCGAGGCCGCCGCCATGGCCTCGGCATCGATCGGGCAGGTGCACCGGGCCCGATTGCATTCGGGCGAAAAGGTGGTGGTCAAAGTTCTGCACACCGACATTGAAAAAAAGGTGGCCGTGGACATGGAGATCCTTGCCGGGCTGGCCCAACTGGCCGAGAGGGTCCCCGAGTATCAGAATTACCGTCCCCGGGCGGTGGTGGCGGAATTTCAGCGGGCAATGCACCGGGAATTGGATTTCGGCCGCGAGCTGAGGAATTTGCAGCAGTTCGCCCGCGATTTTTCCGACAATCCCACGGTTCATATTCCTCATCCCTATGCGGAATTATCGAGCAAACGCGTACTTACCATGGAAATGGTGGAAGGCGTGAAGATGTCGGAAATCATACAATCGCCTCCGCCCGGGTCCAATCTGGCCGAGATCGCCCAGCGCGGGGCGGCCATCTGCCTGGAAATGATCTTCGACAACGGTTTTTATCATGCCGATCCCCATCCGGGAAACATCCTGGTGATGGAAAACAACGTCATCGGGCTGTTGGACTTCGGCATGGTGGGGCGGATCGACGAGCGGTTGCACGACGATCTTGGTGAAATGCTGTTGGCCCTCGGCGATCAGGACGCGGAACATCTTACCTCGCTTATAATCCGCGTTGGAAAGGCCCCGGCTAATTTGGATCGTTCCTCCCTGGCGCTCGATATCACCGACTTTTTGGCCCATTATAGCAGCCAACCGCTGGATCAATTCGATCTCAGCGGCGCGCTAAGAGAGATTACGGAACTGATACGGCGTTACAACATCATGCTGCCCGCGCGGATCGCCATGCTTATCAAGGCCCTGATTACCTTGGAAGGCACGTCGCAGATGGTCAGCCCGAAATTCAGCCTTGTGGAAATGATGCGTCCTTACCGCAGGAAAATCCTTTGGCGCCGCATGTCGCCCCTGCGGAGGATGCGTAAATTGCGGCGATTTTTGGCCGAAATCGAACACGTTATCGAACTTCTGCCTCGCGGCATAAGCGAAATTTTCGAGCAAGTTCAATCGGGCAAATTCGACGTCCACCTCGATCACCGCGGCCTGGAACCATCGGTCAACCGCCTGGTGCTGGGCATGTTGGCCAGTGCCCTGTTCCTGGGATCTTCATTGCTTTTAAGCCGCGATGTGCCCCCGGTTATCAATCTGTGGTTCATGCCGAAACTCTCGGCCCTGGGCCTGGCCGGCTGCGTGGTAAGCCTTTTCCTGGGCTGGCGATTGTTGCGGGCGATCAACAAGACGGGCCATCTAGATCGGCCGAAAAAGGATTAAATGAAACCATTTGCGGATTCGCATGATTAATTGTTCATTGTCCGCCGCTTGAAGCGCACTTCTCTGGGACAACATTCGGCTGGCGCGTGGCCATACACTCGGCCAGTGTTTTTGCCACTCGTTTGTCTAATTCTTCCAGACGCGATAACAAATCATCATGCCTGGTTTCCAGGTCCAAGAGCAGTTTGAGTTGAGCGTTGCGGTCGAACATTGTGAATATTTTTTTAGTTTTTTTAGCGGTCGTTTTCAATGACAATCGATGCTGTATGGACGACAATTGAGATACTGAACAAGCTATCCCCCTATAAGTGGCTGGCTTGTGGATCGGCAGGTTTTGATCCTTTGCAGTAGATATCGACATCGGCCTAAAACCATGCTTGGCTGAAGCATTCAGTATAAACCACATTGATTAAGTTCAAACAAGGAAAGGAGTTCCGATTATAGCGCCTGTATGGTTTAAACTGAGATTATTGCTATGATATACTGGGCAAATCGGGTAGTTGAGCACAAGGAAAGCCCCAAAATCAGACTTAGTTGAAAAAAAGAGCAACTTTAGTCGATAAGGGTGGACATAAAACGAAAAATTAGTATAAAATATAAGGCTCTGAGTATTTTATATGCTTATAGGATAGTGAACATTTAACTGACAGTGGTCTTTAACTAATTAGGAGGACTTAGTGGTAAAGTTGACATTGCGGGAACGGGAGTCTATTCAGGAAGCGGTACGTCGCTTCCGCAAATTGGTGGAACGAAGCGGAATCAAAAAAGAAATGCGTCGCCGCGAGTATTACGAAAAGCCCAGCGAGATCCGACGGCGTGCACGGTTGCGTGCCGAACGCCGATCACGACGCGGGGTAATAACCCCGGGCCTCTAATCTGCCCGGAGTTTTCTCTTACCTAATTTTTTTCTGGGTGCTGATTATATGCGCGTCAGGTTCCATGCGCGAAAGATTGCACTACTGCGATTCTTTCAATCGTCCCATTTCCAAAGATCGAAATTTTCAAACTTGCCGCCGCAATCGCAGGACTGCTGACCATCAAATGCTTTCACCTTAAAACACTTCTCACAAATCAGAACATTATTAGATTGACTCATAATAGAAAAGATATGTTTTCCGTATAAGACCTGCCATATGTAAATAATAATTGCCGTATACAATCCCACTTTAGTCGCACAAACCAGAAGATCTCCCCAAGAGGAAGCCAAAGGTAAGACTGGAACAGTAGGATTAATAGGACCAATCAAACCCATTATTATGCCGAGAATAAAACCGACGATGAAGAATACCAAAGGCCCGCCGAAGGATAGCCACAATTTCCTTCGTTCGTACGCGATTTCCTTTGGAGTCTTTCTTAGCCACATCTTCTTGCCTTAATCTATTGGTTATTACAGCCCCAGCACGTCATTCATGTTGTAAAGTCCGGCGGGTTTGCCGACTAGGAATTTCGCGGCGGCCAATGCGCCTAGTGCGTAGCAATCGCGATTAGTTGCGCGGACGGTCAGTTCGAGGGTTTCGCCCGGCATGGCGAAGATGACGGTGTGCTCGCCCGGGTTGTCGCCCACGCGTATGGCATGATAACCGATTTCGTTGTGCGGGCGTTTGCCGGGTCGGCCTTGTCGGCCGTGAGTGTGGATGGTCTGACCCATTATGCCGGCGATGATCTGGCCGAATTTAAGTGCGGTGCCGCTGGGCGAGTCTTCTTTATAGCGGTGATGCCGTTCGAGAATTTCTACGTCGGCGTCTTTGTCTTTCAATGTAGTGGCGGCGGTTTCAGCCAATTTCATGGCCAGATTGACCGCCAGGCTCATGCTCGGGGCCCAAAGCAGGGGGATTTCGCGTGCTGCGGCTTTTAGTTTTTCGATTTGAGTCGAGCTCAATCCGGTGGTGGCGACTACCAGTGGGATTTTCTTTTGCCGGCAGGTTTCGATGATGCTTTCCGCGGCGGCGGGCAGGGAAAAATCCACGACCACATCGACCGGCACGTTTAGAGTCGCCGTAAGAGTGACGCCCAGGTTGCCCGATCCGGAAAAAATTCCGACGTCTTCGCCCAATCGCGGATGTTGTGGCGAATCCAAAGCGGCGACTAAGGAAAGTTCCCGATCTATCGCGGCCAGGGCGATCAACCTTTGTCCCATGCGCCCCGCGGCGCCGTTGATGGCAATGTGTATCATTGTGAAGTTTTCAGTTATCAGTTTACAGTTTAAAGTTTACAGCGGATAGTGGACATTGCGAAACCGCAAGCGGTTTTTGAAAGGGTGCGTGCAAGCACACACCCTACTCATGTTTTTTAATCACCTTGATGATTTCGTCGAGATCATTTGGCACGGCAACCGCGCGGTTGGCGAACTCTGCGCGGTGCACGCCGCGGCTGCCAAGCACCTTTTCGAATTGCTCCTGATCGGCGGAGTGATAGGCCACGGTGGCGGTCGGATCCTTGAGTTGATGGCCGGTGAGGATGCACACAACACGTTCGTCCGGGGCGATTACGCCTTCGTCGATGAGCAATTTGGCGCCGGCCACGCTGGCAGCGCTGGCCGGTTCGCAGCCCAATCCGCCCGCGCCCACCCGGGCTTTGGCATCGAGGATTTGTTGATCGGTGGCCTCGCGAACCAGGCCGTTGCACCACTCGAGCGCGCGGATGCACTTGTACAAGTTCACCGGCCGATTGATCTCGATGGCGCTGGCGATGGTCGACGCCCGGCGTTTTTCCGCGTCCATTTCGGCGTAATAACGGTTGACTATATCGGTATCCGGTTTGCCGCCGTTCCAACGCAGGCCGCGGCGCTGGTGGAGTTCATAAAGCGTATTGGCCCCGGCGGCGTTGATCACGGCCAGCCTGGGAATGCGATCGATTAATCCCAACTGATGCAGTTCGTGGAATGCCTTGCCAAAGGCGGAGGAATTGCCCAGGTTGCCGCCAGGTACGACAATCCAGTCGGGCGTTTGCCATTGCAGACCTTCCAAAACCCTGAACATGATTGTTTTTTGCCCTTCCAGGCGGAAGGGATTGACGCTGTTGACCAGGTAGATGCCCAACTGTTTGCTGGCTTCCTGTACGCGGGCCATGGCGTCGTCGAAATCGCCGTTGATCTGCAAGGTCAGGGCGCCGTAATCGAGGGCCTGGGAAAGTTTTCCGTAAGAGATCTTTCCGGAGCCGATAAAAATCACCGCCTGCATCAGTTGCGTTGCCGAGCAGTACAAGGCCAGCGATGCGCTGGTATTGCCGGTCGATGCGCATGCGGCGCGCGTTGCGCCGACGAATCGCGCGTGGCTGAAGGCCGCCGACATGCCGTTGTCTTTGAAACTGCCCGAGGGATTCATGCCCTCGTATTGCAGGAACAATCGGCCGGGCGTGCTGCCGACGTACCGGGCCACGCCTTCGGACGAATGCAACAGAGTTTGGCCCTCGCCCACGGTGACGCACTGCTTAAGCGGAACAAAAGGCAACAATTCGTGGAACCGCCAGACGCCGCTAAAACAATGCGGTTCGGAGCGCCGGGCCCATTTTTCTTCGAAACGGCTCAACGATTTTGGCACGGGCAGGTGATCCCAATCATAGACCACGTCGACCAAATTGCCGCATTTGCCGCAGTCAACCCGAATTTCATCGATCGAGTACGTTGCACCGCAGGAGGGCACAATACATTGTTGATAGGCTGAGGCTGATTTAGAAATGGTTTTACCTTCTTAATGTTTTTAAATGATGTTGCTCGACGGTCAAAAGAATCACATTAAACAAATTTAGGACAACAAGGGTCAATCATCAAGCCATAAAGCTACTTTTACCCCGTGCCGAGAGGGGGTAATGCTAACAGAAATAGTCTGGAAATCGGCGTGAAAGTCATCTTTTTGATTGTATTGATTGATCCATCGTTTAGGGGTATATTATGCCATCCATATCGGGTATTTGACATCTGTTTATTAAATGTCTAGAATAAGGATTCTTTGAAGTTGTAAAACCTAGCTAGCCTACATTCCACTACTCGGAGAGAACGCTATGAATAAGGCTGAATTGGTTGGATATAAAGAGTTACTTCTAGGTTTACGGGCTCGGCTTCGCGGCGATGTCAGCCAGATGGCCGATGCGGCCTTGAAAAAGAGCCGATCGGAGGCCAATGGCGATCTTTCGACAATGCCCATCCACATGGCCGACATGGGTAGCGACAACTTTGAACAGGAGTTTACGCTCAGCCTAATGGAAAACGAGGGAGTGACCCTGGAGCAGATAGAATCCTCGCTGGAGCGGATCGAAGAAGGCATTTATGGGCAATGCGAGGAATGCGGCGTAAAGATTCCCAAAGCCCGGCTCAACGCCATCCCCTACGCCACCCTCTGTGTCCGATGTGCGGAACAGCAGGAAACCGGTTTTTGATTTTAAACCGGCTGAAAAAGCCATCGCGGTACAATTAAGGGATGGCCATGAAGGCGATCTCCGCCAATCGTTGTCTTGTATTTCTGCTTATTTCCGTTTCCGGTTGCGCGCTCGATTTGGCGATAAAAGCCTGGATATTCAATAGGCTGGGAATGCCCGGCCCTGCTAGCCACACTTGGTGGATGTGGGAAGGATTTTTTGGCTTTCAAACCAGCTTGAATGAAGGCGCACTGTTTGGATTTGGGCAGGGACTAGTCAGAGTTTTCGCCGGATTGTCGATCGCGGCTGCCAGAGGCATATTCTTCTGGATTTTCTTTGCCGGCGGGACGCGCGATTGGTTGTTGACCATCGCTTTAGGCTTCATCGTGGCGGGGATATTCGGCAATCTTTATGATCGCCTGGGATTGCCCGGTTTGAAATGGGATGGACTAAGCAGTTCGCATGCCTCTGGCGAATCTGTATATGCCGTCCGCGACTTTATTTT
>JBEKZY010000242.1:0-7719 GCA_049509395.1 Thermoguttaceae bacterium | reverse complement strand
CGGCCGCTTATTGCCAAGGTTTGTTTGCAGGTAGCCAGGGAGGTCGGGGCAGACACGTTCGTGCACGGGGCCACGGGCAAAGGGAACGATCAGTGCCGGTTCCAGTTGGCGGCCGAGGCGTTGGATCCGAACGTCAAAGTAGTTGCCCCGTGGCGGATGGAAAAATTCCGCAAAATATTCCCAGGCCGGACGGAGATGATCGCCTATTGCAAGGAGAAAAACATCCTGGTAAAGGCATCGACGGCAAAACCGTACAGCTCGGACGAGAACTGCCTGCACATCAGTTACGAGGCCGGCAAGCTGGAAGATCTTTCGGTCAACGGCGTGGAACTGGTCGAGTTCGGCATGTCGGTTTCGCCCAAGGACGCCCCGGACGAGGGCGAAAACGTGGCGATTGAGTTTATCTCGGGCGTGCCGGTCAAAGTAAACGGCGACGTGCTGGACGCCTTTGAGGTGGTCGCCTGGTTGAACGACATCGGCGGGCGGAACGGCATAGGGCGGATCGACATGGTGGAGAACCGTTTTGTGGGCATGAAGAGCCGGGGCGTGTATGAAGCCCCGGGGATGACGATTCTTTATGAGGCCCATCGGCTGGTGGAACAGTTGACCATGGACCGCGACCTGATGCACCTGCGGGATCGGCTGGCGCCGGAAGTGGCCGAGATGGTGTATTACGGATTTTGGTATCATGCGAAGATGGACGCGCTTATGGCATTTATCCGCGAGGCGCAAAAACCCGTGACCGGCCAGGCAAACCTGCAATTATATAAAGGAAATATCATCGTGGACGGGCGCTTGAGTCCCAACAGCCTGTACGACGAAGGCATTGCGACGATGGAAGGCGGCGGCTCGTACAACCAGACCGACGCGGAGGGTTTTTTGCGGATCCAAGGCCTGCCGGGGCGGGTGCAGGCGCGGCTGAGGAAACGGGAGTATTGAGGGGAGGCGGTAGATGGTAGGCGGTAGATGGTAGGTGGTAGATGGTAGGTGGAAGTTGGTAGGTGGAAGTTGTATAAATAGCCAGTAAGGTATAATATAAAAGTAGATTTGCCGTATCCTTCCTTATCTCAGCCGATTTTTTATGGTCACTATAACCACACCCGCCGTTTCAAACATTTGGACCGTAGCCGACATGCTGGAACAGTTGGGCAACGTTCCTGCCAACCGGGTGCTGCTTGTTCCCGCGCCGGGCACGGCCACCGAACAGGATTTGCTCGATTTGCTGGATCATCAGGACCGGATTTGCGAACTTGTGGACGGCGTGTTGGTGGAGAAAACGATGGGATATCTTGAATCGATTTTGGCTATATTTATTTCAAGAAAAATAGGCGATTTCGTGGAATCGCACAAATCAGGAATTGTTTTAGGAGAAGCTGGAACTTTAAGAATTCTCCCTAGACAGGTCCGCATTCCGGATGTTTCATTTATCAGTTGGGAAAAATTTCCCGGCGGCAAACTGCCTAAGGTTCAAATCCCTTCTGTAGCCCCCGATTTAGCCATAGAAGTGCTTTCTCCCTCCAACGCAGAGGGCGAAATGCGGCGCAAACTGAATGATTATTTCGCGGCCGGAGTGAGTTTAGTGTGGTACATCGATCCCGGCAAAAAGAATGCGAGGATCTATACTTCGCCGGATCAATGCACGGTGCTTGACGAGACGCAATCACTTTCAGGCGGCGCGGTTTTGCCCGGCTTTGAATTGGCGCTTCGCGATTTATTCGTCGAAGTGGAAGGACGGCTGGATGAATCGCAATGATGAAAAATCCCAAAATATTTCGACAGTTTGAAGACAAATGGATTGCCGGCCAGAAAGCCGACTTTACCGAGAATTTGCGGATCCTGGACGGCATGTACGAACTTGCCCGAAAATTAGGGCACTTTACGGGATCAAATCCATTGGAAGGAATCGAAAAAAACATCCGCATAGCGAGCATATTGAATCGTGTTCGAAAGTCTTCTTAAGAAATTGGCTCTTGGCCTGGAACAGGAATCCGTGCCTTACATGATTTTTGGGGGGCAGGCGGTCTTGTTGTATGGCGAGCCGCGGATCACGCGCGACATTGACGTCACGCTGGGGCTGGATGCCGCTCAACCCGAGCCGATTTTACGTTTGATAAAACTCCTGCGGCTTATAGTATTAGTGGATGAAGTCGAGGATTTTTTGCGCCAAACTTTCGTGCTGCCCGTGCTTGATCCGGAGTCGAATATTCGCATTGACTTCGTTTTCTCTCTGTCCGAGTTCGAGCGTCAGGCCATCAAGCGAAGCAAACAAGTTGCCATCGGCAACGTGAAAATTCGATTCGTGTCGTTGGAAGACTTGATTATTTTAAAGATTTTTGCCGGGAGGCCGCGAGACCTGGAGGACGTGAAAAGCCTGATTAAAAAAAATCCCGGATTTGATCGATCTTTCGTGGAAACATCTCTTCAGGATTTTGACAGTGAACTAGACATCCACTGCCTGCATTCATTTAATCAAATTATGCAGGAATTATCGAAAAAAGACGAATAACCGAAATTTATTCCACATATTAACAAGGAGGTAAATCTTATGACAAACAAACGAGCCGTTGTTGTTGCCTTTGTTTTAGGGGCGATATTTTCGGCGTTTGCGGCGGGTTCGTTCCTGCCGTTAGGCCATGCCCAGGAAAGGGCGCCGCAAGCGCAGATGTTCGCATCGGTCGAGCCGGTCTCATACATAAGCGGGATGACGGGATTTTTTGATCGCAATACGGGCATGATGTACGTGTACGATATTAACATGGAAAAATGCGTTTTCATTCGGCAGCTCGTCAAACCGGGCGATCCGATGAGAAAAGTGCAGAATTAAAAGGCCACAAAACGCGGCTTCAAGCTTTATCAAACCCCCGGTGTGTTCACCGGGGGCTAAATATTTGCTTATTGCATTGCGGCCATCAACTCTGCCACGTAATCGCCGATTTCTTTTAGGACTTCTTGGCGGGGTCTTTGGGCCGCGTCGGACATGCGGCGGACGATGGCCGAGCCGACGATCAGGCCGTCGGCCACGGGCGAGAGCATGCGGACGTGTTCGGGGCGGCTGATGCCGAAACCGATGCAAATGGGCAGAGGGGTTTGCGAGCGGAGCCAGGCGACATTGTCGAGAATCGACCGCGGCAGGGCGGTTCGCTCGCCGGTGATGCCGGTTACCGAAACGTAATAGATGAAGCCCGTGGTGCACTCAGCGATTTTCAATGCCCGATCGCGGGGCGTGGTGGGGGTGATGAGTTGGATCAGGGAAAAATCCTGGCGGCGGCAGATGTCGGCCAGCGGTCCGGCTTCCTCGACCGGCAGGTCGGGCACGATGGCGCCGGCCACGCCCGCCGCTTTCGCATCGGTCACGTATTTTTCCAGTCCGTGGCGGTAAACAATGGCGTAACTGACCATGGTTACAATGGGCGCCGACAGGCCGGGCGTTAGATTTTCCAGAGTTTTCAGGATGCCGGCCAACTTGATCTTTTTGTCCAGTGCCCGGGTGTATGAGGCCTGGATCACGGGACCGTCGGCAATGGGGTCGGAGTAGGGGATGCCCAATTCGCAGAGGTTTGCGCCGCGAGCGGCGAGTTCGCGGATTACCGCGGCGGTGAAATCCAGATCCGGATCGCCAGCGGTTATGAATGGCATAAAGGCTTTGCGACCGGCGGAACGAAGTTGAGCAAACTGTTTATCGATGGCGGACATTAAAGTTATTGGTTATTAGGGATTAATAAAGTAAATTGCAGATATTGATTCCCGCGAAACCGCAAGCGGTTTTATTGACCTCGCAATCGGGCAATTTCGGCGGCATCTTTGTCGCCGCGGCCGGACAGGCAGACGACGATGATTTCGTCGGGTTTCAGCCGGGCGGCCTGTTTCATAGCCTCGGCCAGGGCGTGGGAACTTTCCAGGGCGGGGAGGATGCCCTCGGCGCGTGCCAGGGCGTCGAAGGCGTCGAGGGCCTCGACGTCGCAGGCGCTGGTATAGGCAACCCGGCCGGTTTCTTTCCAATAACTGTGCTCCGGGCCGGTGCCGGGATAGTCGAGGCCGGCCGAGACGCTGTGCACGTCGCTGGTCTGGCCGTCTTCATCCTGGAGCACGTAACTGAAGCTGCCGTGAAGCACGCCTGGGCGGCCGTAACAGAGCGTGGCGGCATGGTCGCCGAGTTTGTTGGAGCGACCGCCCGCCTCGACACCGATGAGTTTTACCGCCTCGTCGGGCACAAAAGGATAAAACATGCCGGCGGCGTTGCTGCCGCCGCCCACGCAGGCCACGATCAGATCGGGCAAACGGCCGAGCTGTTCCAGGCTTTGGGCCCGGGTTTCCCGGCCGATGATGGATTGAAAATCGCGAACAATGCGGGGGAATGGATGCGGCCCGACCACGGAGCCGAGAATGTAATGGGTATTTTCCACGGAACTCATCCAGTCGCGGAAGGCCTCGTTGACCGCGTCGCGGAGGGTGCGGGAACCGCTGGTAACGGGCCGGACCTCGGCGCCGAGGAGTTTCATGCTCAGGACGTTGGGTTTTTGGCGGCGGATGTCTTCCTCGCCCATGTAGACCACGCACTCGAAACCGAATCGGGCGCAAGCGGTGGCAGTAGCCACGCCGTGCTGGCCGGCGCCGGTTTCGGCGATCACCCGGCGTTTTCCCATCCGCTGGGTCAAAAGGGCTTGTCCAAGGGTGTTGTTTATTTTATGCGCGCCGGTATGGTTCAGGTCCTCGCGTTTCAGATATAATTTAGCGCCGCCGCATTGTTGGGTAAGCCGGCGGGCGAAATAAAGCGGCGATGGCCGGCCCACATAATGCCGGTATAAATCATCGAGTTCATTTTGGAAACTTGCGTCGGCGACTGCCTTATCGTACTCGGCCGCCAATTCCTCCAAGGCATGTGTCAAGGTTTCAGGGACGTAACGGCCTCCGAAAGATCCGAAGCGTCCGGCGGAGTCGGGAACTTTTATACTGGCTGGCATGTTTGATTCTCGGTTGATGTTGAATGGAATTGTCCATTTTCTTATGACTTTGCATTATGGTCAAGATCAGCAAAAGGGATAAAATACTGAGAGTCCTAAAAATACAAAGGTTCGCAAACATTAAAATCGGGTCATGTCGGCCCGGTTGGTATGCATTTACATCCGGACTGACACAGTCCGGCTCTGATAACAGTCCGGCTCTGAAGGAGGAAATAAGCATGGTATCGCGGCGGATATTGATTGTCGGCGGAGTGGCCGGCGGGGCTTCGTGTGCGGCAAGGCTTCGTCGCATGGATGAATTTGCAGAGATTTTCATTTTTGAACGCGGCGGCGACGTGTCGTTTGCAAACTGCGGGTTGCCGTATTACGTGGGCGGGGCCATCGCCGACCGCCGGTTATTACTGGTGGCCACACCCGAACGATTCCGCGACATTTTTCGGATCGAGGTCCGCACGCGGCATGGAGTGCGGGCGATCGACCGGTCGAAAAAAACAATTGAAGTGCAAAATATGCAAACCGGGGCGGTCAGCCAGGAGGCGTACGATTTTTTGGTATTGGCGCCCGGCGCAGCACCGATTCGTCCACCTTTGCCGGGAATCGACCTGCCGGGGATTTATTCCATGCGCACGCTGCAGGATATCGATTGCCTTCAATCGTGGCTCAACTATCACAATCCGGCTCGAGCGATTGTGGTTGGAGCAGGCTACATCGGGCTGGAAATGGCGGAAAATTTTAGCCGCCGGGGCATGGAAGTCGCTTTGATCGAACGCATGAACCAGGCCATGCCGCCGATGGACCCGGAAATGGTCAGCCCCGTGTACAAGGAATTGCACAAGCAAGGCGTGGATTTGCATCTGGAGACCGAGGTGGTTGGATTTGAAGCGGCAGCGGACGACAAGATCACGGTGGTCAGCAAAAGAAACGAACGGCACATGGGCGGCGTGGTTATTTTGGCCTTGGGCGTGAAACCGGACGTGGAATTGGCCAAGCAATGCGGCCTGGATATCGGCACGACGGGCGGCATCCGGGTGGACGATCAGATGCGGACCAGCGATGGGGCGATTTTCGCCGTGGGCGACGCGGTGGAAGTACGGGATTTTGTCACAGGTGCGCCCGCGCTCATCCCACTGGCAGGACCAGCCAATCGCCAGGGGCGAATCGCGGCCGACGCGATTTGCGAGCGAGATGTCCATTATCGCGGGACGCAAGGCACGGCGGTGGTGGGCGTGTTCGACCTGACTCTGGCCATGACCGGGGCCACAGAAAAGACGCTCCGCCGCGCGGGGATGGACTATCAGAAAACCTATACACATTCGTTCCATCATGCGGGCTATTATCCGGGTGCGGAACGAATTGCTTTAAAACTCCTTTTTGCCCCCGATACCGGACTGCTGCTGGGCGCACAAGCGGTGGGCAAGGCCGGCGTGGACAAGCGGATCGACGTTTTGGCCATGGTCATTCAGAAGGGCGGTACAATATTCGACCTGGAAGAGGCTGAACTTTGCTATGCGCCTCAGTACGGCAGCGCGAAAGACGCCATCAATATGGCCGGTTTTGTGGCGGGAAATATCCTTCGCGGCGACGTGGAGGCCGCCTCTTGGGACGATTGGAAGGCCTTGGCCGCGGCGGATCAAACGCCGGTTACCCTGGATGTGCGGCCGCCCACGGCGGTGGCCTCGGGTGCGATTGAGGGCTCGATTCGCATCCCCTTGGGCGAATTGCGTTCGCGTTTGGATGAATTACCCCGCGACAAAGAGATATGGGTGCATTGCGCAGTGGGTCAGACCGCTTATTATGCCGCCCGCATTCTTAAGCAAAACGGATTCAATGCGCGCAACATATCGGGCGGATTTGTGACGTATAAGATGGAGGGGAAGTAGGTGAACAGCGGACGATGGACAGTGGGCGGTATATGAGCGAAAAAGTGAATTGGAGGATAGAAGATGGTGGAATTCTGCTTTTTCCACTTGACTGAATATTTGTATGTGTTATAATATACTGCAACACTTAAGGATACATGAGTGCCATATTACTTTTTCATCTGGAACGATCTGATCATAGAGCATATTGCTGAACATGGAGTGGTACAGGATGAATATGAAGAAGTAGTATGCGATCCGGACGAGGTGGACCAAAGCCATTCGTCCACTCGGCGCATTGCATTTGGTGAAACATCTACCGGCAAATATCTGGCATGTGTATATGAATTGCTCGATGATGACACTGTGCTTCCGGTTACAGCGTTCGAAATAAAGGACTAATATGTCGAAACGATTGGCAAAACGCATTGTTCGC
This sequence comes from Thermoguttaceae bacterium, assembly GCA_049509395.1. Taxonomy (GTDB): domain Bacteria; phylum Planctomycetota; class Planctomycetia; order Pirellulales; family Thermoguttaceae; genus JBEKIK01. Next base: position 463 of record JBEKZY010000242.1, on the reverse strand, counting down.
GACCTCTATCCAGAGGAAATACGACGATGGAATAAAGCGCGCAAGGAAACCGAGTCCCGGAAGGACGAGATTCTTGCCAAAGGTCGGAGAATCAAGGCGGCGCATAAGCGCGTAAATACGGCAGTTCGCGAAGCCATGAAATTTCTCAAGGCCGAACGGCAATCACAAGGATTGAGCCTGTCCGATGTCGAGAAACGTACCGGCATCGGCCGGTCTGCGCTGTCACGGTTGGAAAATGAAACCGAACTAAACCCAACCGTGGTAACCCTAACCCGCTATGCGGAAGCCTTGGGCAAAAAAATCGTGGTCAACTTCGAGTAGCCATATTAACACACGCAGTTGGCATTTTTTGAATTCTTAATCTACCTGCGCCCCATTTCAACTCCCGGCCAAAACTAGCTGCGTCCCCGTTTCGATTCCCGCGATTCCCTTTTTGTCAAACTTTATATTTTGGCAGCAATCT
>JBEKZY010000241.1:0-7745 GCA_049509395.1 Thermoguttaceae bacterium | reverse complement strand
ATCATGACGCGGTTGTCGGCCGAAGTATTGCCGCCTTCGCCCCAGTCGCTGGTAATCGACGTGGGCTGCGGCACCGGGGCCAATATCGCCGCCTTGGCCGACCGCTATGCCTGCGTGGGAATCGATGCCTCGGCCGAAGCGATTCAGTTGGCGCATGCTCGATTTACCCAAGTGCGGTTTTTGACCGGCTTGGCCCCGGACGATCTGGGCGATCTGGCCCGGCAGGCCCGCTTGATCTTGCTGATGGACGTGTTGGAGCATGTAAGCGATGATTTTCTTTTTTTCTCGCGGCTTTTGGCCGCCGCCGCGCCGGGCTGCTGTTTCCTGCTGACAGTCCCCGCCGACGAGTCGCTGTGGAGCGAGCATGACGAGTCATTCGGACACTATCGGCGTTACGATGAGGGCCGTCTGGAAAAGGTTTGGGCCGGTTTGCCCGTGAAGCCGTTACTTCTTTCCCATTTTAACAGCCGGTTGTTGCCGTTGATTCGCATTGTGCGGGCTTGGAATCAACGCCGCCATCGTGCGGCGGGCCGTGCAGGGACCGATTTTTGGATGCCTAACCCGCTGAGCAATTTTTTTCTCGAACAAACGCTTGCCGGCGAAGGCAAAAGATTAGTTAAGACACTCCGGCGGCAAGACGCGCGTGGATATTCACGCGGGGCCAGTCTGCTGGCTGTGTTACGCCTGGAACAAGGCTCGATAAGGCCTCGCACAAAACCGCCCGACATTGCAGCGGATCATATTGTAGTTATGTAGCAGGCACACTCCGTGTGCCGTCTGTAAGGCACTAGAGGCACGTCGAGATACCAAAACGGCACACGGAGTGTGCCTGCTACAGTATTCAAGCCGGTCGTATTTCGACCCCACCCGGCATGGTGGTGATTGGGTATCTATGCCGCCGTGGCGAATGCGAGTAAAATCATAACAGAGGCTGTTGCCGATAGTTGCGCAATCAGGAAATAAAAAAGGGTTCTCGTTCGCCGGTACAAGAACCCAATCTCAGGCTGCCCGAACGCAAGCATCTTAATGGTGCTGGTTCAGAGACCCACAGCCAGTATAAACAGCTATCGGGCCGACTACCGGTCGGACTTTAAGTGACTAATCCGTAGATACACATCTAACCTAGATTTTTCACAAATAACAATATCAAGGAGATACGAAAAACGCGGAGAAAAAACTTAACTCATTCTTTGATAAAATACTCAAAGATTTTGTTGAACATAATATATAGGGCTCGAAAACGTACTCGCCTATATTATTATTGTTTAACCTCCGTGATCTCCGTGCCTCCGTGTTGAACAATTCAGACTAAAATCATGACTACAGTAGCAAAACTCGCCCTGGAAGACGGTACGGTTTACACAGGCGCCGCATTTGGCGCAGAAGGCGAAGTAGACGGCGAAGTCTGCTTCAACACCTCGATGACCGGCTACCAAGAGATTCTGACCGACCCGAGCTACCGAGGGCAGATTGTCACGATGACATACACCGAAATAGGTAATTATGGCATAAACGCCGAAGACGTGGAAAGTCGCCGGCCGTTTTTAGCCGGATTTGTCGTGCGCCAGCGGAGCCGCCGGGTGAGCAATTTTCGGGCCGACGGCGAACTGGGCGAGTATCTCAAGAAAAACAACATCGTCGGCCTGGAAGGCATCGATACCCGGGCCTTGGTGCGGCGGATCCGCACACTAGGCGCGATGAAAGGCGTCCTCTCGACCGTCGATCTGGACGACGCCAGTCTGGTGGCCAAGGCCAAGGCCAGTCCAGGCCTAGTCGGCCGCGATCTGGTCCGCGAAGTAATTCCGGAAAAGGCGATAGAATGGCACGAGCCGTTGAGCCCTTGGACTCGCCTAAGTGGGAGTGCCACTGGCTCTGCCAGTGCAAGTGCCGCTGGTTTGGCCAGTGCGAGTGCCACTGGCTCTGCCAGTGCAAGTGGCACTGGCATCTTGCCAGTGGCCGATAGCACAAAACAAGACGCCGCCGACTTGCCGCTGGTTATCGCTTTAGACTACGGCATGAAGTGGAACATCGCCCGGTGGCTGTTCGACTCCGGCTGCCGCGTGACGATCCTGCCCGGCACGGCCACGGCGCGTGAAGTGCTTGCGTACAATCCGGCCGGCGTGTTTTTATCGAACGGGCCCGGCGACCCCGAGCCACTCGACTACGCCCAGAAGACCATCCATGATCTGTTGGGCAAAAAGCCCATCTTCGGCATCTGCCTGGGCCATCAACTCCTGGCCCTGGCCTGTGGTGCAAAAACTTACAAACTAAAATTCGGCCACCGCGGCGCGAACCAGCCCGTCTTGAATAAGCTCACCGGCCGTGTGGAAATCACTACGCAGAATCACGGTTTCTCGGTAGATGCCGATTCGCTGCCTGCGGATCTGGAAATCACTCATCTAAATCTCAACGACAACACGGTTGAAGGCATGCGCCACAAAACCGCGCCCGCCTTCAGCGTCCAATACCACCCCGAAGCCTCCGCCGGCCCGCATGATAGCAATTATCTTTTCGCCCAGTTCCGCAAAATGCTGTAATTAAATATGTACATGGGATGAAATAATAGGATTAACAATGAGGATGGCATGAAACAAGATTTGACTATTGATGCTCTATTGCAGGAGGCGGCTACCTTTGCCGCTACAGAATCAGAGTATGCCGAACCATCCATGTATGGCGTAACTGATGGCAAAGCTGTAGGGACCTATGTTGAACAAAAGTTCCGTGCGCACTTGCAAACAAATTACAACTGCGGGGATAGCAATTCGGCAAAGGGCATCGATTTACCTATTATTAATGTTGATTTAAAAGTAACGAGCATCAAACAGCCTCAATCATCTTGTCCCTTTAAGTCTGGCAGACAAAAGATATTCGGACTCGGTTATTCTCTCTTGGTATTTGTTTACGATAAGAAGGATGATGAGAAGACGCATGCGGCTATTCTCAACATTCTTCATGCAATTTTTGTCATCAAGGAACGCACGGCGGATTACCAGATGACGACTGGTTTGCGGAAAATACTGGAGAATAGCGGAAACGAGGAGGATCTAATAGCATTTATGCATGACAAAATGCTTCCCATTGACGAAATCGAAGCGACAAAAATCGCTAAAGATCTCATGGTGAATCCGCCGGAGATTGGCTATTTAACCATATCTAATGCCCTACAATGGCGATTACAATATGCAAGAGTAATTGATAAAGCGGGACAAATAAATGGCGTTGTTAAGGTGCGTTAGCAGTCAATTAAGTTGCGGGGAAACATGTCAGTTATTGGAAAAACGAAAAAAATTGCTGAATATGGAGATTTTCAAACTCCTTTGGTGCTAGCCCAAAGAGTTTCTGGCGCCATTGACCGGCAACATGTACAACCTAATACTATTATTGAACCGACTTGCGGAAAAGGGGCATTTCTGAAAGCCGCGGCGGAAAGATTTCCCGATGCTTCCAAGATACTTGGCATCGATATTAATCCGGCATACGTTGAAATAGCAAAAAAGTTAAATGCATGCGATGTTTTGAACGGCAGAATGGAAATTCGGCAAGGAGATTTCTACGCCGTTAACTTCGCCGACCTGCTCTTGAGTTGTGTCGATCCGATTTTGGTCATTGGCAATCCACCTTGGGTAACAAACACGGAACTGGGATCGCTGGGAAGTTGTAACGCACCAAAAAAAAGCAATTTCCAGGGACGCAATGGGCTTGATGCCATCACGGGGAAAGCTAATTTCGATATATCGGAATGGATGCTTATTAAATTACTTGAGAATTTGAACGGTCGGAAAGCAACTCTTGCCATGCTGTGCAAGACAGCCGTTGCACGGAAAGTATTGTATCATGTGTGGAAAGAGAAGATCGCCCTAGACCAATCTTCCATCCATTTAATTGATGCGGACCGCTATTTCGGCGTTTCTGTAGAAGCATGCCTTCTAGTTTGTAATCTTGCTCCCGGCTCTCGGAAATGCGAATGTGACATATATGAAGATTTGGATGATCGAAAAATATCAAAAGTAATCGGCTTTCGCGATGAACTAGTTATTGCCAATGTGGAAGCATATGAACGTTGGAAACACTTACGTGGGAAGTGTATTTACAAATGGCGATCGGGAGTGAAGCACGATTGCGGAAAGATAATGGAGTTATGGCCTGAAGACAAAGCTTTTCGCAATGGACTAGGTGAAATTGTAGAATTGGAGCCAGATTATATCTACCCAATGTTGAAAACTTCCGAAGTTGCAAACGGTTCAACTCAGAAACCTAAGCGATGGATGCTTATTACCCAACAAACCCCAGGAGAAGACACTTCGATAATTAAAACCATAGCACCAAAAACCTGGAAATATTTAAATGACCACGCAGATGCATTAGATCGTCGAGGCAGTTCAATCTATCGCAAACGTTCGCGTTTTTCAGTCTTTGGAATAGGTGATTACACTTTTGCTCCCTGGAAGGTCGCCATTTCAGGCTTCTACAAAAGATTCCGCTTTGCAGTGATTGGCCCTTACAATGGAAAACCAATCGTACTTGACGACGCTTCGTATTTCATTGCATGTCAAAGTGAAAAGGAGGCTTTTTTTCTTCACTCTCTCTTGAGCAGTGAAGTAGCGCAAGAGTTCTATTCAGCTTTCGTTTTCTGGGATGCAAAACGGCCAATAACAGTCGATGTTTTGAAACAACTTAATTTAATTGCTCTTGCAAAAGAACTGGGACTAATGCACAAGATGGAGATAAATCCAACATCAACATCGAATTGTAAACAACACATTTTATTTGAATAAATTTATGCCTATCACGTCCGTTCTGCTATCGCCCGAGTTGCTCATCCAACTGGAAAAGATGGAGTTGGTCAGCCGCAAGGTATTTCGCGGGCGGATGAAGGGCGAGCGGCGCAGTCCGCGCAAGGGGCAGAGCGTGGAGTTCGCCGATTTCCGCAATTACGTGCCGGGCGACGACCTGCGCTTTGTGGATTGGAACACCTACGCCCGGCTGGAAAAACTTTTTTTGAAAATGTTCCTGGAAGAGGAGGACCTGCACTTTTACGCCCTGATCGACGCCAGCACGTCGATGGATTTCGGCGAGCCCACCAAACTGCGATACGCCCTGCAATTGGCGGCGGCCTTGGGATTCATCGGGCTGGTGCGGGGCGATCGGGTAAAAATCGAGACCCTCGGCGGGGCACCCTCTGGGTCCGGCGGGCAGGTTTCGCCCATGTTTCGCGGGCGGCGCAGCCTATGGCGGATGCTCGAACACCTGGAATCGATCCAGCCCGGACAAAACGGCTCCCTGATCGAAGGGATCAAGAGTTTCTGCCTTCGCAACTCGGGCAAGGGCATCGTGCTTTTGATCAGCGACTTGATGGATAAAAATGGCTTTCAGGCGGCTTTGCGTTATTTGGTCTCGAAAGACATGGACATATACGTTATCCAACTCCTATCGGCCGAGGAGTTGGACCCGGACGTGACAGGCGATCTGCGCCTGGTCGATTGCGAAGACGACGACGTGGCCGAAGTTACAGTGACAGGGCCATTATTAAATAGATATAAAAAAACCTTGGCGGCATTTGTCGATTCGGCCAAGGAATTTTGCACCCGCCGGGGAATGGCCTACCTGCTGGCCCGGACTTCAATTCCGGTCGATCAATTGGTTACCGGATATTTGTCCACGCGTGGACTGGTGCGATAAAAAATGTTGACAAATGGAACACAAGCCGCGAAGCGGCGAACCATGATAGCCCTGAAGCTGCGAATCGGCGAACCATGATAGCCCTGAAGCCGCGAAGCGGCGAACCATGATAGCCCAGGGCGGAGCGCAGTGGAGCCCTGGGTAGGCGGGGGGCGTCAACAGGAAGCCCTGAAAGGGCGCGCTACCATTGGAATTAATAACGTCAAACGAGAATTTTTTTATGCCCCAATCTCTGGCAAATGTATTGATTCATATTATTTTTAGCACGAAAAACTGCGCGCCCTATCTTGAATCCGAGATTCAAAATCCGCTCTATGCTTATTTGGCAACGGCCTGCCGCACTTGCGGATGTCCGGCGCATAAAATCGGCGGGACGAACGATCACATACATATTGTTTGTTCTCTTTCGCGGACGATAACCATTGCCGATTTCATCGGAACGATCAAGGCCGATTCGTCCAAATGGATTAAAACCCAACGAACATCGTTGGGTGATTTTTCGTGGCAAAATGGATACGGGGCGTTCTCTATCGGGCAGTCGCAGTTAGATATTGTCAAAAAATATATTGCCGGTCAGAATGAACATCATCGGGTGCGAACATTTCAAGAGGAATTCCGCGAATTTTTGCGGAGATATGAAATCCAATTCGACGAGCGATATGTATGGGACTGAACATGACGAGATTGGCACGCCCTTTCAGGGCTAACGAGATAATGGAAACCCTGCACCCAGGGCTGCGCTGCGCTCCGCCCTGGGCTATCATAGTCCGCCGCTTCGCGGCTATCATGGCGCTCCGCATAGCGGCTATCATGGCGCGCCGCTTCGCGGCTGGATGCGATGTTTCTGACAATTGCCATCTACTCAATGTATATTAAATCATGCCCAACCTAACCAACATGCTTTCCTGGTGGCAATGGTTGATACTGGCGGCGGTGCCGCCGGCTATCGTGGCATTGTATTTTTTGAAGCTCAAACGCCTCCCCTTGATTGTGCCCAGCACTTATCTTTGGCACAAATCGATTGAAGACCTGCACGTGAACACGATTTGGCAGCGGCTGCGTCGAAATATCCTCTTGTTGCTGCAATTGCTAATCATTTTTTTGGTCATGGGGGCATTATTGCGTCCGAGTTGGCAGGGGACCAGGCTCATCGGCAGCCGTTTCGTTTTCCTGGTCGACAACTCGGCCAGCATGTCGGCCACCGACGTCAAGCCTTCACGGCTGGACGAGGCTAAAAGCCGGATAAGCGAGTTGATCGACCAGATGAAATCGGGCGATGTGGCGATGATCATCAGTTTTGCCGACACGGCCCGGGTGGAACAGGGCTTTACCGACGACCGGGGCCTGCTCAATCGGCGCCTGGAGGCCATTAAGCCTACCAACCGGTCCACGTCGCTGTTGGAGGCTTTGAAACTGGCGGCGGGCCTGGCCAATCCGGGCCGCAGCGGCGAGGACATTCGAGACGTGCAGGTGGCCGAGGCAATGCCGGCCACGTTGTATATCCTTAGCGACGGCAAATTTCCGCCGGTCACTGGCTTTGCCTTGGGCCATTTGGAGCCGAAGTTCATCCCTATCGGCTCGCCCGAGGCTATTAACGTGGGCATTGTGGCCTTTAGCGCCCAGCGGAATGAGAGCAGTCCGGACCGCTTGCAGGTCTTTGCCCGGCTGGATAATTTCGGTCCCACGGCTTTGAAAGTGCCTGCGGAACTGTATCTTGACGGCCGGCTGATTGATGCCGATGAGGTGGAGGTCTCGCCCGGGGAGCCCCAAGGCATGGCCTTTGACATAACGGCCGTTGATTCGGGGATTTTGAGGCTGAAAATCAAGACCAAAGACCATCTATCGCTGGATGATGAGGCCTGGCTGGTCCTTAGTCCGCCCCGGCGGACCAAGGTGCTGCTGGTAACGCCTGGTAATGAACCGTTGAAAATGGCCGTGCAAACCAAGTCGGCCCGGGAAATAGCCGAGGTCGAGATCGAATCGCCCGAATTTCTGAAAAACAAGACTTACGAATCGCAAGCGGCCGCCGGGGCTTACGACCTGGTGATTTTCGACCGCTGCCG
>JBEKZY010000240.1:0-7791 GCA_049509395.1 Thermoguttaceae bacterium | reverse complement strand
GCGGGTCGATCGTCATGGCCTGGCAAGCCAAATCGGCGTGGCGCATCCAGTGGCAATATGCTTCATTCGTCGCGGGTTTGTTTTTCTTAAGCAGTCTGCGCTGGGCGGGCATCGATCCTGCACAAGCCGGCCCGTGGCTGCACCGCGGCGTTGTTTTTCTGGTTTCCGCGGCGATGATGACCATGATATGCAGCTTCGGGCTGAAAAAAGTCATATCCGGCAAGAGCGATTGGATCGGAATCGGGCGGCGGATGACGCCTTTGTTCGGCGGTGTGTCTATTTTGACGCTGGGCCTGGTGCTGGCTCAAGAATGGATCTGGTGCCAGAATAATATCGGCGCGCCGCTGGCTATCACGGAAGTGATTGTCGTGGCGGTGATTGTGGCCGCCATGCTGGCCATCTGCCTGGCTTTTGCGATACGGGCGGATTGGGATCCGCTGCAACTGAGCCCCAGCGGCCGGCAGGCGTATGTTTACATCGCCGAAGCGCTTGCCGTGTTGATCGGAGTGCATTTGCGATTGACTAAACCCGAACTGTTCAATTTTGGAATCATTCGTAATTATTGGATGTACCTGATAATAGGCGCGGCCTTTGCAGGGGCCGGTCTGAGCGAATGGTTTCATCGCCGCAAACTGCCCGTGCTAAGTTTGCCGCTCGAGCGCACAGCACTGCTGTTGCCGCTTTTACCGGCGATCGGTTTTTGGTTTTTAAAAGGTCCCCAGACGCCCTTGGCGCTCGTCGGGCGCACGCCGGACGTGTGGTTTTTGATGGGGGCATTTTACGGGCTTTTGGCTTATATGCGACGCTCGGCCGCATGCGGATTACTGTCGGTCCTGACGGCGAACATGGGACTTTGGGTAGCGCTTCATCATTTTGACATAGGTTTCCTGCTCCATCCGCAATTGTGGCTGATTCCCATTGCCATGGCCGCGTTGGCGGCGGAATATTTGCATCACGAGCGATTGAGCGCGACTCAAAGCGCCGTTTTGCGTTATCTATCGCTGAGCGTAATTTATGTATCTTCCACGGCCGACATGTTTATCGACATGTTCATGCACGGCGTATCGATAGATTGGCGCCTGCCGGTGGTGCTGATGCTTCTTGCCACTGCCGGCGCGATGGCCGGCGTGATGCTGCGGATTCGCTCGTTCCTAATCCTAGGCATTACGTTCCTCGTGTTGGACATCGTCACCATGATCTGGTACGCCGCCGAGGATTTGGAACAGACTTGGATCTGGTATGCCAGCGGCATTGTGCTGGGGGCGGCTATAATCGCCGTGTTTGCGATTTTTGAAAAGCGCAGACACGACCTGCTCGCGGCCGTGGAACGATTCAAGGAGTGGGAGCGGTGAAATAACTTATTTAGCCCCCGGTGAACACACCGGAGGTTTGGGTGGCATCTTTATGCCGCGCTAGGATCGGGCGCCATGAATATGCAAAATGCAAATGCAACAAACGATAATGCAACGGACAATGAGCAATCAGCGCAGAAAAAAACAAGTCATTCCACGCCGCCTCTGCAATTTGGGCTAAGTACGCTATTGTGGCTTATGGTGGCGGTAGGGTTGATCTTCGGCACGCTCAGATGGATGCAAGTGCCTGCGACCACGAGCCTGATCGTAATGGCCATATTGGTGGTATGCGGCCTGGCGGTAGTGCTTTTAGTTGCCGCGATATCCAAAGTCGAAGACGACGAATAGGGGGATTTCGGGGACTGTACCGATTTTTTATATCCGGGTGAAGTGGCACGGCCATCTTGACCGTGTTTCTTCACTGACTGGAAGTCCGTGCCACCGCTTGACACAAAATTTATTACAACCCCGATTTTGTATCGACTCCGGCCTCATTTCCAATCGCGGAATAAAGAGCGGGCAAAGCCCCCGGTGTGTTCATCGGGGGCTAAATAAGAGTTCCCACGAATTCGATCACACAATTTCTATTTTGAAGGCGGAGTTGTACCTTGTTGGCCTGGCGGGCCGGCGCGGTGGGATTTCAGCCATTCTTCTATTTGTTGGGCCAGCACCATTTGCTTCTGAGCACGGGCAAGCTTCAAGGCCTTTTGGGCCGCGGTTATTGCATCGGAAGATCGGTGCAGTTTGGCATAGGCCGTGGCCAAATTGATATAAGCTTCAATAAAATCGGGTTTCAGGCGCAGGGCTTGTTGATAAGACTCGATGGCCTCCTGAAACCGGCCTGTGTTAAACAATACATCACCCAGGCTGCGTTGTGCTTCGGGGTAATCCGGTTTTAACCGCAGGGCCTGCCGTAAATGCTCTTCACCCTCCTTTACCTGGCCTGCTCTGGATAATAAGGTTCCCAGGTTATGCTGGGCTTCGGCGTATTCAGGATTGTTCTCCACGGCTTGCCGGAAATGATAAATCGCCTCATCCATGTCTTTTTGAGAATGAGCTGTGTTAGCCACCAGGTATGCCAGGTTGTTGTGGACCATGCAACAATTGGGATTCTTTTTCAGTGCGGCATGATACAGCGTAATCTCATCGGTATAGATTTCATTTTGCCGCCATGTCAGACATGCGAGGGATCCCGCCGCCAAGATTGCCGCGGCGAGCGGGGCCCAGCCAATTCGGCTTCGGCGCCGCCTGCGCCAAATGCCCCAGCCCGCCGCCGGTAGTGCGATCAGGCTGATTATAGCGATGTGTTGATAGTGATCGGCCACCAGCGAGTAGCGCATGAAACCCACGTCCGTAAAGCCCGCCACCGGCAAAAGCGCCACGCAGAAAAAGCCCCAGGCGAACAACAGCGGCCTGCCCCATCCTTTCCTGTTCAGCCAGAGAATCACGGTAACCGCCGATGCTGCCGCCAGAGGCAGCCACCACAAAATACTGCCGATCCGGATATGCCACATGGGATACACAAAATATAGATCGACGGGAAAAATCGCCTCGTAAAGATAGAACCAAGGCACGCATCCCGCTCCCAGCAGGCGTTCAGTAAATCCGGCCGAGCGGAAGACTATGTTTTCGCCGCGCGTTTGGAACCATACGCTTACCCATGCCAAGGCCCCTGCCATCACGAGAAACGGGGTGACCCGCACTAAATCCCGCCAAGTCAAAGGGCGCAGCCACCAAACAATCCCCAAAACGAGCGCCGGTAAAACGGCTGCCGATCCCTTGCTGAGCATAGCCAATACGAACGCCGCCAGGCTCAACAGGTACCATCGTCCCGCCACGAGCTGGTAAAGATTTCTTTGTGGCAGCGGCGGCGCCGTCTCCGCCTTTAAATACCAGAGAATCGATAAAAGAAGGAACGTCATCGCCAGCATGTTCCTCACTTGTGCGATCCACGCCACTGATTCCACGTTTACCGGATGCACGGCGAAGATAATAGACGCAACGAAAGCTCCGGGAATGGACAATTTCCGCAAGATGATCCAAATCAGCAGCACATCGATAACATGCAAGATCAGGTTGGTAATGTGATAGCCGGCCGGATTCCACCCCCATAATCTCCATTCCATCCAGAACGTGGTATTCGACACCGGATAAAACTCTTGCGCTGCAGTGGAGCACCAGAATCGATACAAGCCATCGAAGGTTTTAATGAGTGGATTTTCCGTCATTAAATTGTCGTCGTCGAGCACGAATCCGCCGTTTATGGATGGGCGGTAAGCGATGAATATGGCAAGAATAACAATCGCCGCTCCAACCAGCGCGCTTAGCGGCAGTGCCGATGAGACGGGAGCTGCCGATATGGCCCGGTGAGCATGTTTATCAGAGGATCTCTTGCGATTGGACATCTGCTAGCCGAGTTAACAAGATAAATCGTTTCTGTTGCTGGAAGTCTGTTTTATACTGTGTTAAGGGTCAAAGCGCACTTACTTGCTTTCCAGCGGGATAACGCCGTCCCAGTTAAGCGGCACGCGCCGATTATGCTCGGCAATGTATACGGTGAGAAAATCCTTTACTTCGTCCTCGGCGGGAATGCGATGCAGCAGTTCGAACGCGGCCGCCCAATTGCGGGAGAGGAATTTGTCCAGGGCCATTTCGTAATAGGCCAGGTGCTCATCGGTTAAAACCGGATACTGCGCCAGCGGCGGCAGCAACTCGCTGACTTCCAAGGACGAATCCATCCCGTAGGGTTTAACAACGGCCAGGCGTCTTACCCGGGCGATGTCGCGGGGAACCTGCCTGCGCACGGCGCTGGCGGTGGCTTCGTCCAGGAGGATGGGGGCGCGGAGTATTTTGGTCATGCTTTCCAGGCGCGACGCCAGGTTAACCACCGGTCCGAAAACGGTGACTTTCACCTGGTCGGTGGTGCCGATTTTTCCGGCCACGGCCTTGCCCGTGGCCACGCCGATGCCCGCATGGAATCCGGCCGTGGCCTCGAACTCGGCGCGGATGGCCAAGGCGGCGCGGCAGGTGCGCAAGACGGCGTCTTTTTGCTGCAAGGGCCAGCCCCAAAATCCCATGGCTGCGTCGCCCTGGAAGTCGCCCACCACTCCGCCTTGTTCGCGGATATAGCGGGTCATCACGCCCAGGGCCTTGCTTACCCGCTGCAACAGGCCCAGCAGATGGTCGGCATGGCGTTCCGACTCGCGCGAAAACCCCCGCAAGTCGCAAAACAGCACGGAGACCTCGGTTTCCCTGGGCGCAAGCACGACCTCGGGGTCTTCAACGGCCAGCGTTTCCAGCACGACGGGCGAAAAAAACTGGCTCAGCGTGGCATGGCGGTGTTCCAACAAGCGCATCTGGCGCAATGAACTAAGCATCGCGGCCACCAACTCGGTGAATTTCACGTCCTCGCGCAGATCGGTAGGATCGGACGAACGGGGCACGCCCATGTGCTCGACGTTGAAGCGGCCGGCCATGTAAAGCGCCCAGCCGGAACTGGCCTTGCCCACTACCGGCGTGCAAAATGCCCAGTCGTAGTTCTCGCTTTCGGTGAAGGAGTCGGGGCTGCTGGTTTCCGCCCCGCGCCATACGTGCAACACGCTTTGACGCTGGCGGAGCGATTCCAGGATCAAGCCCTGGCTGGGCTGAAAATCGCTGCCTATCACCAGGCGTTGATCCCAATGCAGAATCCGCACCGGCGGGCGTTGGGCTGGGGCGGGCAATTCATTGCCCGCTTCTGCATGTTCATTTTCGTCATTCGGCGTTTGTACTTGCTCATTTTCCCCTTGAGGACTCCCGGCAGAATCGCCGGGGCTAATCGTTTCTCCGCTCTCCACTGCCCACTGCCCACTTTCCACTGTAACCACGGCCGCGGCGTCGGCGCGGGGAACGCCGGCCAGGAGCATGCTCACCAGACGGACCACAAGTTCCGCGTCGCCTGCCGCGCCTGAGATCACATCCGGCAGCCGGCTGAGGACCTCGATGCGGTAGTCGGGATTGCGGAATTGAACCTGGCGCAAATATTGGGCGCTGAAGGATTGCTGCTGCACAGGCTGCGGGGCATCGGCGGTGATATTTACCCGCTGATCGGCCAAGGTGAAAGAGGTCTGGCCGATGACAAAATGATCGCCAGGCTGGATGCTGAACCGATCGGCCTCCTTGCCCAGCAAAAAGATGGGATTTCGGGAATTCGACAGGCGAGTGACCTCCAGGCGCGCGCCGTTCCAAAAAAGTTGGGCGTGACGGTGGGAAACGTGAGGATCCCAAGGCACGGCCCACGTCCCGCCCAGCCGGCCTATTGTCACTTCCTGTGCCTCCGGCAGTCCCCGGCGCCAGCGCTGTTGAGGTTCAGTTCCTTGGGCAATGAGATCGGGCATGAAGTGGTTTACAGTTATCAGTAATCAATTTTCAGTTACAGTACGAGATGCGGAATAATTTGACATATTGTGCAAGGTATTGTGGTTGTTCAATTTGCAATTAACAATTTGCAATTAAAAAACGCCTTAAACTTCCCACTCTCCACTATCCACTCTTTCTATTCATACTTCTGGCCCAGGCCCAGAGGGCGGTCATTACCAATGCGGTCATAAACAAGGCGCTCAAGCCGTAACGGATCAAACCGGTGGTGAGATTTTCGATGGTGGAACCAATCGCCTCGTCATATGCGGTCTGGACGATCACCAGCCAACCGGTATCCTTGTTGCGGACCTTAACGAGTTCCATTTGGGCCAGCCATTTACATTTATATGCTCCGCCCTCGGGATCGTCACCTAGGGGATCGCGATAATTTTTTTGCCGCTTGGGAACGTCGGGGAGTTCATCTGCGCTAACTCGGTATTTTTGGAAGTAATCGGGTAATTCACCCTGTTTAGCGATGAATTTATCGAAAAGCGGGTGTTGTAAAATCACGCCCGGACTGTCGCCATCCCGGGAATCGACCAACACCGCGAATTGCCGCTCGCCGCCGTGCAGCAGCGACTCAACAAGCTTGCCCACCTCAACGGTCATTGCCACCACGCCGAGGAAGTTTTTCTTGGATGAATCGTCGAATACCGGAGTGGATATGGCCACGACCCAGCGCGAAGTGGCCTGCGAGCGATAGACGGCCGACAGGGTGGTGGTCTTCAGATTATTCCCCGGCGCCGGGCGCCAGGACTCGTCCATGTCGCGCGGCCCGCCGTGGAAGAAACTCCGCCAGGCGTAATTTTTGCCGATGGTGCGGAGCTGCGTTACGTGGACTATGGAAAGACCTTGGGCGTCGCAAAAAAACCAGCTTGCCACTTCCTCGTCTTCCCTTGGGCGGTCCATGGGCGGAATCAGGGAGGTGAAGGTGCGCTGCAAATCCTTGCGGTCCGGATTGTCCCGGAATTTTTCACTAAGGGTTTCCCGCTCCTCATCGGAAATTTTAGGATCGTTCAATTGATCGACCAGTTTTTTAAACTCGGGTTTGTCCATGGCGTCCTTAAGGGCTTCGCGAAAGCGATCGGAAACGGCTATGTGTTCCACAAGTTGGTAGCGGCGTTCCAATTCTCTTCCCGCGGCTTGTGCGCCCAATTGGGCGGTAAATTGCGAGCTTGCCAAGGCTTGATTTATCAAAGCGGTGTTAGACTCGCGCAAGGCAGCCTGAAATCCCTGCCAGGCGAACCAGGCCACCACCGCCAAGAGCAGTGCAGGTCCGATGGCCCCCAAGACCATGATCGGCCGGCGCGCCCGGCGGACTTCGCGGTTGTTAAGCGCATCGAGCACGGACTGCACATTGGGAAAACGCTGATCGGGATCGGCGGCCAGGCATCGATCCACAATTTCGGCCAATAGCGCATCCACTCCCGGCACTTTGCAATGCTCGGCGGGCGGCAGCGACTGCTCGATCATTTGCCTGTATTTCAAGAGCCGTTGTTTTAGATCGGGCGTTCGCTCGAACTGATCCACCGTCGGCCCGCTGCGGTGCGGCGGATGACCGGTCAGCATACAATATAAAAGCGCGCCCAGGGCATAGACGTCCCAACGGGCGTCGGGCACGGCTTCCAAATCGGCCTGTTCCGGGGCCATGTAGAACATCGTGCCCAGGGCCGGCATTTGTTCGTGCGAAAGGCGCGATTGACCAAAATCGGCCAATCTGGGCTTGTTGTCCTGGTCTAGTAAAATATTCGCCGGTTTTAGATCGCAGTGCAAAACTCCCTTGCCATGCGCATGCACCAGGCCGATGGCAATGTCGCGGAACAGCTCGACGGCCTTGTCCACGGGCATTGGGCCTTGTTGCAGCCGGTCGGCCAGAGAGCCGGGTTCCAGGTACTCCATAATGTAATAGGGCGGCTCGGCATCCCAACCTACGCCCAGCAATTGCACCACATATCGATCGGCAAAAAGGAAGGCGAGTTTTTCCACCTCGCGGCTAAGTAAAGACCAATCCAACCCCCCCCTATGCGAGTAATATTTGATT
>JBEKZY010000024.1:0-50712 GCA_049509395.1 Thermoguttaceae bacterium | reverse complement strand
CGAGCCGTAGTCGAACGGGAGTTGTCCTATCCTTAACATCTTGCCATCCGGTGTTACTTTGATCGGACTCCAGGCAATCGATGATTTTGGCGATCCCCTCCTGGTCGGTAATGCATTTGATCAGTTTTTCCTGGGGATGCGTTTCATAGATTTCCAGCCGTTTAAACTGTTGTGTAATTATCTTATCGTTTAATCTCATGAAACAATCGGGCAAGAAGACGCCCAACTCGATAATGCCCTGTTCCGTGATTTTGTTGCTGCCGATGGATAGATATTCAAGATTTTGCAGATTTTGCAGGTGCTTGAGTCCGGCATCGGTAATTGGCAAATTTCGCGTCATAATTACAATGCGTTTTAATTTTTGCATTTTGCCGATGTGCTGCAAACCGGCGTCGGTAATCGGCAGGAGTGAGCCTCCATCCAATAGCCAAAGATCATCAAGGTTAGGCAAGTCAACAAAATACTTTAAGCCGTTATCTGTGATTTGCCCGGCGCCATTTATGGACAATCGCTTTAATTTCGTGCATTTCGAGAGATGCTCCATTCCCGCATCGGTGATGTGAGCATTGTCGAGTCCAAAGCCCATAAAATTAGGGAATTGATCGAATTCCTTCGCTCTTTCCAGTCCTGCATCGCTTACACCGGGATAAATTCCGATTGCCTCTAAATCAGGGAATTCATTAGCGTAATCCAAAATGGCGGGGATGGCGCGATCGGAACGAATTTCAAAAAACTTGACCTTTCGGAAGGGATCGAAATTCCGGTATTTTTGAAGCCAATTTTCCGATCCGATGTAATACCTAATAAAACCGCCGTTGGCGGCAATGTGCACAAGTGTTTGCTGCTGGCGGCCGATTTTATGCAATCTATTCCCGAGCAAGCTCAAAATAAGGGCGAAAACCGCGGTTGCGATCAACATCGAGCGAATGCTGAATTGAAACCGTCGCCTGGCCATTCGCCGCATTGCCCACCATACAACAAAGGTTCCGCCGGCTATAAGAATAACTCCGAGAACACAGACCAACCAAAAGGGCGTATCCCAAAGATGTATGAACCAAAGCAAAAGGATTGCCGTAAGCGCGACAATTACCGGCATTGCCGCCAATGTAACGGCAAATGGAATAGCGATCATCCAAATAAGCGATAATTTTTGTTCGGACATGCCATGCCCAACCGATGAATTCAAGATATATTTTCCACCTTGAATCTTTACTCGAAAATCTCGCTTACAGGCAAAGTAAAACCCGGCAGAATCCGAGCATCTTCGAGGGTCCCTGTAGCGGATAATACAGCAATATCTTGTGCGCTTTTATAGATGGTAACGGACCTGGTTTCGGGATCGACAATCCAGACAGCCGGGCAGCCGGCGTCCAGCCAGTCGCGGATCTTGGATTGTACTCCGCTTGCCCGATCATTGGGCGAAAGGACCTCGACGGCTAAATCAGGCGCGCCATCGAAATAGCCTTGGGGAAGTTTTTCCGGCAATCGATCAGCACGTATGAAAGCCACGTCCGGGGCTCGAACGCTATCGGGATCGCGGCGGAGGATAAATCCGGTTTCCGCACCCATTATTCCGCCCAGCTTCTTATCCAGCACGAATCTGCCCAATAAGATGGTTAGCTTGCCTATGATCCAACCATGCTGAGATCCAGCGGGCGACATCATAAAAACTTCTCCGCGCACTAATTCACATCGGCCGAGGTTCGGCATCTGAAATAATTCTTCGGCGCTGACAATGTGAGTCGTTACCATATAACATAACACTATATCGGCGATATTGCGATTTGTCAAGAAACGCTTATCATGCCGTTGGTGCGGCAGATTGTGCTTTCCCCGCCCGGTTTCTCCGCCAGGGCCAGCGGATGTCGCGCACTGCGGTCAGTGCCACGCGGTCTTCCAGGTTGGGGCGGAAGATGGTGAGTATCAGAAGCGGCAGGTACCAGGCGATGTACAATCCGCCGTTGTTGGCGTGCCAGAATTGAGTGGCCAGCATCACGGCCGCCGAACAGCTCAACAGCGTGCCCAGGTTCTTTTGCGGCGGCCACAGGGCCAGGCTGCAACACAGGGCCACGAAGGCCGCCAGCACCGGATAGCGGAAGGCTTTTTCGTGGAATGTCCAAAAGCCCGAGGAAACCACTTCCAGCGGATTGCGGAAGCCCAGCATGAGGCGCAATTGCGGCCAGAACGTTTCCCAAGTGCCCGTGCTTAGGGCCAGCCATGTGATCATGATTGCCAGGGCCAAAACCACGCCGATAAGAAATCGCACCACGCCCTTGCGCCAATAAAATCCGCACCACAAAGGCAGCAGGAACCAGGGATAATAAATCACGCTCACGGCGATGCCCATGAACACGCCGGCTATCATTGGCCGGCGATAGGCCACCACCGCCCAAACCAACAGCGCAGCCGGAACCACGTGATCCACCTGTCCGGTCATCTGGCTGGTGTAAAACGTGAGCAGGTAAAGCGTGGCCGCCGCAACGCCGGTATGAATATTGTCGAAGTGCCGATAACCCACCAATACCATGCCGATGATCACGGCCAGGTGGCCCAGGATGGCGGTGCTGCGGGCCGAAGCCACCCGGATTTCCTGGCGGCGGAAGACTTCAGGCTGGGTGCCGTCCACCGGTATCATGGCCTTGCTCGAAAAACCGGCGAATTGATAGAAAAACTTCAAGCCCGGACTGTCCTGGGCCGGCGCCGCCTGCTTGGCCAGGTACGATTCCAGCCGTTCGGGCGGATTTTTCACGATGTTGGCCATCA
Organism: Thermoguttaceae bacterium; assembly: GCA_049509395.1. Taxonomy (GTDB): domain Bacteria; phylum Planctomycetota; class Planctomycetia; order Pirellulales; family Thermoguttaceae; genus JBEKIK01. The sequence continues at coordinate 47,949 of JBEKZY010000024.1, read as the reverse complement.
AAAAAATCAAAAGCGCCACGCCCGTAAAAGTCAGCCCGCTTACCGAAAGATTCGGCTCCAACAACGGACGGCGAACCATGATAGGATCGATCAGCAGGCGGATCAAGAAAAATCCGCTGATGCCGAACAGCCACACGTATCCGCCTTGCACCTGCCCGGGCGCATGGTTGGCCAGACCGTAATATATCAACAACAAGCCCGGCGATATGCCGATCAAAGCCACGAGGTCCAAGTTCCGCACGCTCCAGAAGCGGTGGAACTTGAAATACATGCCGATCATCAACAGCGACGACAAATAGGCCCAGGTCGTCGGGTTTAGCTTATAATCGAAAAGTATTTCCTGCATCGAATTTTATGCGAGGGTGTTGGTTCGAAATATGCGGCAGTATGGTAGGGTGCGTGAAACGCACCATAATTTATACATACGCATATTATATGTTGCGGTGCATTTCATGCACCCTACTACATAAGCGGCCAATATTTCAGGATATATGATCGAAGGGAGTTTGCAACCCCCCCCGCTTTGTCATCCCAGGCGAACCGCGGCCTCGTCGGCCCAGGGACTATCGGGGGCCAAGGCCAAAAAACGTTCCCAATGCCCGACCGCACGGACGCCCTGGCCGATCTCGTCGAGCGTGCGGGCCAGGTGATAATGCACGTCGGCGTAATCGCCATGGAAGCGAAGGGCCCCCTCAAACGCCGCCACGGCCAGGTCGCGCTGCCCGGTCTCGGCCAACACGCAGCCCAGGTTCGCCCGGGCTTCGACATAGTCCTCGTCGAGTTCGATTGCCATGTAATAGCGTTCCCGCGCGCCGCAAAGGTCGCCCTGCCGATATAGCAATTCGGCTACCATGAAACAGATTTCCGGCTTGGGCCCGCCTGCTGCCATGGCGGCCCGGTACATCTCGGCGGCGGCCGACAATTGCCCGTCCTCTTCCAATTCCGCGGCCAGATTGCACATTTGATCGGCAGTCGATGGGATCGCTCTTTCCGGCGGCTCGGCAACGTCCCAGGCGTCAAAGTCGAATCGCATCTGCCCGCCCGGCTCAATCAGCCCATCTCCCTGGCGCAGCAAAATTTGCTTGCCTTGCACAATCACCGAAAGCCGCCGGTGCCAACGCCGAATTATCGCCACCGGCACGCCCAGCAGTTCGGCCAGCATGGCCGGCGTATAAAGCCGATGGATGTCCTGCTCGTGCTCGACCAATCCCAGGCGGTGCCAAAGTTGCGTTTCGGTGATGATTTCCAAATCGCCTTTTTCGGCGGCAAGCCGTGCGGATTCGTCGAACCACTGCTCCGGCCCCTCGCCTTCGGCCAAGGGCAACTCCTCCTCGCCCACGACCACCAGATGGACAGACGCATCAGGCCGGTCCAGGACCGTCGCCCCATGCCGGCGGACCAATTGCCCGGCGTCCCGCCGCGACATGCTCGCCAACTTTCCCACAAACGCCAAGCGCTTGCCTTGAAGCACCCCCAAGTTTTCGTCGGCGTTTGTCATAGCATCCATACTACAGTTTTAATCTCCCAGATTTGCTTGAAAATCAGGATCCCGCAACAAGCGATCTCGAAACTTATTGAGTTGTTCTTCGTTATCGGGCCAGATTATCCGAGCGTGTCGAACAATCATATCGGAAACAGCCTCTGGTTGCGATTTCTCATCAACGGCGACAATCAACTCTTGAAGTTTCTCCGCAGATATTTTTGAGAAACTGTCACCCAATCCTCTTTTTTTCGCCTCATTTAATAATGCTTTGGCCTTGCGCCATTCAACGCCCTGAATAGTATCGATATACTCTTTCGCGTATTTTTTACGTACTTCTGGCAAGAAATCCTTAGTGGCAACTCGGCCAAACACAAGAGTAGTGAGCCATCCCAACTTTGCCTGAAATTCTGGAGCTAATTGTGCCCTTTTCGTTTTTAGGCATACATCGTAATGCCAATCACTGCGAAGAGGGAATGTAATACGTAAATATGCCACATGTGGCTCATTAAATGGCGTTTCCGCTGACGGATGTAGATAAAAATACGGAAACTCTTCATTACTAAGTAATCGTTCAAGTTTATTTAATAGTCCTGGTTTATTGGACGTTAGGCAGACTCCTATTTCCTTGAGAACCGGTATCTGTATTTTAGAAATTTCCTGTTCAAGAAATAAACGTATAGATCGTGTGGCACATAGCGTAATATGTTCGGCCTTGCGATATCGCCGATCATTAGCCACAAGATCACAACTTTGGGTAAGAACAATGAAAAAAGGATACTTCTCCGGATTTTGATAGGCATATGGATATAGTTCTTTTAATAAACCTTCTAGCTCTGGGGTGCGTTCCAGAACATCTCCCTGAAAAAGTTGGTTATTACAACAGGCTTGTTTATCCTCGTATTGAAAGTGTGAAGAACCCATTGTTAATATCTCAACTTCTCAGATCTTTAGCCCAGCCCCATCTTTTGAAGTTTGCGATTTCGCTCAAGAGTTTCGAGTGATGCTTTGATTCTTTCCGGATTTACAATTACATTTCGCGGTTCACTTGATTTGGCAAAAACCGTGTTAATCAAAGGAGGAATTATTATCTCGACGGAGGAACTACATGAAGTCGGTTGTTCCTCTTGCGGTATCGCTGCCTTATAATCGGCAGTTAGTTGAGGGGTCGTAGATTCTGTCTTAGGCTGATGCGTTGTTGTCATGATTTTCATCCTCATCCAAACTGAGTTTATAAACATTTTCAAGTAATTTGAGGCCGTGGTCTCGGTTCTTTATATAAGTGTTTTCCATAATCTTCGCCATAGCTGCGGCAGTCTCCAATGAAGGCTTTGTCATATAATGATAGTTTAATTCAATGCGACAAGAACCATCGGAAACAATTTTGAGGTTTAATTGACAGCTATCCAAATTGATTGTCCGTATCAGTGATATTTCGCCAATTTTACCTTGTGTGCTAAGTTGCTCTGTATCCGTAAATTTTAGCACATCAGCAAGTTGCGATGGTAGTCCTTCCACAATGTAGTGAAAGTTTTCTCCAAACGCTATAATCGGAGTATGATGAAGGGTATCAAGTATATGCCTGCCGGCATCTTCGATTCGAGCAAGGAGTTCATCGCTATCTTTCTGCGGGATGAATGTAACTGAATCATTGCTTACAATAATCTTTATATCCTCAGCCTGAAAGATTGTAGGTCCAAAACCAAGTACGGGAAACATAATCCCAATGTCCGCCTGCTTGAATACTTCCTTAGCCAACCATGCTGGCGAGAGTATTGCGGTATTCCATCGGCCAGCTATCACTAGTGACCATTGATCCATATCCCTTTTCATGCTTTACTCCGATAAAACATTCGATACCTGTTTCATTATCTACGATTCCGGTTGTTGAACAGGATCACTCTATCATAAATTATTGTGATTAGTCTAGAATCGCGTCTCCCCCCCCCCAATGAGGGCAGGCCAAACTTGCCTCCACTAATTACTTCCAAAATAGACCGGGCTTCCTTTTCTGTCAATTACTTTACATCAATATCGGATATATATGACAACATAAATTTATGGGTAGGTATTTCATTCAAATCTCCTCAATGGATTTATATATGAATTCTATCATTTTACTCTTCCTTGTGGCCGCGCAAAAAAATCGGGGCACAAGCCATCGACCGGCTTATGCCCCGTTTTTAAATCGGATTTTGACCGAATAACTATTTCAATAAATCCTTAGACGGCACCGGAACAAGATCCGACTTCTCCGAATCCGAAGATTTCGGGGCGGCCGGTTCCGTACCTAATTCCGGCGCTTTCTCTGCGCTTGACGTGCCGTTTGCGGCGCCATTTTTCGGCGGGGCCGGCGTGGGCGTTTGCGGGCTAAAGGTCGTGGTCGGCGAACTTGGTGTGGTCAATGTCGTGGCCGGCACAGAAACGCCCGTTTCCGGCGCGGTTACACTCAGCGGCTCGCCGCAAGGACCGATCGGCTCGCGATAGCAAACTACGTGCGGCACAGTGTATGTATATGTCACGGGAATCCGCTTTTCCACTACATGCGGCACGCGGACCGTCTCTTGCATGGCCGCCATCTTGCACACCTGGACCGGCTTTTGCACTACCCGCTCCTCGTAAACCATGCGGCAGGTCGTTACCGGAATTTTCCGAACCTGCTGTTCGGTAACCATGTGGCAGACCTGCACCGGAACCTGCTGTTCCACGCGTTCCTCGACCGGGCGCAATACCGTATATGGCACCTTCTTGACCACTTCCTCCTGAACTATGCGGCAGGTAGTCACCGGAATCTTGCGCACCATCTGCTCCTGCTCGTATCGCACGGTTTGTATAGGCACTTGGCGCGATTCGGTTTGCGGGACCATGAAAGTCTGCTGGACCTGCTGCGCCACGACGTTGGGCTGCCATACTCTTTGCACTTCACAGGTGGTGCGGGGAACTTGCACCCAGTATAGCCCGGCACGTTGATAAACCGTCTGGCCCGTGGCCGGATCAACCGCGCACGTGCCCGACATCCATCGCAGCCGTGTGGCCGGCGCCTCGGGCTTCATAACGGTCTGTTCGACAAAACCGCCCCGATCGACCATCTGCGTCTGGCAAACGGTCTGCGGGCGCATAACCGTATAGGTTTCGGTGCGGCATGATGTTTCGTACACCGGCTTTAGAACGGTGTAAGCTTCTTCCCGTTCGGAAGTTTCAGTAATCGGATGGTTGACCGTATAGCGTTCCTCGCGTTCGGCCGTTTCCTGCACGTAGCGGATCCGCGTGTAACTGTTGTCTCGCATCTGCGTTTCCCAGACCGGCTTTTGCACCGTATATACCTCTTCCCGCTCGCTGGTTTCGGTGACCGGCCTGGCCACGGTGTAGCGATCCTCGTGCATCTGCGTTTCCCAGATGGGCTTGTAGGTCGTCACCGGACGCTCTTCATAAGCGGTCTCGTATTCGATCTTATAAGCGGTAGATTGCCGCTGTTCGCAGACCGTTTTGTAAACCAGCCGGTACTCCTGGCCGCACACGCTTGCCGCGGAGTACACGGTGGATGTGGTAGGCATCGCACAATTGCATGCCCCTCCGCAAATCGCCGGCAGCATGCCGGCAACGATTAATAAATTAAATGAGATTCGAATAGAGGCGTTCATGTTTCTACCTTTTGGTTATTAATTAACCATTTTCAATAAAACTCTTATGTATAGAGGAAAAATGGAAAAGGGGGAAAATGGGAAAACCTCAGCATGCAAAAACTATTGAAATAGTTGTTTCCCTTTTTCCCTTCCTTCCCCTTTTCCCTTTTATTTACACTCAATTATTAGGTGTCTACACTCCTAAAATCTAGGTTGCGGAAACGGCGAAGTACGGTAATTTATAAATCTACCCCTTCAAGATAATCTGCCAGACAAACACTCCGACTGCAAATCCCCAAACAGCCCGCAAAGTTTAACATGGATTGCAACTACAAGTTGTATAAACAGTTACGGCGGTTTATATTCCTTGAAGTTTTTTCCTGCTCGCGCCGCATGCAAAGGCAGCATGGTTTTCTCAATCCTCAGGCCCATATAGACTTGCACCTCAAGTTTATCTAACCGTTACAACCGGCCCCTCATGTATTACATAATACGAAACATAGTGTTATTATGTTTAGATATTCTGCCCCAACGGGGCGCGGTTCACCCAGCCCAGGGTAACGCCCTGGGTATGGAGGGAGAAAGGAAATGGTTTGTCGGTCCAACGGACCAACCGTTCCTGTTTACGTTGGCGGGAATGGTTGGCCCCTTGGGCCGAACGGGGAATGGTTTGTTTCACCTCCCCCAGGGCGTTGCCCTGGGCTGGGAGAACATAGGACCTTTGGCCCAAAAAATGCCGCAATTCCACCCATTTGCTCATACAATTTGCAATTGGCTAAAATGTTAAATAAATTTCAATAAGATCTCATTCAAAGCGGGTCTTTATTATAGAAGGCATTATAACTGCGCTTCACCCAGCGGAGCGGCGATGGACACATTAGGCAAACGATTAGCCCAAGGCGACCATGCCGCCTTTGCCGAGCTATACGACGCCTGCGCCGACCGCATCCACCATTATTTGATGGTTTTCCTGGGTTCAAATGAAGATGCAGAAGACGCCCTACAAGAGACCTTCGTTCGCCTGGCCGGAAATTGCAAGCGTTTGGCAAAAGTCGAAAGGTTAACCGCATACACTTTTACCATCGCCCGAAACGAGGCCCTGCGATTGGCCGGGCGACGAAAAACCTCAGCATCCTTAGGTGCAACTGCCGAAAGACAACGTCTATTTGAAAAAGTCGAAAAGGATAATCCCGGGGCAAATGAGTACGTAGAGGCGGCAACGATGGTCTTAAGCCGTTTAGATCCTGAGCTTCGCGAAATCGTGGAACTAAAATTTTTCGCCGGGCTGACGTTCCGGGAAATAGCCGACGTTACCGGCTGCCCGCAAGGAACTGTGGCCACGCGCTATCGCACTGCCTTGGAAACAATGCGCTCAATTTTGGCAAAGGATTGGACATGAACCACGATCCGGAACAAATCCTTGCACTTTTAAAACCTTGCCCGACCACCGGCCAACTGCGCTCGAAGGTCCTAAGCGCGATCGACGGCCAGTTGCGCGAGTCGCGGCGTTGGCGATTGCAAAAACGCATTGGACTAATAACGCTGGCAATGGTTATAATCGGTGCAGGTCTGAATATTTGGGTCGATCATAATGTTTCGCGGCGCATTGCGGCACTTTTTCCGCCGCCGACCCCTTCGCGCGACGCCGTTGAAATCGCGGCCTTTGTCTCCAAATACACCGACCCGCAGGCCGGCCAGTGGGTTTATCGGCAATTGGCCGTCGATCAATCTTATTCATTCTCGCCGGAGAACTATTTTGCATATATCCAAAAAATAACCGCTGAATCGGAAATTCTATTTAAGGATCGATTTTATGAAAAGAGCGAAAAAAATTCTCCTCTGGACGGGCATAAGCCTGGGAACATTGATCGCAATCCTGCTGATATGCGCGGCATGTTATTCCTGGATTCTCGGCTCACGGCTTGAGAAAAGACTCGCCGCGATAAAAGCCGCCGGCGATCCGATATGCCTTGCCGATCTCGCCCGGAAACCGATACCGCCGGAACAAAACGACGCGACGTATCTTCTGCGGGCAAAAGACGACGCGAATGCCGTAGTAAATGAAGTTTATGATCTAAAAAGTTATCAAGATTGGTGCTACGATCCGGAGGATATGAAAAAAATCAAAGATACCTTGGATGCATATCCAAAAGTCTATCCTCTGTTGCAGCAGGCGGCGGCATGTCCCGATTTCGATTCCAAAATAGATTATAATCTTCCGCCAAGAAAACTCATGGATGCAATCCTTGATCAAATGAATTCCGGCTTCAGTCGCACGCCTGGAAGATACCTTCTGGCGCGGGCAAAGTTGTCTATATTTCAAAATGATAGAGAAGAAGCCCTGCGATCAGTCATTTTACAGTTGCAGTTGTCTCGCCAATTAGAACGCGAGCCTCTTATTCTAACAAACTATTTGGTAACCATCGCGACAAAACATGTTGCTTTGGAATGCTCCAATGAGATACTGCAGTCCGGCCCGGTCGGCGATCAGGCAAGAGCGGCCTTGGATGCGGAACTATCTCTTCACGGATCGATGGACAAATGCCGAACGGCGCTAAAGCACGAACGCGCGTTTTCGATGGATATGCTCATCCACGAATTGCCGCAGCCTTTTTTACTCGCCAATCAATGGCGACTGTATTCGTTGAATATGTTCGAGGAATTCTTAAAATATTCCTCAAAACCTTTATCGGATTGGGTCTCCAATAGTTACGTGCAGCCACAGAAATCGGGCTTGGCGCTATATAACCCCATCACAATGTCGATTCCCGGTTTGAAAGCCGCGTTGGTTGGCGCCTATCGAAATCAGGCCATGGTGCGCGCTATACGCATCATCAACGCACTACAAAAGAAAGCTCCAGCAGATGGGGACAAGATTCCTACGATGGCGGAACTTGGTTTGCCCGACGAGGTAGGAATCGATCCCTTTAACGGCAAAAATATGATCATCAAAAAACTGCCCCAAGGCTGGCTTGTCTATTCGGTGGGCGAAAACCTTAAGGACGACGGCGGCAAAGTTGATGAAGAACCTAATGGCCCGCCGCTGGATGTTGGTTTCGGGCCGAAAACCGCCAAGCCGCAATCACAAGAAAAAGAACCTGCTCAATAAAAATACGCATGGACGCTTTATCACGAAAACACGAAAGTGCGAAAAGACGAAAGAGAAACAAAGAAATTATTCTTCGCTTGATTGTTAAATATTGTTTTTCGTGTTTTCGTCTTTTCGTGGTTTCGTGATTGCCTGATTTTATGGCCCTGCACCCGGAGCAAGCTCCGGGGCTAAACTATGAATGCAACTTATACCTGATCCCTTTCTTTCTTCTCCGCCCTTTGCCATAATGGGCGGTATGCGTATTTTGGATCTCACCCTGCCCACGCCGGCCGAGAATTTGGCGCTGGACGAAGCCCTTTTGGAAGAGGCGGAAGCGGCCGCCGAGCCGCTGGAAACGCTGCGCTTCTGGGAACCGGCGCAAAACATGGCCGTCGTGGGGCGCTCGTCGTATGTCGATAACGAAGTGCATCAAGATGCCTGCCGGGAATTGGGCATCCCCGTCTTTCGCCGCATAAGCGGCGGAGCGGCAATCGTCACCGGGCCGGGCTGCTTGATGTATGCCCTGGTGCTCAGCTATGAAAATTATCCCGCACTGATTGTGGTAAAACAGGCCCACGCCTTTGTGCTCGAAACGCTGGCAAAGGCATTAAGCACGATTCTCCCCTCTCCCGACCAACCTTCGGTCGGTGCCCGGAGAGGGGCCGGGGGTGAGGGCCCTGTAGGTGAGGGCGTGCGTTATTGCGGGACCAGCGACCTGGCCCTGGAGGGGATGAAATTTTCCGGCAATAGCATGCGCAGCCGAAGGCGGCATTTATTGTATCACGGCACGATTTTATACAATTTTCCGCTGGAGATGATTTCCCGGTGTTTAAAAATCCCCCCGCGAATGCCCGACTATCGCAACAGCCGCGATCACATGGCCTTCATTGCAAACCTGCCGGTTCCGGCCGATGCAATTCGTCGTGCATTGATTTCCGCCTGGAATGCCGTGGAACCATTTGCTGATTGGCCTAGGGAACTTACATCCCGCCTGGCTGCGGAAAAATACGCCAACCCGCAATGGAACGAATTACTTTAATCCATGTTAATCAACACGGATGCACGGAGGACACGGAGGTAAACTATAAAAGAAGGAATGATAATCGCAGAACTGGAAATATTAAGTTTAAAATCAAGGAAATATTTTTTGTAATCCTTTATTCATGATTAATTGTATTACCCTCCGTGTTCTCCGTGTCTCCGTGTTGAATTTTATTGGTGTAAAAGCGAACTATTATTATTTAAAAGTCAATTTGCAGACGCCTCCAGTTTTGAGGTCGACGGTTATCGTGCCATCGGTCTGAGGAGCAATTTTTACAGATTGACCGCCGATTCGCGCCTGGGCGATGGCCTGACTGTTTGGCGGGCGGATTTTGTGCTGGCCGGGCGCAATCGCCTTGAGCGTTGCCGAAGTGGCCCGGCCGTCTTTCCATTGGATATCCACTTCCAAGCCGCCCCGGGCGCGGAGTCCTGTCACATGGCCCGTGGGCCAGGCCTTGGCGGGCCAGGCGGGCAGCAAGGCGATCTCGCCGGCATGGCTTTGCAGCAACATCTCCGCGATTCCGGCCGTGCCGCCGAAGTTTCCGTCGATTTGAAAGGGCGGGTGAGTGTCGAACAGGTTGGTCAAGGTTGATTTGGCGAACAAGGCCATCAGATTATCGTGGACCTTTTCGCCGTCCTCCAAACGAGCGAAAAAGTTGATGATCCACGCCCGGCTCCAACCCGTATGCCCGCCGCCGTGCGCCAGGCGGTAATCGAGCGATTTTCGGGCCGCTTCGGCCAAATCCGGCGTTCCGTGCAGAGTGATCTGCCGTCCGGGATGCAAGCCGAACAAGTGCGACATGTGCCTGTGGCCCGGATCGGCCTCGGCGAATTCATGTGCCCATTCCATCAGCCGGCCGTCCGCGGCGATCTGCGGCGTAAGCAGCTTTGCCCGGGCCACGCCCGCGCGTTTTACCAGATCGTCATCGATGCCTAAGACTCTGGATGCATCCAAAAAGTTGGTCAGCAAATCCCAGATGATTTCCTGGTCCATGGCCGGACCCATGCTGATGCCGGCTTTTTTGCCGTCGGGCGCTATAAAGGCGTTTTCCGGCGAGTTGACCGGGCCGGAAACCAGTTTGCCGGTCTTGGGATCTTCGACGAGCCAGTCCAGATAAAACTCGACCGATTCTTTCATTATCGGATATGCGCGTTTGAGGAATTCTACATCGCCGGTAAAGGCATAATGTTCCCAAAGGTGCTGGTCCAGCCACGCGCCGGCCGCCGGGAACAATCCCCACGACGGACTTTCGCCCGGCGAGGTAAAGCCCCAGACATTCGAGATCGTATGCACCACCCAACCATGAGCGTTGTAATGCACTTTGGCCGTTTTGGCGCCGGGAATGCGGAGTGAGTCGATGAATTCGAACAAGGGCTGAAAACATTCCGAGAGATTGGTCAAATCGACCGGCCAGTAATTCATCTGCAAGTTGATATTGACGTGATAGTCGCCGTTCCAAGGCGTTTTTAGCGAATCCGACCATATACCCTGTAGATTGGCGGGCAGGCTGCCGGGCCGGGAACTGCTAATCAACAGGTAGCGGCCGAACTGGAAATAAAGCGCGGCTAATTGCGGATCGTCCGCCCCGCCCTGGACCGCCTTAAGGCGTTCGTCGATGGGCCAATCGGCGGCATTGGTGCGGCCCAAGTCGAGATCGACGCGGCGAAAAAATCTTTGGTAATCGGCCAGGTGCGCCTTTAACAGATCGGCGTAGGGTTTTGCCGCCGCGGCCGCAAGTTGGCCGGCCGTTTTTTGCTCGGGCGGATCGCCGCGATAATCGGGCGGCTTTTGTTTGTAATCCGTGGCAGCGGCAAGCAGCAATATCGCACTGTCGGCTCCCTCGATGCGCAATTTATCGTCGTCGATGCTCAGCTTCCCCCCATCGCAGATCGCACGCAACCGGGCCGCGTACTTCATTCCCGAGTCGCCGTCTCGGCCGTCGCTTAATTGGCCGCTCATTACCAGGCCGTCCGGGCGTACGGGCCGGGTTATGAATCGTTCGGGCCGGGAAAGGATCGCGGTGAAACTGATTTTGCCCGGCTTGTCGCAACTAAGGCGCACAACCAATACCTGGTCGGCCGCGCTGGAAAAAACTTCGTGGGTGAAGGTCGCATTGCCCTGCCGATAACAAACCCGAACAACGGCGGAATCGAGGTCCAATTGGCGGCGATATTCGTCGGCCTCGCCGGGTCCGTCGAATTTCAGCGTCAAATCGCCGAGGGTTTGGTACGAGCCGTAACGGCCTCCCCCGGACCCGGGACCTTTGCACTTCAATTTTTTGTTGGTCAAGGCGTTTGCTTCGGCATATTTCCCCTCGAAAAGCAAGCGGCGGATTTCGGGCAAAGCGGCCAAGGCGTCGGGATTGTCGCTGTCCTGCGGCCCGCCCGACCAGAGGCTGTCCTCGTTAAGCTGCAAGCGCTCGTCCTTTATGCCGCCGAAAACCATCGCGCCCAAACGCCCGTTCCCGACGGGCAAGGCCTCGACCCATTGCTTGGCCGGCTGGCGATACCACAGCACCATGTCATTGGCCGGATCGCCGGCAAAGGCATAGCCATTGCCAACAGCCATTACGATGATTAATAATTCAAAAATATGCCGATTTTTTCCGATCAAGAACCGGCTGAACATGGGCAAATCTCCTAGGCGGGTTAATCGACTTGAATTGTTTATCCCGGGTATTTGTGCCCGGAGATTCCGACCTTTTCCAACGGTCGCAAGCGACCGGGCTAAACGGATTTTTCGTGCGTTTTCGCATTTTAACGGTATTTTTTCCCGGGCCCTCGCCTAAGCAAATAATTGCTCTTAATCTAACCCACAGGCATTATTCGCGCCAGGAAAATAGCATGGTATTATTGGGGCTGCATTTCAGCCGTAGCCCCTGCAAATGGATATAATACCATATATGCCGCGAAAAGTAACATTACCTCCCGATGTTCCCACTTTTACCCCTGGATCCAAGCCGGGCGGTTGGTGGCATGACTCGGACGACGCTTTGCGCATTGTTTGCGATCTTTGTCCGCGGGGTTGCGTATTGCGGCCGGGCGATCGGGGATTTTGCTTTGTCCGCGAGAACCGCGACGGGCAGATCGTTTCCACCGCCTACGGCCGAAGCACCGGGTTTTGCGTGGATCCGATCGAGAAAAAACCGCTCAATCAGTTCTTTCCAGGCACGGCCGTATTGTCGTTTGGCACGGCCGGCTGCAATCTGGGCTGCACCTATTGCCAGAATTGGACGATGTCGCGATCGCGCGACGTGGAAGCCACTTGCGAAACGGCCGATCCGGCAACCATCGCCTCCGCCGCCATGAAGCAGGGCTGTAAAAGCGTGGCCTTTACCTACAACGATCCGATCATCTGGGCCGAGTATGCCATCGACACGGCCAAGGCCTGCCGGCAAGCCGGCGTAAAGACCGTGGCCGTCACCTCGGGCTACATAACCGATGCTGCCCGGGCGGAATTCTATGAGCACATGGACGCGGCCAATGTCGATCTGAAAGGATTCACCGACGATTTTTACCGCCAATACTGTGCGGGCCGATTGCAGCCCGTGCTGGATACGCTCCGTTGGATCGCCCGGGAGAGCAAGGTCTGGCTGGAGATCACCAATCTTATCATCCCGCAGGCCAACGATTCGCCCGAGGACATCAAACGCATGTGCCGGTGGATCGTCGAAGAGTTGGGCCCGGACGTGCCGCTGCATTTTTCCGCGTTTCACCCGGACTTCAAACTGACCGATCGCGGCCCCACGCCGATGTCTGCGCTGCTTATGGCCTACGATATCGCCCGGCAGGCGGGAATACGCTATGTTTATACAGGCAACGTCATCGATCAAGAGCGGCAGCACACATATTGCCCGGGTTGCGGCCGTGCAGTCATCGAGCGCAACGGTTATGATATCCTGAGTTACGCCATAAAAGAAGGACGAATTTCAAATTCGTCTTACGAAGGCGGCCGATGCATGTTTTGCCAGATGCCGATTGCCGGCCGTTTTGAAGATGCGCCCGGCACTTGGGGCTCCCGCCGGTTGCCGATAAGGATCGCCAATTATGCATAAAAATTCAAGGTGTCCTGAAATTGACATTTTTCTGGTTCCCACGCTCTGCGTGGGAACCTGCCTATTCCGATACGCCATGTGAGGGTAAGGAAGAGGATGACGCAATGTGTTGCTCGTTGTCCATTCCCACGCAGAGCGTGGGAACGAGGGAAAAACATTCAACGAATTATTTTCTGGTATTCACATGACAACTTCTCAAAACGATCAGGGCGCAAAGCCAAGGCTTAGCGAGGAAGACGAGCAGCGAGTGTTTCGGGCCGCCGGGCGCCGGGTGGCGGCGACTGTGGAAATGTCGCGGCCCGAACGGTTCGAGTATACCCTTGCCGGGGCGGCCGATTTGCCGGTTTACGGGGCGTTTGTGAGTCTGAAGCGGGAAGGCCATTTGCGTTCCTGCTGCGGTTATCTCAGCCCCACGGCCACGCTGGCCGAGGCCGTCAGCCATGCGGCCGACCGGGCGGCCAAGGACGATCCCCGCTTCCCGCCCATCGCCGCCGAGGAATTGGATTTTTTGGACATGGAAGTTTGGCTGTTGTGGGGGCCGGAAGAAGTCGCCGCCCGGGGCGAAGACCGGGTGCGCGAGGTGACTATCGGCGTGCACGGCCTGCAAATAGCGCGCGGATCGAACCGCGGATTACTTTTGCCGGGCGTGGCCGTGGAACACCATTTCGACGCTCGAACTTTCTTGCAGCAGACCTGCCTGAAGGCCGGATTGCCACGCGACGCCTGGCTGGACGACGCCACGAAACTGTTCCGTTTCGAGGGATATGCCATCCGCGGCCGATTGTCCGAGCGCAAGGTAAAAGAGTCGGTGAATGAAAAAATGGGGACTGGCTCCGAGCGCAGCGAGGTGCCTGTCCCCGTTTTTTCCGATCGCCAGCCGAGCGTGGCCGGCACTTTTTACCCTGCCAATCCATCCGAAGTAGAAGTGCTGGTCGATGGGATGCTGGCCGAACCGTCTGCAAAGGAATCTTGGGCTGGGGCAATGGTTCCTCACGCGGGCTGGGTATATTCGGGCCGCATCGCCGCCCGGGTGTGGCAGCGGCTGCAAATTCCCAGGCAGGTAATCATCTTCTGCCCCAAGCATCGCCCCGGCGGGGCCCAATGGGCCGTGGCGCCGCATCGGCGATGGCTCTTTCCCGGCGGCCAGTTGGATTGCGACCCGGAACTGGCCGTGCGATTGTCCGAGGCCGTCGACCGTCTGGAACTGGATGCCTCGGCCCACAGGCACGAGCATGCTATCGAGGTTCAATTGCCCATTTTGGCCCGCCTGGCCCCGCAAGCCCAAGTGGTGGGCATCACCATCGGCGGCGGAGATAATCTACCGGCCTTGCAACGCTTTGCATCACAGTTGGCCGGCGTGTTGCGCGATATGGCCGAGCGCCCGCTTCTGGTTATCTCCAGCGATATGAACCACTTTGCCAGCGACAGCGAAAATCGCATTCTCGACCGCATCGCTTTGGACGCCATCGAGACGCTCGATCCGGCACACGTGTTCGAAACCGTGAGGCTGCACGGAATCAGCATGTGCGGAGTGTATCCCTGCGTGATCGTGATGGAAACCCTGCGCCAACTCGGATCGCTCAATCGCTGCGAATTGGTGGGCTACGCCACCAGCGCCGACGCCAAAGGCCCGCGGAATAGCGTGGTGGGCTACGCCGGAATGCTATTCGGATAGGCGGGATTGACGATTTGTTTCGGTTTGCTTGACGTCATATAGATTTACATGTATAATCATACTGGAATGGCGTCAAATAAATTATTTCATGGAGATGCAAAATGATTGATATTCATCCGGAATATCTGGTTGACGAGCAAAACCGGAAAAAAGCGGTGGTATTGCCGTTTTCAGAATGGAAACAACTAATGGATGAATTGGATGAACTCGATGACATCCGCGCTTATGATCAAGCCAAAGAAAATCCTTCAGAAGTAATTCCTCTTGACGATTGCATTAGAGAAATACAATCCGGAGGGGGGAATTGAAGTATCAGGTTTTTGTTCAACGCTCCGCTCAAAAAAACATCTTGCGAAAATTCCCAATCTTATCGCGACCGCATTTTTAATTCCGTACGCGAACTGGAAATCAATCCCAGACCGATAGGTTCTATCAAACTTACCGGCAGAAATGCATGGCGCATACGTATCGGCGACTATCGTGTAATATATGAAATTTATGATGACAGATTGATCGTGATAGTAATCACAATCAGTCACCGAAAAGAAGCGTATCGATGAACCGCCAGTCCGCCCCTCAGGGTTTTATAGTGATCCCAATGGCGGCCGCCCGGACAATCAACGCCTGTTTGAAGTATTGAAAGCGGTGCTTGTAGGGTTTTTTTCGAGCCCATTGAAAAGTGCTATCGACCAGATCGGCCGGCAACGTTCCTTTATTGACCCTCATTATAAGGTAATCGATAAAGCCCCCTTCTTCGGTAGTGTCTGTTCGCAAGGCGGCTTTCATGGTGGCGGCATCCAAACGGGTCGAATCCGCTTTAGACGACGCTGAAATCCATGCAAAAAAAGCAAGCACTGCCAGTATTAACAAGAGTTTTGTGCGAGTCCGGAACATCGTTCGATTTCCAGGGGGTGAGAAGATTACGATATTGCCCAGATAACCAGATAAGGCGAATACTTTTAACGAAAACCATCTGCCGATGCAAGGGCGATTTTTCAAGGATTGACATTCGACAGGCCCGAATAGAATTCCATTTCACAGGCATATACCGCATAATCTACAGATCTCAATGCAAGCGAAGCTTAGGCAATTTACGATAATCCTTCCATTCCATCCCCTCTTTTAAGTGGTTTGCTTGCACCAAGGGTATTTGCATGCGACAATTTCGATAACCCCAGTCGGTCGGATGCATTTACCCCCATTGCTGTTTGGGTTTTAATCTAAATGCTTATATGCATCCGCTCGCACGGACACACCCGGCATTAACACTAGCCTGAGGAGACTAATCATGAACTGCTGCCTGCGAAGCTTGGTTTTAATTTTTATTATTTCAGCCTGTTTGGTCCCGGCTGTAATGGCCGCTTCTCCATCCTCCGATAAGCCGGCAAAAGACGAGCCCACTCCCGCGGCAGCGGCCCCCGATAAAACCGCGAAAGAAGAGCCCGCCGCCGCCAAGCCGGCGAAAGAGGAATCCGCCGCCGCACCGTCTAAGCCGGCGAAAGAGGAATCCGCCGCCGCACCGTCTAAACCGGCGAAAGAAGAACCGCCCGCTACTCCTCCCGCTCCAACTTATAGCGTCAAGCGAGAGCCGTTTAAAATCCAGTTCGACTTGGACGGCACTTTCGAAAGCCGCAACATGACCGAAATCATATTTCATCCCGAGGAATGGGCGTCCTTTACGGTCGTGCAAGCGGTCGAGCACGGCGCCCGGGTAAAAAAAGGCGACGTGCTGATCGAATTCGACTCTGATAAAATCGACAAGGCCATTGCCGATCTGCGGACCGAGCAGCAAATTGCCGAAGTGGCGCTGAAGATGTCCGAAGATCAATTAGCCACCCTGGAAAAAAGCACGCCCCTGGACCTCGAAGCCAGTCAACGCTCTCAGCGCCTGGCCGAAGAGGACCTGAAAAACTACCAGGATGTGATCAGGCCCAATGCGATAAAAGAAGCGGATAAGTATGTGAAATTCACCCATCAGAATCTGGATTACGACCGCGAAGAACTAGAGCAACTCGAAAAAATGTACAAAGCCGACGATCTGACCGAAGAGACGGAAAAGATCGTCTTGAAGCGGGCGCGCGATACGGTCGAGCGCGCCGAGTTTCAGGTGGAGCAGGAAGAGCTTCAGCGCGACCAGTTGCTGAAGTTTCGAATTCCCCGCGCGGACGAGCAAATCAAGGAAACCGTCGAACGCAGGAGCCTGGCCTGGTCCAAGGATCGCGTGGAACTGCCCCTGACCCTGGATAAACAACGCCTCGACGCGGCAAAGCTAAAGGTGCAGATTGCCCGGTCCAAGGAACGGCTGAAGAACCTTCTGGCCGATCAGGAGCTGATGAAGATCAAGGCCCCGTCCGACGGATACGTTTATTACGGCCGGTGCCAGCGCGGCAAATTCAACGAAATCACATCGCTTACCGAATCGCTTCGCCGCGGCGGCAACGCAATGCCGCATCACGTGCTTATGACCATCGTCGAATCCCGGCCGCTGATGATTCACTCCACCGTATCCGAGGATCGTTTGCAGTACATTCGCAACGGCATGGACGGCAAGGCCTCGCCCACCGGATACCCTGACATCAAGCTCGACGTTACCTTGGACGAAGTCGGCAAGGTGCCCATTTCCATGGGCAGCTTCGACCTCCAATTCAGCCTGGACCTGGAAGACCAGGTCCCGAAAGTCATCCTGCCCGGCATGGCCTGCAAGATCAAACTGACGCCCTACTCCAAGTCCGACGCCTTGATCGTGCCGCCGAAGCTGGTTTCAACCGATCCTTTGGACGATGAAAAGCATTTTGTGTACCTGCAACTCAAGGACGGCAAGACTGAAAAACATGATGTAACAATCGGCAAGCAGAACGACAAGCAAATGGAAATTCTCAAAGGCCTTTCCGAGGGCGACAAAATTCTCCTGGAACCGCCCAAGGACGCGAAGTAAAGGATGAGGGATGAAGGATGAATTGGAAAGGAAACCGCGTGCGGTTTCGCAATGATCGCTGATTAACGTCCACTATGCACCATGCACTATAAATCAAAGCGGGAACGCACCATGGGAAACCGATTAGCATGGATGATATTATTCGTGCTCGTTGTCTTGCCGCTCATGGCCGGCGAGGAAAAGCCGGCCGCCGTAAAACACTGGCCTTTGGCCGAAACCGGGCCGCGCCCGCTGCCGGTGCCCACGCCGCCTGCGGCGGATATAGACGCCGCCGTCGGCCGGGGCTTGGATTTCCTCCTTAAAACGCAGAACAAGAACGGGTCCTGGGGCTCAGCCGATATTTACAGGCCGGGCGACATCTACGCGCCCGTGCCGCAATCGCATCAGGCCTTCCGCGCGGCCGTCACTTCGATGTGCATCTCCGCCTTGATCGAGGTCGGCGGCCAGCGCCCCGAGATAATTAATTCTCTGGACCGGGCCGAAGATTGGCTTTTCCAGAATTTGCCCCACGTCCGCCGCGCTACTCCCGACGTGTTTTACAACGTCTGGACCCATGCTTATTCGATTCAGGCCCTGGTGCGGATGCTAGGCCGAAAGACGGATGACGCCCAGCGGGCCCGGAAAATCCATGAACTCATCCGCCAGCAGATCGATCTGCTCGACCGTTACGAAACGGTCGACGGCGGCTGGGGGTACTATGATTTCAAGGCCCATACGAAAAAACCCAGCGATTCGTCCAATAGTTTTGTCACGGCGGCGGTGTTGATCGCTCTGGCTGAGGCCAAGAAAGTCGGCGAGGATGCGCCGCAGCGCCTGATCGACCGCGGCAAGGCCTCGATCATCCGCCAGCGTAAGCCCGACTTTTCCTACGATTACGGCGAGTATCTCAAGTACGTGCCTCAAATGTCGATAAATCTGCCCGGCGGCAGTCTGGGACGTTCCCAGGCCTGCAACGCGGCCATGCGGATTTGGGGCGATAAGGAAGTCACCGATGCGATTATCAAGAACTGGCTCGACCGCCTATTCGCCCGCAACGGTTGGCTCGACATGGGGCGCAAACGGCCCATCCCTCATGAATCGTGGTTCTATGTGGCGGGATATTTCTTTTATTTTGGCCATTACTACGCCGCTGAGTGCATCGAATTGCTTCCCCAGGCCGATCGCCCGCCTTTCCAGGACCAACTGGCTCACGTGCTTTTGGCCGTGCAGGAAAAAGACGGGTCATGGTGGGATTTTCCCATGTACGATTATCACCAGCAGTACGGCACGGCATTCGCGCTGATGTCCCTGGGAAAATGCCGGCATCCATAAGGGCCGGTCACTTCAGTGACCCGGTATAGAGTCTAAAATCTATTCTTTATTGTTTACCACGTTGGTATTTTTTATAAGGCACGCCCTCTAAAAACGCCTTCAATTGCAAAGCCCTTTGTACGCCGGGCCTCAACTCCACCTTGACCTTAGTATGCGGATATTCGCGCCTGCATCCTCGGAGGCAAAGGCGGGAAATTTATCCCAGCATCGAGCGGTTATGAAATAAACCTGGTTGTCGCGATACCAGTGCTCGAAGCGGCGTTGACCCTTGTAATATGGACCGTTGGAATGAGAGGACTTTCGCGTGCGGTCATCCATGATTTGGCCCCATGAAAATATTTGTAACTGCAACTGGGTCACTAAAGTGACCAGCCCTTGGTATTAATCACCAAATTAACCAGCCCTAGCCCGGTACGCCAGACCTTGATATGCAATTATTTGAATTTACCGGATACCCACAAGATTATGCGGGGCGAGAAACGCGGGCGGCGTTTATTTCTGTATTCGATCGATGAATTGGCAACCCACCAGATACATTTGCTGATCGTCGTGCTCCACTTCTTTTGTGTTAACGACTTTGGCGGCCAGTATCGTAATCTTCGGTTTTTGTCCAAGCACGACGGCAAATTGTTCGCATCCCGGCGGCCGTTTATACTTCTTTCGCGGACTGGACCGCATCGCCTCGTAAGACTTTTCGGGATAAAGATCTTGTTCCATCTCCGCGGAATCCTTGTCGGCGACCTTCGTCATGGACGATTTCTCCTCGCCATATTCGTGTTGCGGATAATCGGCTAAATTTGACATGGTACACAATGCTCCAAATCGGAAAACGATCTATTTCCGTCCACTAATCGTTTCCGTTAGTCCAGCCGGTATATTTTCGTTACCCAATAACCGGCAAATAAGCATTTTTAAAATTATAGAACACAATTTATCATTGATTATTTCTAAAATATCGCTTCTGGCGGGGGGGTGGGGGGTATGATAAACCAAAACCAGGCTCTACCCCATATCATTCGGATTTGGCAAAATAGCGGCCTGCATGAGAGTTTATCGGCTTGCGCATTCCTTTTTTCATTAGGACGGATTTCATGAAAAACAATTGGCTTAAGCGGTCGTATGCCTTGTTGGTCGTTGCATTGGGTTTTTGCCTCGCGGCCGTGCCTGTAAAAGCGGCCGACACGGCTGAAACCAGCGCTAAAAGCGAGCCGGCCGTTGCGAAATACAGCAGCATTCGCCGCCTGCCAAACGACGTTACCCTGGCCGCCCTTGCCAACGGGCTGACGGTCATCGTGCAGGAAAACCACGTGGCGCCCGTGGCCACGGTCCGCTGCTTCGTGAAAAACACGGGCAGCGTTTACGAAGGCAAGAATCTTGGCGCCGGCATAAGCCACGTCCTGGAGCACGTCGCGGCCGGCGGTTCCACCTTTCGCCGCAGCGAAAAAGAAATCACCAAAATCATCGACTCCTTCGGCGGTGCGACCAACGCCTTTACCTCCAACGACATGACCGTGTTTTTCGTCGATTGCCCGGCTAAGAATACCATGACCGCCATTGATCTCGTGGCCGACTCCATGCAGCACGTCAAGTTCGAGCCGGCCGAATTCGAGCGGGAATTAAAAGTCGTGCGCCGCGAACTGGCCGATGACGAAGTCGATCGGCAACACGTGCTCTCCGACTTGCTCGACCAGACGATCTACATGGTTAATCCGGCCCGCTATCCCGTGATCGGCTACCTCGACGTGCTCAACCAAACCACCAATCAAACGATCATGGATTTTTACCACGATCGCTATGTGCCCAATAACCAGGTCTTCGTGGTGGTGGGCGACATAAAGACCGGCGAAGTGCTGGACCAGGTGGCCAAGCAGTACGCCGGCACGCCCCGGGGCAGGGAAACGTACATCGCCCTGACCGACGAGCCCGAGCAGCTAACGCCCCGCCAGGCCGTGCGCGAAATGGACGGCGCCACCTGCGACATGGTTTTGGCCTGGCCTACGGTGAAATTATCGCACCCTGATATGTACGCCCTGGACGTGGCCGCCTACATAATCGGCGAAGGCGAGAGTTCCCGCCTGGTCCGCGATTTGAAGTACGACCGCCAGTTGGTCCTATCTGTAGGCACGGCCAGCCAAACGCCCGATTACGTGCGCGGTTACTTTGCCGTGACCGCCGTTTGCCAACCGCCCCAACAGGCCAAAGCCGTCGAGGAAATCATCCGCCACGTGTACCGGCTGCGCGACGAATTGGTGGCGCCGGCCGAACTGGAAAGGGCTAAAAAACAAAAGGCCGTGGAAATGGTTATGGGCCAGCAAACCGTTCAGGAGGCCGCCTTGAGCCTGGGCCGGGATCTTATCAGCGCGGGCGATCCGCAGTTTGAAAAAGTGTACGTGGAAAACATCCAAAAGGTGACGGCCGAACAGATCCGCGACGTGGCCCGGCGGTATTTCGTGCCCCAGCGCCTGAACCAGGTTACGATCTTTCCACCCGGGGCCGCCCCGCGCGAAGCCGAGAAGCAATCGGGCGGCGGGGCGGGCGAAATCAAGTCCCTCCGCCTGCCCAACGGACTGCGCGTGCTTATAAAACGGCATTCGCACTTGCCGATGGTCAACATACAGGCGGCCGCCCTGTGCGGATCGCTGGCCGACAGCGAAGAAACCGCCGGGCGCGCGGCATTAGTGGCGGCGATGCTTGATCATGGCACGGCCGATCATTCCGCCCAGCAGATCGCCGAGTATTTCGACTCCATTGGCGCTAGTTTCACCGCCGAGTCCAGACGATTCACCATTTTCGCCGGCCTGACCGCGATGCGCGAGGATTTCCCCAAGGCGGCCGCCCTGTTCGCCGAGTGCGTCAACCGGCCCGCCTTCCCCGAGGAGGAATTCAAACAGAATCAGGCCCTGGCCTTAGGCGCGATCGCCCACCGGGACGATAATCCGCAGGCCCAGATCGCCGAATTTTTCTTCGACAGCCTGCCCGCCAAATCGCCTTATCATGTGCTCACGGACGGCAAAACCGAAACCGTCAAGCGCCTCACGGCCAAAGATTTGCGGGAATATCACGCCAAATACTTCGTACCCAATAACATGATCGTTACCGTTTTCGGCGACATCGACCCCGACGAAGCTTCGGCCATAGTTGCCAAGAATTTCGGACAACTCAAGCCCGATCCCAAGTTCGAAAAGCTGTCGTTTGCCGGAAACAGCTCCATCTCCAAAACCATTATTTTGCACAAAGACACCGGCAAGCCGACTGGCATGATTTGGCTTGGGTATTCCGCTCCCGGCATTTTCGACAAAGAAGATTACGCCGCAATGACGCTCTTAAATGCGGTCTTGGCCGGCTATACTTATCCGGGCGGTTGGCTGCACAACGAACTTCGCGGCGAGGGACTGGTGTATGACGTGCAAGCCACGCAGATCACCGGTCCGGTGCCCGGCTATTTCGCGGTGCTGGCCCAGACCGAACCGGAAAAAGTCAATGAAGTAGTCAAGCGGATTTTGGCGAATATCGACAAGGCCAAGGCCGGCAAAATCGACGAAGACGAGTTCCACGTCGCCGTCGACAGGGTCACATCCTTGCACGCCCAGGACCAGGAAAACACCACCATCGCCGCCCAAGCCAAACTGGCCGCGCTCTATGAGTTATACGGCCTGGGATCCGATTACGACAAAACTTTCGACGCCCGAATCGATGCCGTCAAACTCGGCGACGTGGTCCGAGTCGCCCGAAAATATCTGGGCAACTATATTCTCGCCACCATGTCGCCGGAGGAAAAAGAAAAATAAACATCAATGAACCATTTCACCTTCACCGCCGAAGATGAGACCGGCACTGCCCGGCTCGGGGCCGCATTGGCCCAAGCGCTGCCGATGAGAACGGTCGTGGCCTTGTATGGAACATTGGGGGCCGGCAAAACACGCCTGGTACAGGCCATGGCCGAGGCCCTGGGTGTCGATCGCCGACAGGTGGTCAGCCCCACCTTCGTGCTCATCCAGGAGTATCACGGCCAAAAATCCATTTATCACATCGACGCTTATCGGCTGCGCGACGAAGATGAATTCCTGGCCCTGGGCCCAGATGAGTATTTCGATTCCGACGGCCTCGTGCTCGTAGAATGGGCTGACCGCGTTCCCGGCTGCCTGCCGCGGGATAGGGTGGAAGTCCACATCGAGGTAACCGGTGAAAGCCGGCGACAATTCGACATAACGATATCCGGCGAAAAATATGCATCGTTGATCGCCGATTTGGCCGCCATTCTCCCCTCTCCCTTTGGGAGAGGGGCTGGGGGTGAGGGCCTTTGACGATCATGCATATAAATTAAAACACTTATCGCTTTAAAGCCCTCACCCTGACCCTCTCCCAAAGGGAGAGGGGACTATATAATGTGGAACTATGCGATGGCCGATTCAAATCCAGTTGCTCCTTCCCGTGCTGACAGTCGTGGTAATGGCGATTGTGCTGGCCGCCGCCGTTACCGCGTATTTGGGCGGAAAACACGCCCGCCAGGCTCAAGA
The DNA here is from genome assembly GCA_049509395.1 of Thermoguttaceae bacterium. Lineage (GTDB taxonomy): Bacteria > Planctomycetota > Planctomycetia > Pirellulales > Thermoguttaceae > JBEKIK01. The sequence goes on along the minus strand of JBEKZY010000024.1, from coordinate 24,221 downwards.
CGACAACCTCCGCCGCGTGGTGGCCACGCTTTCCGAGGCGAATTTCCCTTTAAGCGATCCGGTGCTGCGGCAAATGAGCGGATTGTCCGGCGCGGAGTTCGTTTTTTTTGAAGGACAAGACCATCTCCAAGCCGGCACATTACGACTCGACAACGACAATCTGAAACTGCTTCGACGCCTGCTCGACGATAAGGGACCGGGGGGCATCGACGCCGATCATGCGACCTCGATAGGCGGTCGCGTTTATCTAACCCAGCACGTGTCGATAAGGCCTCGATATCCCTTTTCGCAAGGCGGCTCGCTTATCGTGCTTTATCCTCAAGACCGCTGGTGGTCGGCCGCGCGCCAGGCCGCCTATCCGGCGCTCATGGCGGGCGCGGTCGCGGTGATTGCCGTGATATTGGTCACGACGGTCCTGTCGCACCGATTTGTGCGTCCGATTCACCGGCTTGGCGATCAAGCCGCGGCGATTGCACAGGGAGATTTCCAGACCTTGCCCGTCGCCCGCCGCGACGACGAAATCCGCGACCTGACTCTGTCGATAAACCAGATGGCCCTGCAACTGGGCCGGTATGAAAACGACGTCCGCCGCAACGAGCAACTCCGCACCCTGGGAAAATTGGGGGCGGCAGTGGCCCACCAACTACGCAACTCGGCCACCGGCGCACTAATGGCCATCGAACTTCACAAGCGCCGCTGCGGGGCCGATAGCGACGGGGAATCGCTGGACGTCGCCATCAGCCAACTCCATCTGATGGAATCGTATTTACAGCGATTTCTCATGCTTGGACAAGCCCGGACAATGCCTTTTGAAACCGTTTCACTTGCGGCCGTGGTCGAAGACGCCCTGGACCTGGTCCGCCCCGCCTGCACTCATGCGGGCGTGGAACTGATTTACTCGAAGCCCGACGCCCCGATCTCCGTTCTCGGCGATCCGCAGGCCTTGCACCAGCTTACCGTGAATTTAGTGCTCAACGCGGTGGATGCCGCCGCGGGACAAAAAGATCGGCCCGCAAAAATCGCCGTCGATTTGGTGCGCCTGGGCGAAGACCGCGCCGCCTTGCACGTCCGCGATTCCGGCCCCGGCCCAGCCGAAGACGTGGCCCAACGATTGTTCGAACCCTTCGTGTCCGGAAAGCCGGCCGGCACGGGCTTGGGACTATTCGTGGCCCGCCAGGTTGCCGATGCTCATCACGGCACGATCGGTTGGCGCCGCGAAAACGACATGACCTGCTTTACCGTTGAATTCCCCTGCTGTAAACAATAAACTAATTACGTCAGCCAACCTTATTGCAAATTGTAAAAAGCAAATTTCAAATTTAAAATTGAACAAAAACTAAAAGCCTCATTTCACGACAAAATTTAAACTAATTTTGCAATTTGCAATGGCCAATGTGCAATTAAAACATGCGCATAAAACGCGCTCAAGCTTCAATACAAAGAATCCAACCCGATATGGAACATCTACTGATTGTGGATGACGAACAAAGCATTTGCTGGGCCCTTGGCAAACTGGCCGAAGAAATGGGTCTGAGCGTGGCGCGTGCTGCATCGGCCGAACAAGGCCTGGAATCGGCTCGATCCACGCCCCCGGACGTTATCATCCTGGACGTGCGCCTGCCCGGCATGGACGGCTTGACGGCCATGCAACATTTCCGCTCCTTATTGGGTCCCGTGCCCATTATCGTAATCACCGCTTTCGGCGAATTGACCACGGCGGTCTCCGCCGTGCGCAACGGTGCGTTCGATTACCTGCTGAAACCCTTCGATCTAAACGTCGCTGAACGGACCATTTGCCGTGCGTTGCGCAGCGCAACCCAACCTCCCGCGCCCCAGCCTCCGCCATTAACTAATCACGAAGAACTGATTGTGGGCAGCTCCCCGGCCATCCAAGAGGTGTTCAAGAGAATCGCACTGGTCGCCCCGTCCGACGCCTGCGTGCACATCCGCGGCGAAAGCGGCGCAGGCAAGGAACTTGTAGCCCGGGCGATACACCGTTACAGCCGTCGCTCGCAGTCGCCCTTTATTGCCGTCAACGTGGCTTCGCTGAATCCTTCCCTGGCTGAAAGCGAGTTGTTCGGGCACGTCAGGGGCGCGTTTACGGGTGCGGATCAACCGCGAAAAGGATTCCTGGAGCAAGCCCACGGCGGCACAATCTTTCTCGACGAAATCGCCGACATACCCATGGCCATGCAGGCAAAGTTGCTTCGCGTCCTGGAGCACGGCGAGATTTTGCCCGTCGGCGGCGAGCAGCCCGTGCACAGCGACTTTCGCCTGATCTCGGCCACGCATCAAAACCTCAGCCGGCGGGTGGCCGAAGGCGCGTTTCGCCATGATTTGTATTTCCGCCTGATCACCTTCGAGATCGAAATCCCCCCGCTCCGCCGGCGGCGCGAGGATATTCGCCCTTTGACCGAGCATTTTCTCGATGTTCTATCCGCTAAAAATGAAGTCCGGTCTCCCGCGCTCTCCGCCGAGGCAATCGCCGAACTGGAGCGCCGCGATTGGCACGGCAACGTCCGCGAACTGCGCAATGCGGTCGAGCACGCCATGATCCTTGCCCGGGGCGGCATAATCGCCGCCGAACATCTTCCCCCGCCCATGCTGCCCGCAAGTTCTACCGATCGCGTCGATCAGCAGGCAATCTCCGCGCTTATCAGGCAATGGGCGGAATTAAAACTCCAAAACCCCGACGACGCCCGGGATCTTTATGAGCAGTTGTTGAAAATCGTGGAGCCGCCGCTTTTTCAGACCGCCATGGAACACTCCGGCGGCCAATTCATCGCCGCCGCACGCAAACTCGGCATCCATCGCACTACCCTGCGAAAAAAATTGGAGCAGTTCGCGAAGGATGATTGAAGATGTGGAATAAAAAATGAAGACGTGCAATAAAAAATCTCCCCTCTCCCGACCAAACTTCGGTCGGTGCCCGGAGAGGGAAGGAGAGCCGCTAATCACGCCAATCGCAAACCCTTGGGCAGCGATTCGCCGAAGACCAGGCCTTGCTCGCTTGTGTCCAGGCTGCCGGCGGTGCGCACAAGTTCCAAAAAATGTCCCGGCGCCTCCGCGTACTCCAGAAAATCAATCGCCTCGCGCCGCAGTTTTTCCGATAGATCGCGATAACGGTCGTCGGTTCGCCGGGCGATTTGCATCACGGCCAGGGGCGTTTCCGCATCGCTGCCGGCAATGTCCAGCAATCGTTCGAGCCACTCTGCGGCCGTTTCGGCAGGCACTATCGCATTCAGCGGACCGTACATCGGCGCGCGTGCCCCGATCCGGCCCAGGGCCCAAATGATCGGCTGCCGCACCGGCTCGATCTTGGGCTTAGGCAACAGATCCAAGAGCATCGCGCCTAGTTCGATTTTCAAATCCACGGGCAGCATTTCCAGCGCGCCGAGCAAGCGCCACATTTCGGCCGTCTCGCGCGATGCGAAACTCAGATCGCCGCCGCGCCCCTTGCCGGTGATCAGTTGTTTATGCAGGCCGCGGATCGGGCCGATAAGCGGTTCGGCCAGGGCCTGCTGCTGGCCTGCGCCCAGCCCGCCGTCGATCCGCCGCCACAGGATCCAGCCTTCCGCCCGGCTGCCCGGGAATGCGAATTTGCCGGAAAGCGCGGTCCAAGTTTGGGCCACGCGCCAGTCGTCAACGGCCAGTCCAAAACCCGGGCGCAGGGCGAAACCCAACAGGTTCAGCCAGCGGACTTCGTACACCGGACCGCGGCGCCGCCCGGCCTCGACCTCCATCAGCGCCTCCCACATCCGCCGGCAAAGCGAGGTCGGCCAGGCGTTGCGATTCATGCCGGTTGCCGCGGTCAATCGCTTTAATAGCCCTTCCGGTTTGTCGCCGCCGCCGGACCCGAACACTCCGCGAATCAGCTTCTCGCATTCCAGCCAAACGGCTTCGTCGATAAAACCCTCTTGCTCGGCGGCCGATTCGTGGGCGGCAACGTCGGTTTGCGTGGCCGAGCGCACGTCGAATTGCAATCGCCAACTCCGCCGACCGCCTATCTCGCCACACCACAGGTCAAGCGTGCCAATCTCAGTCAACCGGGCATGAAGCGCCACCGAAACGGTTTCCCCCTCGCCTTTCTTCCGCGTTTTTAGCACTGTGCGGATCGGCGGCAGCGGCGTCATGCGTTCCCGATCGATTGCAACCAGTTCCCCGGGCTTGTCCGTAAGCCGAGTGCTGGAAACAAACAGGGGAAACTCGACCGGCTCGGAAACCAAAAGATCGAATCGCCGATCGGCAAGCTCCACGTCATAACCCGGCTCGGCATTGGCCGGCACCAGGCAAATCGCCGATCCTGCGTAATCTTTATCTCCTTCACCGCCTTCCTGCCCTTCGCCCTTTTCAACTGCTTCCGGCTCCCCCTTTTCCACGCCGATGTAATACGTTCGCCCCAGCCCGGCGGCTATCCGCACGCCCTGCCCGCGCCGCACCATGCCGTAGTAAGCCGCTCCCCGGGCTACGGCCAGATCGAGTCGATCGTTATCCAGTATCACCGGCCGCCATAATGATGTGGAATGTGTGCCACTGCTTGCCTGCCAAGGCAATTGTGTGCCACGACCAACCTTCGGTCGGTGCCCTGCTTGCAAGCAGTGCTCTATCGGGCTATTAAACCAACTCTCAATGACCTCCAACAATCGCTCTCGCAAAAGCGGCGACTCGAACACTCCGCCGTTAAAGAGCACGATATCGGGCCGGGCCGGATCGTGGCCCTCAGGAAAAGCGATTTCCTCAATCGCCACGTGCCGATGCGCGGTCAGAAAAACCGCCAGGTATCGCGTGACCGCCGGATCGGATGCAAAAGGCAGCCCGAACTCCTGAAATCCCGACCTCCGCCCAGCCGGCTTGGCGTCCAGGCCGACGCGGGGAAAAAATCCCTCGACCAAAAGATCTCGCACCTCTTGCCCGCTTACTTCCACGTGTATTCCGCCGCCGATCAACCGCGATCCCGCGCCGGGCAGGTTGACGGTAAGCCTTTCCGGCGCATCAGGACCTAAAAGCGTTTCCTTCACCGCCCGGCAGGTTCGCACCAGCACCGCCCATTGCCGCGGCTCCAATTTAAAAATCCCCTCTCCCGACCAACCTTCGGTCGGTGCCCGGATAGGGCGATGGCGAGAGCTTTGATCAGTCCCCTCTCCCTTTGGGAGAGGGCTAGGGTGAGGGCGGACCTCGCTCGTGTTGTCCGCAATATTTTCATTTTGCAATTGACTCTTTATCAAGAGTTTTTTCTCGATATACTGCGCCAGGGTCAAATCCAGATTGTCGCCGCCGAGTATGAGGTGATCGCCCACGGCCACGCGATGGAATTGCACCTTGCCGCCCTCGCCGCGGCGCACGCGGATCAAGGTGAAATCGGACGTGCCGCCGCCGATATCGCAGACCAGAATCTTTTGGCCGGGCTCGACCAGCCGATCCCAATCGTCTTGATGCGTATATATCCAGGCGTAAAAAGCGGCTTGCGGCTCTTCGATCAACACCACCCTGGGCAGCCCGGCGGCGGCCGCGGCTTTAACGGTCAATTCCCGCGCTACCTCGTCGAACGATGCCGGCAAAGTGAGCACGAAATCCTGCTTTTCCAGGGGCTCGCGCGGGAACCTGGCGTTCCAGGCGTCGCGCACGTGGGCCAGATATCTTGCGCTGACTTCCACCGGCGAAAGCCGATCCACGTCATCGGCCCCGTGCCAAGGCAACAGCCCGGCCGTGCGATCCACGCCCGAGTGACACAGCCAGGACTTGGCCGAGTTTATCAGCCGCCCCGGCGCCAGCGTGCCCTGATCGCGAGCGAAAAATCCCACGGCATAACAAGGCTCCTTGCCCTTGCTCCTTCCCCGCTTGTTCCCCTTGCCCTCCAAGTCCTGAACCCCGACCCCTGAACCCTGAACCCTTCCCTCTGCTCCCTGCCACGGCAGGCGCATCGCCTCGGGTGGAAACTCTCCCCGGGCCGGCTGATAATAAAACGAAGGCAGCGTTTCCCGGGCCTCGACCTGTCCGGGCGCCACCAACTGCGGCACGGCAAAAGTCCGCACCCGCCACGGCGACTCCTGCGTATCGACATAGCATACCGCCGAGTTGGTGGTGCCCAGATCGAATCCCACCACATACCGGCTAGGCCCGGATTGTTCGCTTACACCGCGTTTCATCCTGCCCATCGTAATCGAAAAAGGGAAAAACAGGAAGAATAAAGGCGGAAAAAAACGATTTCAATCATCCCGGCCCCCTGGCTTTTTGGCCGCATATCGCGATAATCTGATAAATAATCATGGCTAAAAGTTCATCCTACCAAGACCGCATTATTCGCAGATATTACCAAAACCAGGACGCCATCATGCTGCAAAAGCTGGGCGACCTGGTGACCGATCTTTATTTGGCCGAAGGCAAGGCCAAAGACCGCCTCTGGAAACGCCTAGCCGCCGCCCTGAAAAATCTTAAAATCCCCGACCCCCAAATCGACCACATAGTCCGCAGCGACAATCCCACCCTAGCGGCCAATCTGCTGAAAAAACTGCTGGAAAAGAAATAACTCGCACCGGGAATTAAATAAACCATGCGATCCATCGCCATCATGAACCAGAAAGGCGGAGTGGGCAAAACCACTACGGCGGTGAATGTCAGCGCAGCGCTGGCAGCCACTGGTCTGCAGGTATGTTTGATCGATCTGGATCCCCAGGCCCACGCAACATTGCATTTCGGTCTGGATCTTGAACCCGAGCAGGTTTCGATTTACCAGGTGCTTACGGGCAAGACACCGTTGAGCGAAGCCCGCCGTCAGGTGGCCGAAAACTTGTGGGTCGTGGCCTCGAGCCTGGACCTGGCGGCCGCCGAGATCGAACTGGTGAGCGTGGTCGGGCGGGAAGTCATACTCCGCGACAAATTGCGCGAAGACGACGCCGAGTTCGATTTTCTCCTGGTCGATTGCCCACCGTCGCTGGGCCTGCTCACGCTCAACGCCCTGGCCGCGGTCAGCGAGGTCTTTATTCCCCTGCAGCCGCATTTCCTGGCCTTGCACGGATTGAGCAAATTGCTGGAAACGATCGACCTGGTGGCTGCACGGTTGAATCATCAGTTGAAACTCAGCGGCATTATCCTTTGCATGTACGACACCAATACGCGGCTGGCTGCGGAGGTCTGCCAGGACGTGGACGATTTTTTCCGCAACGCCCGCAACCAGGCCACGCCTTGGGCCGCGGCTCAGACTTTTCAGACTCGCATTCGCCGCAACGTCCGATTGGCCGAGGCGCCCAGTTTCGGCAAATCGATCTTCCAGTACGCCCCCGATTCCAACGGGGCCGAAGATTACCGCCGCCTGGCCGAAGAGATTCTAACGGCCGATAGGCAGTAGCTTCCTTGATTTGAGTTTTAATCGCATTTTGCGAGCGTACACATTTTATTGCAAATTGGCAATTGCAAATTGCAAATTGCAAATTGAACAAGTATAAAATCTCACGTCAATTTGCATGAATAACGCATTAAATCCTGCAGTGTTTGTCCCGCGCGGGCGCCGCGGTTGGCTTGCCCAACCATGATTAATGCACTGCTGGACAAGCCGGCAGCGGCTCTCAGTGCGGGGCGATTTCAAAATCGCCGGCCTCTTATCTGAATTTCATCCGGCAGTAACGATTATGCCGGTTGTGTCGCCGCGAGCAAAAAGCGATTTGTTCCCATTGGATAGCGACCGGAAGTAGAGTTGTGTATTGGCCAATGTGCCGTTGGTTGGCATGCCCACGCAAGCGTGGGCATGGCACCCTCTGATGACCCAAAATAAGATAGATCCAACATTCATGCGATCCCTTCCCCTCGAGCATCCGGAATCAATCGTCGCCGCTGACGACTGGCGCGCCGATTCGCTTGTTCACAGCGTGGTATTGTGGCTTGCGCTAATAGCGGTGCAAAGGGCGGTGGGCTTTTTCCGGGCGATCTTATTCTGCCGCTGGCTGGACGCCGAACAATTGGGACAGTGGGACATGGCCTTCGGATTTCTGATGCTTGCCGGCCCCCTGGCCATGCTGGCCTTGCCCGGCACTTTCGGCCGTTACGCGGAGTATTACCGCCTGCGCGGGCAGCTCCGAGCGTTCCTGGCGCGGACTTCGACGGCATGCATTTTGCTGACCTTGGCGGCCGTTATGCTTATCGTACTTTATCGCAGGGGATTCTCCGAGTTCATTTTCGGTTCATCCGGCCAGACGAATCTGGTTTTATTGCTGGCCGCCGGGCTGGTCGCGGTGGGGGCCTATAACTATTTCATCAGCCTTTTGACCGCGCTTAGAAAAGTGCGCCTGGCCGCCGCCATGGAATTCGTAAACGGCGTGCTGTTTGCCGCTCTGGGAATCGTGCTGTTGTTGACCTGGCGATGCGACTCGGCAAGCGTGGTGATCGCTTATGGCGGATCGTGCCTGCTGAGTATTTTGACCGTGTCGTGGTGGGTAAAAGCGGCATGGAAGGGCTCGCCCGCCGGCAACGAATTCCTGCCGCGGCGGAGCATGTGGACTAAGCTGATTCCATTCGCGGCCTGGATTCTTTCCATCAATATGCTGACGAATTTATTCGGCATTGCCGATCGGTACATGATTATTCACTTCGTTCCCGGCTCGGCCGAAGCGGCGCTGGCCCTGGTGGGACAGTACCACAGTTCCCGCGTGGCGCCGCTGCTTTTGGTTTCCATCGCATCGATGTTGGCCACGGTGTTGCTGCCTCATTTGTGCCACGATTGGGAATCCGGCCGGCGCGATTTGGTCGCTTCGCGGCTGAACCTTTTTCTGAAACTGCTGGCTTATGGATTGATCGCGGCGTCGGGGGCCGTGTTGTTTGTCGCACCCTGGTTGTTCGGGGTGGCGTTTCAGGGGAAATTCGCCGGCGGCATGGCCGTTCTGCCCTGGACGCTGGCCTATTGCGTATGGTTCGGCACAGCCATGGTCGCCCAGCAATACCTGTGGTGCGCCGAGCGGGCGAGCCTGGTCGGTCTGGCTTTAGGTGCCGGATTGGCGGTGAATGTAGCCCTGAACCTGGCGCTTTTGCCCCATTTGGGATTGCTCGGCGCGGTGTTGGCGGCGTCGGCGGCAAACCTGGTAGCCCTGGCCTTAATTCTTATTTTCTCGCGGTTCGCCGGATTTCACGCCCACCGGGGATTGTGGATTATTCTGAGCCTGGCCCCGGCAATATGCCTGGGAGCATGGGCGACCGTGGGCGTGCTTTTGGGCATCGCCCTGGAAGCGATTCGCACGGATCAAATATTGACGAGTGAAGAAAAACACCAACTTTCCGAAGGCGTCAAAAATTATTGGAATAACATTATTAAAGGCCTCTCCCGCCTTCCTTTTCCCGACCGCCGGCGCGGCGCCCGGACAGGGGCCGGAGGCGAGGGCCCGTGCAAACCATAGAGTCATGCGGCAAATGAACAATGCGGAAATAAGCGGATCATTTGATATGTTCCCCGACCATAAAATCCCGGTCATAAATCCGGCGGCCGGGGATCATGTTATCCCGGCAACAATTCTCCCGCCGAGCACGCCGCGGGTAATCCGACTGCGTTCATTGGACGAGTTGCGTGCCGCCGCAACGGACTGGGATGATTTGTGGCGTCGGAGCGAAGTGACTTTTCCCACCATGCGGGCCGAACTGCTTGCACAATGGATCGAGTATTTTGCAGCCGATGCGGAGTTTCATGCCATAGCGGTCCAGCAGGACGGACGTTGGGTGGCGGCACTTCCTATTGTGCGGCGAAGAATCGGTCGCCTGATCAAAGCCGGCGTTTTGCCCTGCAACCAGTGGTCGTCCAGCGGCGAGTGTTTGTTAGACTTTTCCGCCGATGTAAAACAAGTATTACAACTGCTTCTTGATGCCTTAAGGGAATGCAACTTGTCCTTGCTGTGGCTGGACGAGGCGATATTGGAAACCGCCCGCTGGCAGGTTTTTATGCGGGCCGTCGCCGACAGCCGGCTTAAGAACGTAGTCCGTCCGCGATGGCAAGTAGGCCGGGTGCACATCGACGGCGATTGGAAAGGCTGCCAGGCCCGCTGGTCGCGCAAACATCGCCAGCACATGGCATGGTCGGCCCGGCAATTGGCTTGCGAAGGCGAAGTGCGCCTGGTTTTGCTCTCACAACTTGCGCCGGATGAAACGGCCATGTGGATGCGGCGAGCCTTGGAAATTGAAAACCTGGGTTGGAAAGGCCGCAGCGGGGGATCGGTCGTAAGCGTGCCCGGCATGAGCGAATTTTTTATCCGCCAGGCCCAACAATTGGCAGCCTGGGGACAATTGGAGCTGACATTTCTGCAGTGCGGCGGCCGGCCGATTGCTTTTTGTTACGGTCAAAGCGCGAAAGGGGTGTTTCATTCGGCCAAGATAGGATACGATCCGCGGTACGCCCGCTATTCGCCCGGCCAATTGCTGCGATATTTTTTACTGGAGCGTTTTTACGCCGAGCCGGGGCGCGCGGCAATCGATTTTTTGGGTCCCATGACCCAGTCGCATGCCCATTGGCGGCCTGATACATATACCGTGGCCCGATTTGCCGTGGCTCTAAGCGCATTGGGACGGATGGCGCTGTGGGCGTATAAAATGAGGTGACTATGAATTGTTGTCATCCTCGTCGATATCACCCTCAGCCAGGGGCAAATCCACGATGATAATCGTGCCTTTACCGGGGGCGGAATTGATGTCGGCCGCGCCGTTAAGCAAGCGAACTCGTTCGCGGATGCCCCGCAGCCCGAAGCGCTCGCCTTTGACCTTTTGCGGATCGAAGCCCACGCCCCAATCTTGCACGGCCAGGCGGACGCGGTTTTCCAATTGGCTTAGCTCCACGCTGATCTTGGGGCTTTGGCTGTGCCGGCAGGCATTAGTTAGACATTCCTGAACGATGCGAAAGAGCGCGACTTCCAAGGGAGCGGCCAGGCGATGGAACTGGACCCGCTCAACGAACTCGATTTGCAATTGGCCGCTCTGGCGCCGCTCGCCGCACAGATACTCGATTGCGGCGACGATGCCCGACTCGTCAAGAATCGGCGGCCGCAGTCCTCCGATCAAGCGCCGCGCCTCGGCCACGCTTTCGCGGATCAAGTGCAGGACATCATCCAGGATTTTGCGGACGGCGGGAGAATCCTGCAACTCTAGGGTGGTTTCCAGGCTTTGCAGCTTCAAAAGAGCCCCGGTCAATTGCTGTGCCAGCCCGTCGTGAATTTCGTATGCCATGAGCTTGCGTTCGCGCTCCTGGAGGTCGATAAGATGCCGCAAAAAGCGTTGTTCCTTGCGGAGCGCCGCTTCGGCCGCTTTGCGTTCGGTGACGTCGCGGACAACGCACATAATCAAGCGATTGCCGCCGGTTTCCAGGCAGTTTATGCGGACTTCCACGGGATAGGTGCTGCCGTCCTTTCGCCGATGGATGCCGTCGACATTTATAGGATAATCGGCGGCCGGCCGTTTCCAGACAAGTTCATGATGATCTTCCGGCTTGAAGGCGACCTCAAAATCGAACACGTTCATCTTTAGCAATTCTTCCCGGCTGTAGCCCAAAAGCTCGCAGCTCCGTTGATTTACGTCGATGATACGTCCGTTATCGTCGATCAGGAAAAAGCCGTCGGCGGCGTTTTCCACCAGCAGGCGAAAGCGTTGTTCGCTGGCCTGCAATTCCCCGGACCGTTGGGAAACGAGTTTTTCCACACGTGCAGTGTGCCCGGTAAGCAAATACAAATAACCCGCCATAAGCCCTGTAATTAGCAAGCCCGCCAACAGCGCCGCCGGCGGTTCCCATCCCGATTTACCCGCAAAATAAATGTCTGCGGGAAGGCAATAAACCAGCCATGTCCGGTCGGCCACGGTAATGCGGGCATCGTAATGAATGGGGGCGGATGATTCGGCAGGCGGCAATTCCAATATAGGTAGAGGAGCAGTGCGGATTCGGGAAGGGCAGGAGAAAATAGGCCGCACTTTTTTCGGATCAGTCGCGTCGAACAGATAAATGTCCACGCCCGTGGGTGGTATCAGTTCCAAAGCGATATTAATCACTTCGGGTAATTGAAATACGCCCAAGATAAAGCCGTCGGATGGATAGGCCGATTTGGCGCTATCCGCTGCAGGAGGCTCATTATGTGCGTCGTCGAACATGTATATGGCGCATTCCGATTTGCTATCGAGCCCGGGTATATTGGCATAACTAATCGCCGGAGGCCGCTTGCCATCGGCCCGATCCATCGCGGCATGACACTCGGGGAGCGAACGTAAATCAAAACCCAGGATATCTTGGTGTTCGGCCTGCGGCTCTATAAATAGAATGGGAAAATACTCCTTGCGCTCGTCCGCCCGAACAAGTCTATCGCCGCGAAGCTCGGTTATTTGAAATTGCGGATATCCGCTCTTTTTGATCGCTGCCTCAAATGCGCTTCGCTCTTCCGACCGGACGCGAGGCATCCAGGCCAAGGTCTTGATTTCGGGATGTTCCTCAAACACCGAGTCGCTGAAGATTTTGAACTCGTTGCGATCAACTTCCAACGAGCCGGCATAAAATGCCTTGAACAGGCTCATGACGCCCAACTGATTGACAAGGGCCTGCTTAATGGCCTCCACCTTTTTTGCGGCTTCGAGGCGGAACTGGCCCTCGGCTACTTGATGTTCCTCATGCCAAAGCATATAGAATAACGCCACGGAGAGAACCAACCCGCCGACGGCCACCCCGCTGAATAACCACCACTGCTTGTAATTCAGGCGCTGCGAGTGCGGGCCTTCTCCTTTAGCCGCGGTCGATTCAAGATTAGCATTTCGAGTTGCCGTCATGGCATATATACTATATGGATTATATGGGAATTGAATAGTAGCCCCCTCATGTGGGGCTGCACTCCTATACCCATTATACGGCTGTAAGAATAAAGCATCAATAACCCATCTAACATACAGGCGCTTTAAACATCCGGCTCTTGCGATTTGCCCGTTATCGGCGGATTTTTCGCGAGAAATCCGGGTCGTCCCTATAAAGATATGCCTGGTAGTTTATCCGTGCACGCTCCTTGGTCTGCTCGAAAGTGCCGTTTTGCTCGATTAAACCCAGATCGTAGGCCAGCCGGTCGGCATAGCCGGGCAATAGCACGCGATAATCGTAAGGCACGCGGTCCGGCTTGAGATGATTTATGTGGTTGCGGATGTTCGTCGTGCAATTGTTCGTCAAAGTGTTGTAAAATTCCGGCTCGTCGATCAGCTTGTCCACGCGCTTCATCACGTCCACGAACAACTCCCGGGCTTGTTCCGGAGTTGCGGTGCTGCGGTAAAGATAGACTTCGCTGGGCGACTTGTTGGCATTTTTGGTGATCACGTCTTGCTCGTCCGCCACTACGTACATCAATTCATATTGGCGGAAAAAACCCTTAATAACGTTGTATTTTTCCCCTTTTTCCCGGCGTATTTCCACCGATACCGCCACGTAATCCTGGTCATCGAAACCGAAACTGAGCATGGTGTGGGCAATGCCCGGCATGTCGTTAAAAGGCACCACGATAAGATCGACAGTGGTAAGCTTGTTAAGATCAAAAGTTTTATCGTAGTAGTAGACGTCAAAATCATCGTACGTCCGATACCGGCAAGATCGGACGTTGCGAACGGTAACCATATCGCCCCTGAAATCGGCCTTGGGCATCACTTCCATTCCCGGCGTCCAATCGCGATCGTTCGAAGGCCTAAGCCACTTGAACAAGTCGTCGTTTAACTTGAGCGACGGGAACATCGGTCCGTCGTCCACCGTCGGGCACCGATGCGCAGCATTGGTCGACATGGCCGCGGCCGTTTGCGGTTTCTGCTGCGTGTCGATTTTGCAGCCGCATATCAGCAGGATCGACAATCCGATCCACCCGGCGCAAAAACTTATCTTGCCAGGCAGGCCGAGAAATCCTAACCGCAATATGCGCAGATTAGGCATTTTGAATAGATGCCGAAAAATAGAAAAGCGGCCGATATAAGTGTATATTGACAAGTAAAGCGGTTTGTATCCAAAAATCCATTTTCATGCAAGAGTCAAATAGCTCGAAAAAGGCCGCTGTCTACTTATCGCAAAAGCTATAGATGTGTATTTCAGCCCAAATTATTCATTGACTAGGGCACTGCTACTGCCCCTCAGGGATAAAGACAAACGATGCAAATTAAATATCAGACTAATCAGACTACTGAATCAGCCGCTATTTTTTTGAAAATATGCGTGAAATCGTGCGTAACACAGAAATGCAATCGCTCCGCAAATCAAAATAATAATGGAATCAGGTTCGGGAATGGGAGTCAACAAGAATGCCCGCGAGTTTCCATTATGTTGTCCTTGCCCAACAATCTGGCCCAGGTTGTTTATATCATTCACAGCACCTATTGTCCAACCGGCGCCTGAAACTGGATCAAGCAATCCGTTTATGTTTCGCATACCGTTGACACTGTCCCATAGATATGGGTGATCGTATTTTCCATCATAATATACGCCAATCACCTGCCCGGCATTATTTACGGCAACACCATAGCTGGAATATGAAGTCAATGAGCCAAGATCCTTTTTCACACCATTCTGCAATATGAAGGCGTGGTATGAACTATCGTTGGCTGTGGAAGAATCTCCAACAATAATGCCCGAATCGCTGATGTTGTTGGCTTGGCTTTGTGTCCCGCCCAGTGTCCCCAAATCTTGCATCGAACCTGATCCATTCCATAAAAAAGCATGGTATTGATGCGCCGAATTATAAGCTTGTCCCACGACTTGACCGCCGGCGTTTATGCCGTAACCAAGGCTGTAATTTCCGCCAAGCGAATCTATATCCACTAGTGAAGTTCCCGTTGTCGAGCGATAGGCATGGATGTCGCCAGCGGTGGTATAAGCATATCCTGCAATTTGTCCGGCATCGTCAATCCCATAACATGTGCTAAAGGTGCCTCCCAGCGTACCCATGTCTTGGTACCCGTTCGAGCTCCAGCGGAAAGCATGACCATAATAGAAATTAGATATCATTTTATCTGCTCTAACTGCAATTTTGCCATTATTATTAATTGCCACGCCCGAAGCCGACCAATAACCCGAAGGAATGCCTAAATCTCGTATGCCAGTTTGCGCGGTCCATAAAAAAGGCTCGCTGCCTGAGCTGCCCGTGACCGCTCCATTATCATTGATTCCGTATGCTTCAGAGGATAATTCTCCCGAGATGATACCAAGATCCGTGACCTGATAACTAATCGCGAATGCATGAGTTGCCTGCAATGCCAATACCATGGCGATCAATAAAACAGGTATATGTCGCAAGAAAATTAAATGGCGGAACATATGTGATCTCCTAAAATAAAAAATTGAATCCCAAGACATTCCGGATAGGCATCCTGAATGTCTTTAAAAAAGGAAACAAAAAGGAGCTGCGAAGCTTAAGTGATAATGAGCAGCCCCTACAAAGAAAGCCCGGTTTTTCGAGACCGATCAACTTGTCTGGTCAATGAATGGGCTTATTAACGCTGCCTCGCTTGGAGATCCTCGACAGACTACCGACCTGACATTTTTGTATAATGTTGAACTCTTGTCAAGTAGGGGGGGTATAATACAATAAAGCAGGTGTTTGGCAAGAATACAAGATTTTTGTTTTAAAAACAGTCATTTTTTTGTTCCACAAGATCTTTATCACAATATCACCATCCCCTGTAAGTGGTTTGCCACTTACCACGCCAATCTCCGGTCTTTAAATCCGCTTGAACTGCCGATCGAGTTCCTCGCGGGTAAAAACCAGCGCGGCGGGCCGGCCGTGGGGACAGTGGTGGGCGTCGTCGACCAGGTGGCGCTGCTCCAATAGCGCAGTAATCTCTTCCGGCATGAGCCGGTCGCCGGCCTTGATCGCCGCCTTGCAGGCGACGGTATGCAACAGGTCGTCGAGCAAATCGCGCCGGTCGGGCTGCCTGCCGCCCGATGCCAGCCGGTCCAGCAGCTCCCGCAGCAGTTCCACGGGATTGATGTTCGCCAGCATCGCCGGGTAGCCGACCACCAACACCGTGTCTCCGCCAAAGGGCTCGATCTTCATGCCCAATTCGGCCAGCAAATCGCGATTTTCCAAGGCCGCAACCGCCTCGGCCGCGCTAAGATCCACCGGCTCGGGCACCAACAGGTTTTGCGTCTCCACGGCATTGGTGTTTACGCGATGCCGGAGCTGCTCGTATAAAATCCGCTCGTGCAGGGCGTGCTGATCGATAATTATCACGCCCTCGTCCGACTCGGTCACCAGGTAACGATTGTGAATTTGCAGGGCCGACATGCGTGCGCCACGGCCAGCCTCCGGTTGGCGCCCGGCTTGTCCAGCAGTGCCGGTCGGCAAGCGGCTTTCTCCTGCTAAATGTGCAGAATCGAGCGAATAAAACCCCAGCGGTCTTCTTTCACCACCGGGTATCACTGGCTCCGCCAGTGCTTTGGCGTCCCAGCCGGCCACCTTGCCTTTTGCCCAATCGACCAACTCTTGCCGCATCTGCTGGGCCCGGGCCGCGTCGTGACCGCCGCTGGGATCCTCGCCGCCGGCGGGAAAAAAGGGGACAGTCCCCATTTGTGCGCAGCACCCTTCGGGCCGTTCCGGCAAATGGGGACTGTCCCCTTTTTTCCCGGGGGTGTTCAGATCGGTGGTCAAAAACTTGCTCCGCAGCGTGGAGAGCAACTGGCTGTAAAGCCGGCCCGAATCCTGGAACCGCACTTCCAGTTTTGTGGGATGAACGTTCACGTCGACAAGTTCCGGCGGCATGTGCAGGGTGAAAAAGGCGATCGGATACCGGCCGGTCAAAAGCAGCCCGCGATAGGCCTCGCCCAGGGCGTGCTGCAACGAGCGGTCGCGGATGTACCGGCCGTTAAGAAAAAAATACTGCATCCGGTTGTGGCTGCGGCTCTGGCCGGGATGGGCCACATATCCGCAGAGTTTTACATCGCCGTCGATGCCTTCGACCCAAATCAGCGCGTCGGCCAGATCACGGCCGAAGAATCGGGCGATCCGATCCAAAGGGCCGTCGGCCACGGCCAACTCGAACACCTGCTTGTCGTTGTGCCTGAGCGTAAAATGCACTTGCGGCGTAGCCAGCGCAATGCGGGTAAAGGCCTCGGCCACGTGCCCGAATTCGGTCTGCGTGGTTCGCAGGAATTTTCGCCGCACCGGGGTGTTAAAGAAAAGATTATAGACTTCGACCGCCGTTCCGACCGGACATCCGCATGGCGAGACCTCTCCAATTTTGCCGCCGACGATTTCCAATTCCGCCCCGCCCGCCTCTTCAGCCGTGCGGCTCCGCAGCACGGTCCGGCTCACCTCGGCAATCGATGCCAGGGCCTCGCCGCGAAATCCCAGCGAACCCACATGAAACAGATCGTCCTCATGGGCCAGTTTACTGGTAGCATGACTGGCCACCGCCAGCGGCAACTCACCGCTTGCTATCCCGCACCCGTTATCCACTACCCGGATCATCTCCAACCCGCCCTGCACAACCGAAACATCGATCCGCACCGCTCCCGCATCCACGGCATTCTCCATCAACTCCTTGACCACGCTGGCCGGCCGCTCGATAACCTCGCCCGCGGCGATTTTGTTGATCAGGGATTGGGAAAGTAATCGAATAGGCATCATATTAAAAACATCAACAGTTGATCTGTCTTTCGCACTCCAAGGATCTCGGCCAATTCATCAGCGGGTAATCGCATAAGCTCGGAGGGTTCCATTTTGTATAGTCCCCCGCCATAAACTCGTCCTTCACAGAAAAACTCTTCCGGTTGTATAGAACGCAATGATTGCATTACTTGCTGCCACAATATTGGACGTGTATTAAGGATGTGATTTATCGCTTGCTTCGGATATAAAAGCAAATAGACGTTTGTTGCCACCGCCTTTGACTTATTCCAGATAAAACGAAATGGTCTTTTCTGCGAACGCCCCATATATGTGCAAAGTAGAGGAGCGACATCCCTTTTTTCCTGGCAGTACCAGGGCGACCTTCTACTGGCTAAATATCCAATGTGGATTTTTCGGTTTTTACCGTCTTGTAAATAATCCCAGAATTTTGGAAACTTTTTGGCAATATGTTCCTCGGGCAATGAACAATCAATAAGTGCTAGAGGTCCATCAAGAATTGGCCAGCCTTTTTTGTCAGCTTCGATAATTTCTTGTTTAAGATAGCGGGGACTCGGAAGAATTGGGCGTACGCAACTCAACGGTATACCATATTTGGACAAATCGGACTTGGGTAGAATGAAGAATGAATTGTTTCCGGTCGCAAGGCCACGTTTAACGCGAAATAAGTCGCCTAGTAATATATGCTTGCTTCGACGGCCGTTTTTCTTTGCTTGAGGCAATGAAGTCCACTTGGCGGTTTCATACAGTTGGTCGGATGATACTGTTTCCAACCGGGCTGGATCCGGCAAAGTACCGCCAAATGAGAATATCACTTTATGATCGAGATTTGGAGTTTTTTTCTCAAAAATAACAATTGCCGATGAAACCAACGCATCACCGAATTGAACATCTGACGGACAAAAACGGTGAATTTGAAGTAATGACACTTTTTCCAATAGATATCGCTTCACGACTTGTCCATAATTTACATCCATGAATTCGGAAGGTATCAACCAGGTGGCAAAACCATTCTCGTCGAGCCAGGCATGAGCGATCAAGAGGAAATAACAGTATAATCCGGCTAAACCACTTAGTTTTAAACCGGTTATCGCATGAGCTTTTTCCCCTAAACGGCGCTTATCTTCGGCAGACAGATGGTGGTGGCGCACGTAAGGAGGATTTGTAAGTATGATATTATATTTTGCTTCGGATTTCTGCTTTGTGAAGTCGCCATGAATCAATTGCAAACCATGCGGGCCCCAAAGAGTACGGGCCGCTTCGGCAAAGATTTTATCAAGTTCGATACCCGTCCCATTTTCAATTCGATATTCCGGAAAAGTCTGTAGAAATGCCGCATAGAATGATCCTGTGCCTATGGCGGGATCAAGAAAATGAAATTTGTCTTTCCGGTGTTTCAACTTTCCCCAAGCATATTTTGCAATATCAAGCGCCAGTGCGGATGGCGTGGCAAATTGTCCCAGACGGTTCCTCTCACGGGCAGTCTTCAACAGGTCGAGCCGCTTTTGTTCGACCTGCCTGATATATTCCTGTTGTAGAATCGTACTCATTATCTAGATTCCCAACTGGTCTAAATCTTCTATTCTATGCTCCCACACCCAATCAATCCCATCTTGGGCTTCATACCCAAGGTATCCGGCGTCAAAGTAGCCGCATAAAAAAACCAGATAACAAACATCATTTCCGAAAGTAGTTTTAAGCTGACTTATCTTTTTGGCCTCTTCCTTCCGTCTCTTATTGGTGTTGGTAAAATCCCCGGCGGATTTTGCTTCTACAAGAATTGGCAATTTGTTGGTGCGTAGTTTTTTAGGCTGAATCATTGCATCAATTGAAACATTTATTTTATGATCGCCTAGTCCTGTTGGTACGCTATAGTGAAATGTAAAGGTTCCCGGTTTCATTGATACAATTAGATCACCGGGAGGATGACGCTCCTCTTTGTAACCTTTCTTCAAGAGATATGTCTTGATCATCGATAACTGACGTCTTTCTTGGGCATTTCTAACTATCGGATTGGCATCGGCCCCGGTTAGTCTGTCGGCAACAATTGTAGAAGCCCGGTATATTTCCTTCTTTATAGGAGGCCTATTGTCGGATATCCAAGTAAAAATGTCAGGATCAAGTAGCCGTGCAAATATGCCAACGATCCTTTTAAGGTGCCGAGTAGTCTCATCTCGACGCATATTGACTGGCACTTTTCCTTTTTCCAGAACTTTGATAAAAGATTTAGTTGTATTGGCAAGCCCCACTAAACGATCTACGGCAATTGGCGGGCAACAAGCCATGCGCAGCGTTCGGAGAATATGAGGTTTAGTGTGCAATAACTTTGTGGAAAGACCGATAAAATAATTGCTTTCTTCTATTGCACGTTCAACTTCTTTGGTAACGATCTTGCGTGTTTCTCGAAAAGCCTTTGGCGCGAATTTCATGAACCATCGGTTATAATAATCCACCGAAGTTTCCGTGTCTTGTTTCCAAAGATGGGGTTTGTCAAGATTTACTGCCATTGCCTTGTATCTTTCTTTTATGTTTATAACCCATATTCCTTTATTTTCCGATACAGCGTTCTCTCTCCGATCCCCAGCATCTTTGATGCTTCTTCGCGATTTCCGCCGGCCAGGCGGAGGGTTTCGGCGATGTAGAGTTTTTCAATCTCGTCCAGGGGTTTTCCCACTAGATGAGATAGTGAATCGGAGGTCGTTTCGCCGGGCGATTCCGGCGGGCCGGCGAGTTCTTCGGGCAGGTCGTCTACGTCCAAAAGGCCGTTGTAATCGACTACCACCATGCTTTCGACCACGTTGCGCAATTGGCGGACGTTGCCCGGCCATTCGTAGGTCAGCAGCTTCCGCCGCGCGGCAGGCGATACGCCGCGGATCTGCTTAGCGTGCTCCGAGGCGAATTGCTTGATGAAGTAGTCGATGAGTATCGGAATGTCCTGGCTCCGCTGTTTTAACGTGGGCAGGCGGATGGTGACCACTTTCAGGCGATGATAAAGATCGCTGCGGAATGTCCCTTTTTCAATGGCGTCTTCCAGGTTGCTGTTGGTGGCCGAAAGGATGCGGACGTTGACTTTGATCGGATCGTTCGAGCCAACCCGGGTGATCTCGCCGTTTTCCAAAACCCTGAGCAGTTTGATCTGGGTGGGCAAGGGCATGTCGCCCACCTCGTCGAGAAACATGGTGCCGCCGTGCGCGTACTCGAACTTGCCCACCCGATCGGTCGAGGCGTCGGTAAAGGCCCCTTTGATGTGCCCGAACAACTCGCTTTCTAAAATATTCTCGCTTAACGCCGCGCAGTTGAGGGCCACGAAGGTTTTGTTCTTCCTGGGGCTGTTTTTGTGGATGGCCTGGGCCACCAGTTCCTTGCCCGTGCCGGTCTCGCCTTGGATAAGCACGCTGGCATTGGTCGGGGCGATGCGTTTTAAGCGCTCGATAACGTCGCGCATTTGCGGACTGTCGCCGATAACGCCCTCGAACCCGAATTTTTCGTCCAGGCGGCGCTTCAGTTCAATGTTCGTCCGCCGCAGCCGGGCGCTTTCGGCGGCCTTTTCCGTGCTGGCCCGAAGCTGGGCAAGATCCAAGGGCTTTAACAAATAATTGAAGGCTCCCTTGCGCATGGCCTCGACCGCCGAGGGAACCGTGCCGTGTCCGGTCATGAAGATCACCTCGGCGTCGGGCTGTTCGTCCTTGGCCCGCTCCAGGATGCCCAGGCCGTCGATATCGCTCATCACCAGGTCGGTGATGATCACGTCGAAGGGCGTTTCCTCGATCAGTCGCGCCCCTTCGACCCCGGAGCTGGCCACCCGACAGTGGAAACCCACCCGATCCAGGCTTTCAGCCACGGTTTCGGCGTGCGACACGTCGTTGTCGATAATCAGCACCTCGGCCGGCGGGCCGGGTTGGTCATTGGCGTTTTTCGTCGTATCTTTCATGCAGGCGATGATACCCCAAACGGCAGTTTCGGGCTAGAACCCA
Organism: Thermoguttaceae bacterium; assembly: GCA_049509395.1. Classification (GTDB taxonomy): domain Bacteria; phylum Planctomycetota; class Planctomycetia; order Pirellulales; family Thermoguttaceae; genus JBEKIK01. Next base: position 2,662 of record JBEKZY010000024.1, on the reverse strand, counting down.
TTATTATCTTGGATAAAAAGGATTATAATTATTAATAATATCAAATCCCGGCAATCCATGCCGTCAGGGGGTTAAAAATATCAAATGAACGGAAGATTCACAAAAAAGACCTGCAAAAAGGCGTTTGCCGCTTTTTTCTTTGGTCTATGGATTCTGATAGCCTCCGCTGGGGATGGACTGGCTGTTGAAGAGCCGCCAGCCAAGGGTCCTGCGGCTGCCGCTGATGAATTAGCCGCGATTTCCAAGGGAATTCAACAAACCTTCAAAGGTTTGGGCTATTCCAATGATACGGATATTGACCTGGTGCAGATAATTAGCAGTTGGAAATATGCCAATTGGAAGCAGGCGCTTAACCAAGCCGGACAGGATTACGGGCAGAAAAAGATATCTGCCCAACAGGCGGCCGAGGAAGAGGAAAAGGTCTTAAAAGCACTCTGTAATTCCATAAAAAAAGAGTTTAGTCTCGCAGCCTGCGATTCGGAATACTATTACCTGCCCAAGGTTGTCAACGACAAAACGGCCCAATATCTGGGTTATGCCCAATTGTTGTACGTGTTTGGCAATTCCATAGGGTTGACGGTCAAAGTGGTTGATGTTCTGGAGCCTGCCGGCGGACAGTTGCCGGTTGGAGAAGAACACGCGGCCTGCATGATCGAGTTGAGCTATGCCAAATCCGGAAAACAGTCCGAAGCCGTTTCTTACTTGTCCAAAGCCATCGAACTTAATCCAAAACTGGCCAAAGCATATAGCAGCCGAGGCGTTGAATACTTAAGTTTGGGCCAGCGCGCAAAAGCTATATCCGACTTGGAAAAAGGCATTCAGCTCGATCCCAAAGACGCCGAGGCATATTACAATCAGGGGATGCTATTCGCTGGATCGAAACAATACGCGAAAGCCTTTTCCAACTTCGCCAAAGCCATTGAACTTAAGCCGATATTTCCGGCGGCATATAAAAGCCGGGGAAGCGCATACATTAATGCGGGCCAGAATCCCGAAGCCTTGTCCGACTTCGCCAAAGCCATAGAATTGAACCCCAAGGACGCCGAGGCCTGCTTCCTTCTGGGAACCGCGTATGTCCATACCGACAAAGACGATAAAGCCATTTCATGTTTCACAAAAGCCATAGAATTAAATGCGAAATATGCCGATGCGTATAACACGAGAGGAATCGAGTATGCCAAATTGCATAAATACACCGATGCCATTTCCGATTTCATCAAAGCCGCGGAAATCAATCCCAAAGACGCCGACGCCTATTACAATCGAGCAATTACGTACGCCCAATTGGATCAATACGATCCGGCCGTTAAATACTTTTCCAAGGCTATAGAAATCAATCCTAAATATGCCTCTGCATATAATGGCCGAGGCAGGACCTATATACAATTGGGCAAATTTAACGAAGCTAAAACCGACTTCAACAAAGCCATACAACTTCAACCAAATTTTGCCCGGGCGTACTGCAACAGGGCCCTTGCCAATGTAAATTTAAAGAAAAACGAGGACGCCAAAAAGGACCTGCAAAAAGCGGCGGAGTTGGATCCAACCTTGAAAGAAGAGATTAAAAAGATTTCGGAAACCCTGAAATAGGCCATGAAACAAGTCATCGCCGTTGTAAAACCGTTTCTGGTCGAGAAGGTCCTGGATGCGCTTAAATACGCGCCTCTGGAAGCCTGCGAAGTATGCGAGGTAAAAGGCTATAGCCGGCAAAAAAGCTACCTCGACGAATACCGCGGCAGCGAATACTCCAACGCCTACCTGCCAAAAGTGGAAATCGTGCTCTGGGTCGAGGATCTCAGGGTCGACGAAGTGGTCCGCACCCTTGTAGAAGCCGCCCGCACCGGACGCATGGGCGACGGCAAAATCTTCGTACTGCCCGCCGCACCAGGCGGCGAGTGGCCCGGCGAAGAATGATGAGCGCCGGATGCCGGATTCACAATTATTTCTCGTTCCGCGTTCCGCGTTCCGCGCTCCGCGTTTTTTTCCCCGCTTCCGCGAAGATCCGCTCGAAGCGCTGGCGGATTTGCCGGGCGGCGTTTTCATAATCCATCATCAAACCGTCGCTGCCGGGATAGTGCAGCAGATGGGCCAGCTTGGCCAGTTCGGTGGGATCTTGGGGCAATTGGTCCCGGGCGGCGGAGTTCATCAAACGCAGCCGGCCTTCGATGGTTCGCAGCAGTCGGTAACTGGCGTCGAACCGTTCGTAATCATCAACCGAGAGCAGGCCGCTGGAATACAGCCTGCCCAGCGCCGCCAAGGTGTTCGGTTCGCGGAGATTGGGATTGTTCCGTCCATGTTGAAGCTGGAGCATTTGCACGAGGAATTCGATATCCACGATTCCGCCCGCCCCGCGCTTTAAATCCCCGGTCGAGGCTGTTTCTTCCAAGCGGCTGCGCATGTTGCGGATTTCCTCGGCGTCTTTCCGCCTCCAACGCCGGCCGAAGGCCGCCTTGGCCATTGCGGCGTTGGCCAGGCGCTCGGCGCGCTGGGATCCGTAAACCACGCGGGCCTTGCACAATGCCTGCCGCTCCCAAACCTGACCCCCGCCCTCCAAAAAATATCGCACAAATTCCTTGAAAGTAGTGGTCAATGCCCCGCTTTTGCCCGTGGGACGCAGCCGGGCGTCGACCTCGTACAGCCGCCCCAGGGAACTCAGTTGGCT
>JBEKZY010000239.1:0-7794 GCA_049509395.1 Thermoguttaceae bacterium | reverse complement strand
CGTCGGCCTCGAAATCCAGATCGCCGTCGTTAAGGCCCACGACTTCGCTTACGCGCAGACCGGCCGAATACATGGTTTCCAGAATCGCCCGGTCGCGCAGTCCCATCGGATCGTCGGACGGAGGCGATTCGAGCAATCGCCCGATGTCTTCGGCCGAGAGAAAATGCGGCAAGGATCGGCCTTTGCGGGGATTGCGCAACGGTTTGGCCGGATTCGATTTTGTCCATCCCTCGCGCTGGCCGAAGCGGAAAAAACTCCTGAGCGAGGCCAGGCGCCGGGCAATGGTGGTCTTGGCATAGCCCGCCTCGTGCATGGCAGCCACGTAGCCGCGCAAATCGAGCACGGTAATATCGCCGGGCAAAGGCGTTTTGCCGGCGGAGGCTTCGGCCAAATAATCGGCCAATGCGCAGAGATCCTCGTGATAACTTTTTAACGTGTAATTCGAGGCGTTACGCTCAACGCGCAGATATTGCAGGAATCGGTCGATGGCGAGTTGCATTCTACGACCGGAAAATATTTAATAACAATAAAATCAACACGGAGGCACTGAGGACACGGAGGAAAAGGATGAGGAATGAAGGATGAAAGTAGAGCTATCAAAAAACCGCAAACAGCAAACTGACGGTTGATAATTAAAAAATTCCTTCTCCGTGTTCTCCGTGCCTCCGTGTTGAAAATTTAATTTTACAAACGGAATGATTTTCAGAATTCATCTGGATCGGCGGGCATGGGAATTTCGAAACGCGAGTTGGCTTGAAACTTTTGCGATTCCTGGCGGATTTTCTGGCTTAAGACCGCGGCGTCGTACCAGGTAAAGCTCAACTCGGGATTCGAGGCATAGCGGCCTAGCGTGCGCAGGGTTTCGGCGCGGCTGGCGTCGTCGTACAAAAATACGTATCGCTCCGCCCCTTTAACCAGCGCTAGCACGTTAATATCTTGGCTCACCTCTGGTATCTCCTGGCATCAATGTCCGCTCCGGCCGCCAACGCCACTTTGCCTGGCATGAATTGGCCGAAATGGAGTTGCACGATTCGGCACGCTCGCATGCGGAGGCTTAACGCGCCCGCCGCGGCGGACCGGCCCAGTATCAGGGCTGATCGCCCGAACCCGCGCAACTCCATGTGATTCGAGTTTTCCCTATTCTTTTATCGGATAGTCGGCCATCTCCACGTCAATCGAGATTCACCTGCGCCGCCCCGGGCAGTAAGCATTTCGCTGATGTGCATGTGGCAACAAAATCGGATAAAGTCGTCGCTGCGACTTAGGTAACTTTGCCAGCCCCCAAATCGGGCGTCGTCGCGAAAAGCGTAATAACTGGAAAGAGCAGTTGTAAATTCCATGTCATTGCCGTTGTAAGTCCTTGTGTGACGCAATACTGGCGCATCGCTGAGTATGCTGGGCGGCGGCTCGGTGCGCGGCGGCGGAGGGATAAATCCCCGCGGATCAGGCCAGTCCGGCGGAAAGCCGATTCCGCTTACATGGGCTGGGGAACTTGTAGCGACTGCATCGACGGTAGCGGAATATTGCAGGGGTTGCACTCCACTGTTGCCGTTTGCGCTTCCGGATTCGGGTCGCTTGCCATCTTCGCCCGGCGAATTGCCGCTGGTATTGTTGGGCGAAGAATTATTGCCCGACTTCTCACCGCGAACCTTTGGAGGCTCGGGAACCGGCGTTGCCGGCTGCGGCGGAGTTTGTGTTTTTAGTTGGGCCTTGGCCAAGGCCAACTCAGCCTCGAAAATCAATGGTCCCGGTATGTCTTTTTCCTCCGATGTCCCCCATGGCAATCCATATCCCGCCGGAATCGGATGGAATCCCGGATTGGCGGCATACCACTCAACTTGCAAGGCCATTCGCGGCGGATAATAGGGGAAATAATCGGTCACGGCCCCAATAACCACGGCATCAACCTTGAGAATTTGGGCAAGACGACGAGCCTCGGCAGGTCCGCGCAGTTCAATCTTATGTTCTTGCATAGCCGTTTCCACGACGCCTACCGGCACAACTTCAAAACCCGGTACGGATTGAAGCTCGTTAAAATAGGCAAGTCCCACCTTGCGGCCGTCTAATGTCGGCTCGTTGGTGAGGTTGAAAAACGGGGCCACGGCAACTTTGCAAAGCTGTGGAAAGGGGTTGTGCAACTGCGGCTGGCGCGACATTTCCGGCAGGATGGCACAGCCGCAAAGCATCATGCACAGCGATACGACGAAAAGACGTAACATATTTACCGGCAAGCAGTTGCGAAAAGGGATAGGCTTTAAAAGCTAATCCAGCATCGATAGTCGCTCGTATTATCGGTAAAGTCGGTGCAGTTTCTCCAATTTATATTAGGCAATTGGCGTTCTCGGTCCATGCACGGCATTGGGACAGCTTGGTATGATAATAAAGATGAATCTGTCGTAGGTGAATTTTCCCTGTTTCCCAATTAGATATCGATCTCATGAGCGACCAATCCGTGGATATCCGACGCAACCGAACTCGTGCCGTCCGCATCGGTTCCGTAATCGTCGGCGACGGGAATCCGATTGTGGTCCAGAGCATGTGCGCTACTAAGACCACGGATATCGAGGCCACGGTGGCGCAAGTCGAGCAACTATCCGCGGCCGGGGCGGGAGTGGTGCGGATTGCCGTGGATACCAAACGTGATTGCCAGGCCCTGGCCGAAATCAGACGGCGGAGTACCGCAAATCTTTCCGTCGATCTGCAAGAGAATTACCTTCTGGCCGCCGATGCCGCGCCGTGGATCGACAAAATTCGCTACAATCCGGGTCATCTGTATCACCACGACCGCGAAAAGCCTTGGCAGGATAAGGTTCGGTTCTTGGTCGATATCGCCGGCCGGCACGATTGTGCCCTGCGGGTTGGCGTGAATTGCGGATCGGTGGATGCGGCCAAGCTGGAAAAATTTCCGGCCCAGGATCGCATCAGTCCCATGCTGGAAAGCGCTTGGGAGCATTGCGATCTGCTGGATCGCCTGGGTTTTACGCGGTATTGCGTATCGCTGAAGGATTCCGATCCTGCCCGGGTAGTGGAAATCAATCGTCGTTTTGCCGCCCAGCGTCCCGACGTGCCGCTGCACCTGGGCGTAACCGAGGCGGGCATGCCGCCCGAAGGCGTTCTCAAATCGCGCTTGGCCTTCGAACAATTATTATCGGCGGGCATTGGCGACACGTTGCGGGTGTCGCTTACAGTTCCGGTTGCCCGAAAACACGAAGAAGTTTTGGCCGGGCAACAAATCCTGGCCGACGCGCTCGCCGGCCGGCTGCTGGGGCGTGAATATTATAGCCGCGCGGAAGAGAATCTAAAAAAGAGGCTGGAGATAATAAGTTGTCCGAGTTGCTCGCGGGTTGAGAACGACGCCTTTTGCGAACTTGCCGAAGCAGTCCGGGAGGCCACGCGCTATGCGGCGGCCTATCCGATCACCATTGCCGTGATGGGCTGCCGCGTGAACGGGCCGGGCGAAACCGACAAGGCCGATTTAGGGCTGTGGTGCGGAAAAATTTTCGTAAATCTAAAACGCGGCGGCACGACACTGGGGGCTTTTTCTTACCAGGAAATTATCCCACGGCTAAAAGCCGAACTGGATGCCATGATATTGAAACAGGGACGCAGCGACGTTTGACTTTCCTGGTTTTCGCAAGTTCCGGCCCATTGACAGCCGCTTCTTTTTTCGCAATAATAAGTCCGCTTTCACTGGAGCTATCGATCGATAGCCGATAATACGCATGATCTACGATAATCCGGGGGGGATTGATTTGTGGATGCGAAAAGCAGCAAGCCAGGTCTGAAAGTTGTCAGCAGACGCCGTTTCATGGAAATTGTTGCCGTGGGAACGGGAGGGATGGTCTTAAGCGTGGGAGCGGTGATGCTCACCGAATTTCCCGGCAGCCGGTCCATTGTGGCAGACTCTTTGCCGGTGCAGAATCCCGCTTTTCTTCATATCCCCGGCACAAATCCCGGCCACATTATTCTTTATTGCTTCAAACCCGATCGAGAGCCGCTGGCGTACGATTTGAATCCGGGAGCCTTGGCCATATGGCAACTGTGCGCGAGTTCCGAAAAGGAGCGTCCCGGTTACCCGACGGTTGAACAGATCGCCAAGGAATTGGCGGACAAATTCGACGAAAACACGGTCAAGGAATTCCTGGGCGAGTTGCAGTCGCGAGGTTTGATATACTTTTTCAATGAGAACAGCAGGGTATATTTCGACTACGTAGCAGAAGGCTAATGCACAATTCGACCGAGTACAAAATTGCATCAGAATTGTTCCTGGTGCCGCATGACGGGATGTTAATCTTATACGCGCCGTTGAAGGGCGTCGTTGCCCAGGTCAATCGCGCCGCGGCTGTGTTATTGCGGGATCTGCTCGAGGGGAAGTCGTTTGAGATCAGCGAGGACGACTTGGCGGTGTTATCGCCATTAGAGGAGGTGGGGATAATAAACGGCCCGCCCGATATGCAATTGCGCGTGCACGAATATGGGGAATTCTGCCCGGTGCACGTGACGTTGTTTTTAACAGATGCCTGCAACTTGCGATGTCTATATTGTTACGCCAATGGCGGAGACAATCCCAAGCCCGTAGTTATTTCGTCGGAAGCGGCTCGGGCAGGCATTGATTTCGTCGCGGAAAACGCGCGGCGGAAGAAGGTCGATGCATTTTCGGTAGGCTTTCACGGCGCCGGCGAGCCGACAGTAGCCTGGGAGCGGTACCAGGAAATCATCGCTTACGCCCGGCAAAAAGCGGAAACTTTGGGACTGAAATTATCCTGCGCGACTTGCACCAACGGAGTGTTCCCGGAGTCTCGCGCGCGATGGCTTGCAGAGAACACTGACATGGCCACAATTTCCTGCGACGGGCTGCCAGAATTTCATGACATGCAGCGCCCTAAGGTCAAGGGCGGAGGCTCGTTTGCCGATGTACGGCGGACGATGGAGATTTTTGACGAACTGGGATTTTTTTACGCCATTCGAGCCACAATAACCGCGCATAACGTCCACAGTATGACCGATATGGTGCGATTTTTCGACGACCATTTCCATGTCGGCGATATGCAGTTTGATCCACTGATTCCGGCCGGCAGGTGCGGCACTACGGGATGTCCGCCGCCGGACGACGACATTTATGTGGCGGAATTCTTGCGCGCATACGAAGAAGCGCGGCGCCGGGGAAGGATGATCGGTTTTTCCTGCCTCTCGTTCACGGCATTGAAATCGTTTTATTGCTGCGCGGTTTCGGACGGTTTTACGGTCACGCACGATGGATACGTCACGGCATGCTTCGAGGCCTGCGGGCCGGATCGGCCGTTCGCCGACACGTTCATGTATGGAAAATATGATGAGCGAAAAGGGAGTTTCGATCTGGATTTGGAAAAACTGCGCAAACTGCAAACCCGGCACGCCTACAATCTGCCTTATTGCAAGGATTGTTTCTGTAAGTACATGTGCGCCGGAGATTGTCCCATGTATTCACTAAAGCTGGGCTACGGATTGGGCCGCGGCGCCCGCTGTAAAATCACTCAACAAATCGCGAAACACCGCCTGGCCACGGTTGTCAAGGAAGGATGCCCGCTAAGCCAAGTTGCTCGATGCAAGGAACATTCCCATGCCTGATGCAGGACCTGATTTCTCGTTGAAAAACATACCTCCGGAGCGCGGCTTGGAAAAGCCGTCTTTATTCCTTGTCCAATACTTTCAGATTAAAGAGGCCCAATACATGAAGCCTCCCCTGGCAGAGCAATTGATGGAGCCGGATGCGAATTCAGCGGGGACGGTATCGACGCAGGCTTGCACGTGCAATCAAGTGTGCACGTGCGTACCAGTATCGGCCTGTGCTTGCAATACGGTGTGTACGTGCAATACCGTGAGTTCGACATACGGGATTATAACCGAGCCGGGCAAGATTGCGAACGGTACCACAAAGAGCAGAAGCTCAGTAAAGAGCAGGACCACAATCACTGAGACAGAGGTCACAATTCCGCACACGTCGACAACAACCACTAGAACAAGAACCAGCGGCGGATGCTATGGCGGCGGAGGCGGCGGCTCTGGCGGCTATTATGCTCCCTGTTTCTAACATGCGAGAAAATCATGAATTCATGGATTTCGCGGAAAACGTCGCCGACCCGGTTGCTATTGCTGCTTTTCTTGTTGTTTATCGGCGCCGGCGCGAAAATCTCGTTTGCCGCCGACGTGGAAAGTCGAAATCTCGTTGCGGAAGGCAATATCGAATATCGAAAATGCAATTATGACAAGGCGCTGAAGAAATACGACGAAGCAATAAAAAATAACAAGCAGTACCTCGCTGCACATAACAATCGCGGACTTACCTTGCAGAAACTTGGCCGGCTCAAGGAAGCCGCCAAAGCCCTGCAAACGGCGGCAAAAATAGCGGACGCGGAAGAGAACTCTTTGCGAGCGGCGGTCGCTCTTAACTTAGGGAAAATTCACGCGAGCGACAAAAACTATGACGACGCTCAAGAGTGTTTCGAACGATCAATCGCTCTGGATCGTCGCACGGCGGCCGCGGTCTACAATCTGGCCTGGGTGTTAGAGGAAAAGGGCAATTATTCGAAAGCCGCCGAGACCTGTGAGAAGATTGTAAAAATGGGCGATTCTCCTCCGGGCACAAAACTTCTCTTCGGCATTATTCAGGCCCGGCTGGGACAACCACAACCGTTAGCCGAGGCGAGTTTTGACATGGATAATCTGCCCGGGCAATGGCGTTGGCTGGGTGTTTTCAACAGGTGTTTGGCAACCGGCGGCATTGACGATATGTCGCCCGAAGCAAAAACAAATCTTCGGCGTGCAATTCAAGAGTTATCGGCAGAGCAATACGAAGAGGCGAAGAAAACACTAGCCGTTGTCGCGGAGGCATCGCCTAAATCGCCCGTCCCCGTTTGGCTCACGGCCATGGCTTTAACCGCCAAAGGGAGCAAAGACGGCGCCAAAATCGTCATGAAGCGGGCGGCGGCGCTGATGCCGACTTTTAAAGTGGCGGAAACCGATAAACGCATGGTCTTATTCGTAGATGCTGACAAACTTGGCGCGGCGCCGGTGACTGCGACCTTTTTGCCCGGCGTGCACTTGGTTGACGTGGTTCGTTTTGACGAGCAGGGCTGCAGCATTTTCAACAAGTGCGGCCGCTTTAAATCCGAGCAGCAGTATACCTTGCCGGCCGTACAATTCCTGCCGAGTTCCCTTCCGCAAAATTTCGAAGCGAATGTATTTAAACGGGGTGCTTAAACGAGTGTTAAAACGGGGCACTGCTGCTTCGGCAGTCTTATACGCGGCCGCACGACTTTTGAGGCTTCCTTGCCGGCAGTCATTCCTGATTCAGAGCCCAATTGGATGTTGTCACTGTTAAAAAGTAGTATTTTGACGCCCGGACCATTTTTTGCTATCATCCAGGCACTGATTGAGGGGGCTTTCTGAATGTCACATTGGCGCGGAAGGCGGCCATGATAAAATTAGCCTTGATCGAAGGCGACAACGAGGTTTGCCGCCGGTATCGGATCGAGGGATTTGAGCAGGCGATGGCCTGGGCGAAACCGACAAGGCTGATTTGGGATTGTGGTGCGGAAAAAATTTCGTCAATTTAAAACGCGGCGGCACGACACTGGGGGCTTTTTCGTATCAGGAAATCATACCACGTCTAATAGCCGAACTGGATACCATGATATAGGAGAAGCTATGAAGTGAGCCAACCTCGCGTCCATCGGTTAGGATACTGATTTTGTTCGTTACACTTTATCAGTCCTTACCAACAGAAGGAGGTTGGCCGTGAACTATTGTGGCATA
>JBEKZY010000238.1:0-7877 GCA_049509395.1 Thermoguttaceae bacterium | reverse complement strand
GCCTTGTTTATCTCTCCGATGAAGCCGAACTTGCTTTTGGTCAACTTTTGCGACTCCATGAGGCATAATTGAGCCAGTTCCTTTTCATCTTGGCATATCAACGACTTTTCAAATACGCGGTTGATTGCGCACAGCATATCGTTGTGACGGAGGCGTTCCTCGACGAGTTTTCTATTGAAAAATTCGGGCAGGTTGCTTTCCAGCAAGCGCGAGGCCGTGTCGTGGCGGTGCTTTACATACTGTTCAACCCGGTCGGCGATGGTTTCGGGCGGGGCCATGATGAACCGGCATGTGTGGTCTCCTGCGGCGCGGCAGAGGATTTCCACGGTAACCAAAGAAAGACCGAAGCTGGCCTCGCACCATCCCGACGCATAGCCCGCGTTCATCAAGCACACCGGCTTTTCCGCAGTGCGCTTGTTGCGCAGCCAGGCGTCGGCTTCGAAGGAGTAGGGATGGTCGTAGATCAAATAATAGTCTTTATCGGCGGATGGATTTGACTCGGGTAGGATGTCGACGAAAGCCCAACCGGAGTGGGCAAAATGGATCGGGCCGGCGGAGAGCTTAGCAATCGGATCTTCCAGATGCATCTTGGCGTGGAAGCGTTCGGCGTCGGACTTGCCGATGGCATGAGCGAAATCGAAGAGCATGTTCCGGGCGAACTCGTCGGCTTCGGCCTCCCGCCCCTTTCCAAAAAGCCGATTTACCAGAGCAAAGAACTCGATTGACAGAGCGGCGCCCCGAACCAAGATATAGCGTTCGCCGCCGATTTCAATGGTACCCTGTTCTGGCTTGAATATGCGCGAGGAAAAGAAGCTCGAGACGATCGGTTCCATCTGTGCGAAGATGGGCTCGATGTTTTGGGGAACCTTCACGGTCTTTAAGGACATGGCTTGTTTCCGTTGCTCGAAAAACAGCCCGTATATATATAGCTTGAATGGAGCTAAGACTGCTTCCAGGCCGCAGAAAAGCCCGAAAACACGGCTCACGCCGCCTGAAGGCCGCTATGATGGGAATGCCCGTTAAATCCGGAACGCCGCGCTTGGGGGGATGACATTTCGGCCCCGGGCGTCTTCACAGCGAATGTTATAGGCATTATCCTTTTATCGATGGGCATCATTACTTTAACTACTGATTTCGGCACTGGCAGCCCGTATGCGGCGGCTATGAAAGGGGTGATTTTTTCGATCAACCCCAGCGTGGCGATCGTGGATATCACGCATGAGATTCCGGCCCAGGATGTTCGGCAAGCAGCCTTGGTGCTCGAAGATACAACCGAGTATTTTCCCCCGGAGACAATACATGTGGCGGTGGTCGATCCCGGAGTTGGAACCCAGCGGGCGATCGTTTACGCCCGGATCGGATCGCAACAATATCTTGCTCCGGACAACGGTCTTTTAAGCCGGCTGGTTGCGCGGACCCCGCCCGCGAAAATCTTTCGCATTACGGAATCTCAATATTGGCTGGAAAAAGTCTCTTCCACCTTCCACGGACGGGATATATTGGCGCCGGTGGCCGCGCGGCTGAGTTTGGGTTTGGCCCCCGAACGGTTGGGACCGTCGCTGGAAAAGATACTTGTATTGGATTGGCCCCGGGTGCGGATCGGTCCTTCGCGGATCGACGGCTCGGTGTTGGAGATCGATTCCTTCGGGAATATCATAACCAACATCACGGCCGAGATGCTCGCCGGCCGGCCGACCGACAAACGAGCCTGCATTGCCTGCAATATTTACGAAACTTGGGGCATCTACCACACCTATGCCGAGCAGCCGCAAGGAACGCTTTGCGCAGTGATTGGATCCAATGGGCGTCTGGAACTGGCAATAGTGGGCGACAATGCCGCCGCACGGTTAGGATTGAAAGCGGGAATGCCGGTGGTGATTGCCTGGGAATAGCCAAAAAGCTAAAATGGCAAAGCTGAGTAAATTTTAACGCGCTTTATTGCGGGGAATTTATTCATTACGACCTATCCGCAAAGACTTATTTCTAGGCAAACTTTTCTAAAAATGCCGATAGAAACAATGGGGTGAACTCTGCGGGCCGCTGGAAAACTAGTCTTATTGCTCCAGGATGGAGCCGCCCGACGAGCTACTTTCGCAAACTAACCGTTACAGGGAGGAACGGAAATGAAACGCAGCACTAGGATCATTTTATCGGGCATGGTTGCCTTGTTTTTGTGTGCCGGCATTGCCGCGGCACAAGTCGGGACGGATGGAAATCTGGCTTTTACCGTATCAAACTTTCAAGCGGATAATCCGCCCGCGAACAATCCGGAACCATTCATAATTCGCAATCGGCTCGATTCGGGCTGTTGCTGGACCGCCTCGGCCGACGCGATGATTATGAGCCGTTCAGGCGGGGGATCGTCGATCATTATAGAAACCCCCCGCGGCGAGGAATTGCTAAACTCGAATGGATTTAATTTCTCTTGGGCCGCTGGTCCGCGGGTGGGGATTGTCGCTGAAGACGTCTGTTGCTGTTGCGACGTGGAAGCGAGTTACTTCGGCATCGACGAATGGTCGGCCGAGAAGGAGATCACCGTTCCCGATGGAGGAGCGTTCTTCCTGTTTCATAACCAAGAGGCGTTGGGTATGCCTGCGGGCAATATAGCTAATTTTAATTATATTTCCCGGTTGCATAGCGCGGAAATTAACCTGCGGCATCCGGTCTGGGAAAGTCTCAGCGTGCTGATGGGTTTCCGTTGCGTGGAATTGCACGAAGAGCTTAACTACATATCGACTAACCCCACCAGGCATGTTGAAATTATGTATTTGGACGACAACGTAGACAACCATCTATACGGCGGCCAGATCGGCATGAATGTCGCGTTTGTCAACACTTGCCGTTGCAGCATCGAGGGCGTAATAAAGGCCGGTGTGTATGGCAATGATGCCGATCTTGCAATGGTATTTGAACAGGTTCACCTAGGCGATAAAACCAATCATACGGCCGTGCTGGGCGAAATCGGCCTGATGGGCATATTCCAAGTAACAGACCACTTATCGGCGCGGCTGGGTTATCAAGCCATGTGGCTCGACGGCATAGCCATAGCCAGTGATCAGGTGGAGAACGTCGCTTATTCCAATTCAAAACCGTATATGGGCGGCACGCTCTTTTATCACGGTGCAACGGCCGGGTTTGAATACGCTTTTTAACATGACGCATACCACGGAGACCCGGAGATCACTGAAATCGCGGAGATCAAACAAGAATAAGAGTTATATATAATACTCATTTTTTATGCCTGGTTGCCGAAGCAGCTAAGATAATTTATTATTATCTTTAAATCGTTTCCTCCGTGTACTCCGTGCCTCCGTGGTGGTTATGTCTGTTCCCGGCTCAGAAGATCTAAAAACCTGGGACCGCACGCTCGTTTGGCATGCCTTTACGCAGATGGCCGAGTACGAGCCGTTGATATTGGAGCGGGCTGAGGGCTGCGTGCTGTGGGATATCGACGGGCGAGCGTATATCGACGGCGTGAGCAGCCTGTGGTGCAATATCCACGGGCATAGGCACCCGAAAATCGACGCGGCTATTCGCTCTCAGCTCGATCGTGTGTCGCACGTCAGTTCTTTGGGCGGATCTAATCCCACGACCATCCGCTTGGCAAAGCGCCTGGTCGATCTCGCCCCGCCGGGCTTAAAGCATGTTTTCTTTTCCGACGACGGGGCCACGGCCGTAGAAGTGGCTATTAAAATGGCCCTGCAATACTGGCGGCAACGAAAAGATCCCCGGCCGGAGAAGACATGCTACCTGGCCCTGGGCGAGGCCTATCACGGCGATACCGTAGGCAGCGTGAGCGTGGGCGGAGTGGAGCGGTTCCACTCCATGTTCCGGCCGCTTTTGTTCGACACGCTCCGCGTGCCGGCGCCCGATACGTATCGAACGCCCGCAGGCGTCGGGCCGGATGAATTGTGCAAATATCACCTGGAAAAATTGGAGCGGGTTTTGGCCGAGCATCACCGGCGCATTGCCGCCATGGTGATCGAGCCTCTGGTGCAGGCGGCGGCGGGCATGATCGTGCATCCGGCGGGATATCTGCGCGGGGTCAGGGAACTGACGCGAAAATACGACGTGCTTTTAATCGCCGACGAGGTGGCCGTGGGCTTTGGGCGCACGGGAAAAATGTTCGCCTGCGAGCACGAGGGCGTCACGCCCGATTTCCTGTGCCTGGCCAAGGGCATAACGGGCGGGTATCTGCCCTTGGCCGCCACCCTTGCGACAGACAATATTTATCAGGCATTCTTGGGCGCGTATGCCGAAAGCAAGACCTTTTTCCACGGCCATACCTACGGCGGCAATCCCCTGGGCGCGGCAGCGGCGCTGGCCTCGCTGGATATTTTTGAGGAGGAAAAAACACTATATCATCTTCAGCCGAAAATCGCCCGGCTGAAAGAACATCTTGCAAGTCTGGGTCAACTGCCGCACGTCGGGCACGTGCGCCAGTGCGGCCTGATCGGAGCGATCGAGTTGGTCCGCGACAAAACCAGCAAAGAGCCTTATCCCTGGGAAGAAAAGCGCGGCATGCGGGTTTGCGATTATGCTCGAAGCGAAGGCGTGCTACTCCGCCCGTTGGGCAATGTAATCGTGATCATGCCCCCGCTTTCGATCACGCTTGGGCAATTGGATAAGATTCTTGGGGCGGTGGAACGGGGAATTGGGGAAGCGGTCGTGGAGTAAAAGAAAGGAAAACCTATGTTAATCCCAGTGAAGCTTTAAGGCAAGCATCCACTTTACTCATACTGGACTACCAACGCCGGACGATTCTTCCCTTTAGTTCCATCCTGGTACGGGAACTCCACGATCACGACATCGCCACGGCTTATCATTCGGTACCTCGCGAGCGATTGTTATCCTGATAGGTCTCAAGCGTTGGATCATGTGCATCATCGTAGGCCATGATTTGATCGACCATCGGATAAGCCTCATGAGGCTCCATATCGCTCATCCATGTCTGCAATTGTCCGAAGATATCAGCGCGCACCAGGACATATTCTGCGTGGGAAATTGGGTCAATTACAGTCACGGGCCCGGCATCGTTCATTTCATGTAGAGCCTGCCGTTGTTGTTCGGTAATGGTCGGACTCATATTACATCTCGTTTTCTGGCGAAAGATTGGTTGCCATGTTTGTTTTCTCCATTTCCCCCCTAAAATTAAAGATACCAAATAGAAACGCATGATTCAACATATTACGTAATACCCCCCTTACCCCATCAGTAGAACTAATTTCAGGAAACTTGACGGAAAACTATTGACATTTGCGGGGGGGGGATAGATTAGGCAACATTACTTTGTCTTCTTTTCAATGTTTTATGAGGCAGCGTTAGCACACCTGATATACGGTTACTAAATCGTAGCAGTGAGTTTCGACGTGCATTCTTTGGTCGGCTTACTTGCAGTGGGCTAATTATCCAAGGTTTTTTTACGAAGATTTTCTATATTTGTTTATTTCAGCAAAGGCGACAAGTCGCCTACAACTTCAAAGGAGGTGTATGATGAGAACGTTGTTTTTGAGCATGGTGGCGACGATGACAATGCTGATTGTCAGTTTGGGGTCTTCCGCTTTGGCATCGCCGATTATATGGAATGTCACGGATGGGGGAAACGGACATGCATATGAAGTCGTAAGCGACAGTACCGTGAACTGGAACACAGCCATGATGGCGGTGGAGTCCAAAACATACCTAGGCAGCGCGGGATACCTCGCCACAGTGACTTCTGCTGCGGAGAACAATTTCATTCTCGATTTCATGATCTCAACTCAGGTGTTGGGTGGTCGCTATGCCATAGGGGGTTATCGAAATGGCGACAGCTTCGCCTGGGTCACCGGGGAACCGTGGATCTACACGAATTGGGCTCCAGGCGAGCCGAACAGCGGACAGGAAGATAGCGTAATGATGTATGGACCGCTTAGTACGGGCAGCGACATCCCAGGGACATGGAATGATCTTAGTAAAACGGAACAACTCGGCAGCGGATACGTCGTAGAGTATCCGGGGCCCTTCGTCTCTGAACCCTCAACCCTTCTCCTACTCGGTATCGGTGCCTTCGGCCTAAGTGGATACGCATGGCGGCGGCGGAAGCAAACCATGTAGATTCATAACGAAAATTTACTGTCAACAATAATGGGCTGTCCGCGCGGGCGGCCCGTTTTGTTTGAGAATAGTGAAAATGCTGTAGAAAAACTCCGGGAGCGAGCTCCCGGGCTGAACTTTTTATGGGACATTCATTATCTGGCATTCAATAAACATCCTTGTCCGGCAACCTACGCGAAGCGGGATTATCGTGTTGAAGGGCTGCGACCGACCAACCGAACATGCTCCGCTTCTTGCCCGTTGGCGCAAATTACGGATTTCCGACATAAATTTCGCGCGATCAATGGTCGCGGCTTTACAGGCGAGTTTAGCGATTTGGTTGGCGGTTCTGGTCGGGGCGAATGGGTAAATTGGGCAATGTCTTTTGGATTTAAGCATTTTTTTCACAAAGTTGACTTTGGGGGGACGATGAATCCAAGGAATATACGTATTTATATAAGCAATAGATTTCATCCAGATCAATTATGCCCCTCGATAGCCTCGTCGCCCGCCGGCGATCGGTTTTCAGCCTTAAGCGCCATGGTTCCGATGCCTATTGCATTACGGTGCTGTCGGCTCGGGCAGATTGCATGCATGTGGTTTTACTGGTTGTTGCCATATTGCTGGGCATAACATTCGGTGCTCGGGCACAGCAGCCGGATTGGGTTGCAGAGGGGCAAAACAGCGCCGTGTTTGGCCCTGTGTTCAGTGGATCTTATGAGAGCCCGGCCATACAGTATCAGCAGCCTGCCGTAGTGACTGCACAGTACTCTGCCAACATTTTGCGGCAAGCCGCACCGGTTCAAGAACCGGTGCTACCCGCTACACAGTATTCCAATTCTCAGCCCGAGGCGGTTCCATTGCCAATCCCAGTGCCGCGGGAGGGGCCGATGTTCCCGTATGCCGAGGCTTTGCCGATTACGGAGCGCATGCCGGAGGTGCAATGCGCATTACCGGCCGTTTCGCCCGCCGCTGCCGAGCGTTGCTGGGATGTTGGCGGACTGGTCCGGGGCTACTTTCGGGACGATCAACGCATCCAGTGGACCGGTATGGAAGAGTCATTCGGCGCCGAGGGAGTGATTTCCCCGATGTTTCGCCGGCAGTTGGGCAATTGGGAAACAAAGGTCGAGGGCGAGTTCTATCTTAACCAGCCGTTCGATCAGAACATTCTTGCCGATACGCCCGAGCGGCGTTCCTACCTCGCCAATTTCCGTGTAGACACTTTCGAGATCTCGAAGCTGCTGATTTCGTGCCGCCGCGACGACTTCACTATCACAGTGGGGAAAATGGAGACGCCGTTCGGCAGATACTATTTCCCCTTGTACAGCAATGCGCGGATCGACGCGCCTTACATCCGCGCCGAATCGATTTTGTGGCGGGAAACGGGAATATTGGTTCGTTATCAACCGGGTATTTTTGTGGGCGACGTGGCGATTACAAACGGTTCGGAGGATCTCGACAGCAATTCATCCAAGGCGCTGATTTCGCGCCTGGGGCTGCAAAACGACTACTATGCGCTGGGAATTTCGGTCAAGTGGCAGGATGGAATCGGGTCCGACGAGCAGAAGGAATTTAATAACCACGTCGGCGCCGACGCCATGGTTCGGTTCGGCCAGTTCCAGCTTTCCGGGGAATGTATTTACGACGAGTACGGTTTCCGCCGGCCAGGCTTCGATCCTGACGACATCACCTGGTACCACAGCATCTATTATCGCGATGTGAATAACGCACTGAACGTGCCTTGTACAGGCGTGGGATATTACGTGGACCTGGGCTATAAAGGCGATTACTGGAATATCGATCTG
>JBEKZY010000237.1:0-7882 GCA_049509395.1 Thermoguttaceae bacterium | reverse complement strand
GGAATAAAAGCATATTTATTGCGACAAACGTCAGTTCTAATTTGGTTCCTTTGGAATCTCCTTGATCGTTCTATTTCCACTTCTGATTCTTAAAGACCAAACTGTCTGCCCGGCTTCCAATTACAAAATCTTCAGGCCGGAAAAAATCCATCTAATCCGAAATCTCTTACTGACCCTAAATAATTACCCAATTTTTCCATGTGATTTATGTTGATCAACCTAAAGATGTAAGAAACATAATAGCATGTATGATTCAGGCCACTTAATAGAGGGGGCAACTGTCTGTGTATAATATCGCAGTAAAGTCAACCTGCCTGGAACGCTCTTGCATTCCCTATTTGAATGTGTTGGGTCGTAACCCAGGTTGTGCTAATCGTTATATGAATTTTAAAGGCTTTAAGAAAATAATTTCTTACGGGTGAGTGGCATGTCTATTGTTTTAGCAATTGACGACGACCAGACTGTTTTACGGCTGGTCCATAAAGCCCTGGAGGACAGCGGCGCGAATCTGCTTACTGCGCGCAACGCCCGGGAAGGGCTCGACGCCGTCCGCCGGCACTCGCCCGATGTATTGTTGCTGGACATCTCATTGCCGGATGCCTCGGGATTGGAGTTAATAGGGCAAGTGCGGGTTATCGATCCCAAGTTGCCGATTGCTTTCATCACGGTATCCGACGATAGTCATACGGCCATCGAAGCCATGAAATGCGGGGCCTATGATTTTCTAATCAAGCCGTTGAGCCTGGAGCGCGTGCGGCATGTCGTTAAACGAGCCTTGGAAACGCGGCGGCTCATGGAAGTGCCGGTGAAAATACCGGAATTGGACGAGATCGGGGATGAAATCAATGAACACGACGCGCTTATCGGCCACAGTCCGGCCATGCTGGACGTCTACAAGGAGGTCGGCCGTATTGCAACCCAAGACGTGTCCGTCCTGATCTGCGGTGAAAGCGGCACCGGGAAAGAGTTGGTTGCCCGGGCGATATACCAGCACAGTTCGCGGAGCAAGCAACACTTCCTGGCGGTAAATTGCGCCGCGCTCTCAGACACGCTTTTGGAGAGCGAGTTGTTCGGGCATGAGAAAGGGGCCTTCACCGGAGCGGATCGGCAGCGAATTGGAAAGTTCGAGCAGTGCCACGGCGGCACGATCTTCCTGGACGAGGTGGGCGACATGTCGCCCGCCACGCAAAGTAAAGTTCTGCGTATAGTCCAAGACCAGCAATTCGAGCGGGTAGGCGGAAGCGAAACTATCGAAACCAACGTGCGAATCATTTCGGCCACCAACTGCGATCTGGAAAAAATGATCGTCGAAGGCAAATTCCGCATGGACCTTTACCACCGCTTAAACGGGTACCGCATCGACTTGCCTGCGCTGCGGGATCGCGGGGAGGACATCAAATTATTGGTCGGGTATCTCTTGGCCAAATTTTGTAAAGAACTGCGCAAGGAAATACAAGGAGTATCGCCCGACGCAATGGCGAAGCTAGTTGCGTATTCCTGGCCCGGGAACGTGCGCGAGTTGCAGACCGTTCTGCGAACCGCCATGCTCAAGGCCAGCGGGCCGGTGCTGGTCGGCGAACTTCTGCCTGACGCGGTGAACAATGGTTTCCAGTTCCAAGAAACCGATGCCGGCAAGGTCTTTTTACCCAGTAGTCTTGAGGATTTTATCGACGAAAGAGAAAGAGCCGGATCGCATAATCTTTACAACGAAACTTTGGAATTGATGGAGCAATATCTACTCACGCGCGTGCTTCGCGAAACGGGCGGCAATCAATCGAAAGCCGCCGAACAACTGGGAATAACACGCGGCAGCTTGCGCAACAAGATTCATTCATTGGGGATCTCCATCGGGCATGTCATACAACTCAGCGATTAAAAAAGCGTGCCGCTTGTCCAACCCTGCAAGGCGGCTTTGACTAATGATGATAATTCCGTTGGGCCGTTTTTACTGCCAGGAAGCGATTATGAGCATGGCTGTCCAAAATCGAAGGAATCGCGAGCTTGAAGCCCGTGCCATGAAGCTGGAGCAAAGCAACAAGCGGCTAAATGCCTTTAGCCATATGTTGGTCCATGAAATAAAGTCTCCCCTGGCCACAGTATCGGGGTTTTTTCAGTTCTTAGAGGAAAAACACCGTGGAAAGTTCGATGATGAGACGCGTGGATTATTAAAAGACGTGCAAGCCGTGGTAAGGAGCATGTCCGACCTTGTCGACAGGTTGCATGAATTCGCCCATTTCGAATCGCGTACGCAGGAGTTCACGGACGTGGACATGGAGGCCGTTTTCTATCAGGTCAGCGCACACATGCGAGCGGAGATCAAGGCGGCATGCGCCACAATCACTCACGACCCCTTGCCGACCATAATAGGCGACGAACTACAGATCCGCCAATTACTTCAGAATCTGATCGGCAACGCAATCAAATATCGCGGCCCCTGCCCGCCGCATATCCACGTGGCCGCGGGAGGAGATGAGAGCGTATGGACTTTCGGCGTGATGGATAATGGACTGGGCGTGCCCGACGAACACCAAGAGCGGATTTTTGAAATGTTTGTGCGCCTGCACAATATGGAGGAAATCGCCGGCAACGGAGTCGGCCTGGCATTCTGCAAGCTTATCGTGGAGAACCACGGCGGACGAATCTGGCTGGAGTCGACTCCGGGTAAAGGAAGCGCATTTCGCTTCACCATCCCCAAACAACCGGCCGCCCCGAACTACATAAAGCAATCGTGTGACGGCGCCCTACATGAAATACCAGACGCCTGATCGGATTATCGAGAATCGGCTATTTGATGTCGCATGTGGAGCAGGTTGCCAAACCTGCTTTTTGGGCAGATTGGCAATCTGCCCCACAACAATACAAACTTTAGACTCAATAGGCGGACTATATCTGCTATTGATAGAACGCCAAGGCTTTCCGTACCCGCGCGATCTCGTTGGCGAGCTTTTTGGGCAAAGCGGCTTGACTTTGAAAAAGCTCATCGGCGTCTGCGAGTTCCAAACGGCCCGCGGTTTCCGCCAGTTCCTTCGCGTTGAAATTAGCCGCGAGCCCCCTTAAGGCATGAGCCGCCCGCCGGATTGCCGCCAAATCTGCGCACGCCGCGGCAGACAGGATCGATTCCAATAGTTTTGGAGCGTCTTCATTGAAAATCTCCACGAAATTCTGAAAAAGTTCCCGGTCGTTTTCCAGGCGCCACATTATCGCGGCAAAGTCAATGACCGGCGCAAGACGATCCTTTCCCGCCGCGCCCGGGCTTGCCGCCGGATGCACCCCGGCGTTTCCGTCATTTCGAGATTCGCGGTACGTTATTCTTTCAACCAGTGAAATCAATTGATTAACGTTGATTGGTTTTGTCAGATAAGCATCCATGCCGGCATCAGTCCACTGATGATGATTTCTATCCAGTAGATGCGCGGTTAAGGCGATGATCGGCGTCCGGGGTTCGGGGGGCAGTTCTTTTCGGCGGATCGCCGCGGCAGTTTGATACCCGTTCATGACCGGCATCTCGATATCCATCAAAACCGCATTAAAACGGCCGCTTATAAACCGTTTCAATGCCTGGCGGCCGTTCTCGGCAACCGTTACCCGATGCCCGCGCTTCCTTAACATGAGGGCGATAATTTTCCGGTTAGCCAGACTATCTTCGACCAGCAGTACCGACAGCGGCTGGCATGAGGCGGTGTCGTTTTGCAATAAAGATTTCGCTTCTTTGCGATTGGGCATCGTCGTATTTCCGATCACGATTTCACCAATTCAATTGTAAGAAAGCGGAGGAGTTTCAGCAATATAAATTGCGAAAAACGTCTGGAGTCGGCCAACCGACTATTTTCGAGAATAAGAACCATGTTGCGAGTTGTTAATCGGGACATGTATCGTTTCCGATCCACCGGGACCGTATATGTATCCATTTGAATTGTATTAGAATTATTACATACACATTGTAAAAAATCGCAATTTGCGTGCCGGAACAGCAGAATCATAACAACTACACCGAAGCTTTGCACTTAGAGCTTATCCCAAAAGTTATCCTGAGGGCAGCGAAGGATCTCGATTGCAGACTCATATCACCCATTTTTGCCATTGTGTTCCTTGTAAATTCTTCGCTTTGCTCAGAATGACGAATTTCGTGTTGGGATAAGTTTTTAATAAGAAATTGATAGGGCGTATAACTCAACTACGGTGTATTACTCAACTTCTATGCACAATTGCAGACGCGACCCAAAAACTGGTTTTAGACCTTTCATTTACAAAAGTTAGTCTTTTAGCTGCCAAACTGGTTGCCAGACTGCCAAAGGAAAGTGTAAAAGGCAAAAAGTAAGGGCGGATATTTTAATGGATCCCCTGGCCCGTGTTTAAGTGGACCGTATAAAATAAACAAGTTCATAAGTAATCTTAGAGAAATGAATCATGAGCTTTGGCGGCTTCTTGATCCTGTTGCTAGTAGCCGGCATCTGCGGCGCAGTTGCCCAGAGAATTGTGGGGTACAGTCATGGCGGCTACCTGGTGTGCGTTGTGCTGGGTTTTATCGGCGCATTGTTTGGGAGCTGGTTGGCCGGGCTGATAGGTCTGCCGGAACCATTCATGCTTCAGATCAGCGGCAAAAACTTTCCGGTTTTATGGTCTATCATCGGGGCCGCTTTATTTGTGGGGCTTTTGAACCTTCTCTCGCCGCGGCGACGACCGCCAATGTAGGCCTGCGCATGAATGATTTGATCTTATTGTCACTTGTCTCAGTCTAAGCGGATGCCGCGGCAAAATGACAATTTGGGATAAGTCGGCAAGTGCGATAACATATAGGGTATTTTCCGTCTTAATCCTCGACCCACTTGCAGCAATCTATATAGCCTTACATAAGTTAAATCCGACATAGTTGATAGGATCGGAACATCTGAAATACAAAGGTCGATGGGAAAGCGATCCTTAGATCCTAGAGATCTATAGGTATTAAGCTGATCGATGCCGCCAGAGGAAAGGATTGCTGACATGCATTGGAATTTGTCCTTGCGCGGCCTTTTTTTATTTCTCTGCATACTATTGGCGCTGGGTGGAGCGGGCGTAAAAGCCCAGAATCCCCTGCCAGTTCCATCCCAACCGATGCCAAGCGCTCCCCCTCAGCAAAGGCTCGATAATTTTCCAGTCCTGCCGCCCGCTGCGCAACCTGCCGAGATGCCGCCGTTAGGACCGCCTTCAATCGGCATGGCCGTTGCCAATCCCGGCTTAACGCTGGCCCAGTTGGAACAACTGGCCCTTCAGATGAATCCCACCTTATGCCAGGCGGCCATGCGGATCCAGGCCGCAAATGGTCAGTTAGAGCAAGTAGGACTTTATCCGAATCCTGTAGCCGGTTATTCCAGCGAAGAAATGGGCACGCACGGCACGGCAGGCAAGCAAGGGGCCTTTGTCAGCCAGGAAATTGTCACCGCGGGAAAATTGAAACTCAACCGGGCAGTCGTGAGTCAAGAGGTGTTACAAGCCCAGTGGGCCTGGCAAGCACAAATGCGCAGGGTATTGAACGATGTGCGGTCGAACTATTACGAGGTTCTCTACGCCCAGCAGACCATTGAAATCAACGAGCAGTTGGTCCACATAGGCGAAGAGAATTTGAAGACGGCCGAGAATTTGTTCGCCGCCAAGGAAGTGAGCCGAGTTGACGTGCTGCAAGCCGGCGTGGAAGCCGACACCGCCCGGATTCAGCTTGAAAACGCCCGCAACCGCCATCAGTCCGTATGGCGGCGATTGACCGCGGTAATCGGCATGCCCGAAATGGCGCCCGTTGCCCTGGCAGGCCGATTGGAAGACAGCCCGCCGCAATTTGAATGGAACACGGCCTTGGAACAGATTTTGGCCGCCAGTCCGCAATTGGCCGAGGCCCGCGCCGGCATGGATCGCGCCCGATGCCAGGTCGACAGGGAATATGCCGAGCGTACGCCGAACGTGAATCTTCGCACGGCGATACATTACAACAACGAGATCGGCGAAAACATCGCGGCCGTGGAAGTCGGGGTGCCTTTGCCGATTTTCAACCGCAATCAGGGCAATATAGCCAAGGCCCAGTCGCAGTTAATCGCCGCCCAAAACGAAGTCCGGCGTGTGGAATTGGAATTGCGGCAAAAATTCGCTTCCATATTCGAGCAATATTCCAACGCCAACGGGCAAGTGCAAAAGTATGCCGGCCAGATCCTGCCCAATTCGGTCAAAACCCTGGACCTGGTCCGATCCGGTTATCAACAAGGCGAATTCAACTATCAAAACCTGCTTATTTCCCAGCGCACTTACTTCCAGGCGAACCTGTCCTATCTTGAAAGCCTGCGCCAACTGCGTTTAAGTGCCGTGGCCCTCGAGGGCTTGCTGCTTTCGGGCGGATTGCAATCGGCCCTGGACTGAAGCGGCGGCGGAAATATATCCGAGGGTGAAAATTATAGCCTGCCGGATATGTCTAATAATCTGGTATTTATCCCGCTGGCATAAATATCGAGATTCTAGTATATTATCCGATTCCTTTCGGTCTGTAACGCAGCCGTCCGTTGAGGCATTCATACGTGTAAATACGATAAAAAACCGATAACTGTAAACTCCCGTAATCATGCCCATCCTGCCCACTTCAATTCTGCCGAAAAATATTCTGGCGATCATCAAGCGCCAGGCGAACCATGTTCAGGTGTCGCCGTTGTTGATCGAGGTTGCGCAAAACACTGCGGATGTCGTACTGGGCAAGCTTCAAACCAATGAAAACGGCTTAAGCGAAGAGGAAGCCCAAGAGCGGTTGGAAAAATACGGCCCTAACGTGATCGCCCAGGAACAGCGGCTCGGACGGCTCAGGCTGTTGGGTCATGCGTGCATGAATCCTTTGGTCATCCTGCTCTTGATCCTGGCGGTGATTTCGTATCTGACCGGCGACGCCGGCGCCGGAACGGTGATGCTCATCATGGTGTTTTTGGGCGTGTCGCTGCGATTCGTGCAGGAGGCCAGGGCGGACGACGCCGCGGCGAAACTCAAGGCCATGATCAGCGTCACGGCCACGGTCGTGCGCGGCGGCGCGGCAAGCGAATTGCCCCTTGGCCAGCTTGTTCCCGGTGACATAATCCGGCTCGCGGCCGGCGACATGATTCCCGCCGATATACGCATTCTCTCCTGCAAGGACTTGTTCGTAATTCAATCGAGCCTGACCGGCGAATCGTTTCCCGGGGAAAAATTTGACGCTCCCGAAACCGGCCCCGTGAAATCCCTGCTGGAATTGAAAAATGTGTGTTTCTTGGGCACCAGCGTGGAAAGCGGGGCGGCCACGGGCGTGGTCGTCGAAACCGGCTTGAAAACCTATCTCGGCGGCATGGCCAGTTCGATCATCGGCCAAGAGGTGCAAACCAGTTTCGACAAGGGTGTGAGCAAATTCACCTGGCTGATGATCTACTTCATGATGGTTATGGTGCCCTTGGTGTTCCTCATCAACGGTCT
The DNA here is from genome assembly GCA_049509395.1 of Thermoguttaceae bacterium. GTDB lineage: Bacteria > Planctomycetota > Planctomycetia > Pirellulales > Thermoguttaceae > JBEKIK01. Next base: position 430 of record JBEKZY010000237.1, on the reverse strand, counting down.
GACAAAACATGACTGGATCGAGGCCTTCTTTTTCGCCTTGAGCGTGGCGGTGGGCATGACGCCCGAAATGTTGCCCATGATCGTCACCGTCTGCCTGTCCAAGGGCGCGATCGCCATGTCGCGGAAAAAGGTGATCGTAAAACGCCTGAACGCCATCCAGAATCTCGGCGCTATGGACATTCTGTGCGCCGACAAGACCGGCACGCTCACCTTGGACCGTGTGATTCTGGAGCGCCACTGCGACGTGGTCCGCAAGGAAGACGACGAGGTATTGGAATTCGCTTTTCTTAACAGCCATTTTCAGACCGGACTTAGAAACGTACTGGACCGGGCGATTCTTGAGCATACCGAGGTTATCGAAACCGCGGCCCTGCAAACCTTTCGCAAGGCCGATGAAATTCCTTTCGATTTCTCCCGCAAGCTAATGTCC
>JBEKZY010000236.1:0-7911 GCA_049509395.1 Thermoguttaceae bacterium | reverse complement strand
AATCATCAACCCAGAACCCTAACATGAAATCCCACACCGAATATCTGACCTTCAACGTCCCCAAGCGCATGGACTTCGTGAACATCACCAATCGCCTTGAGGATGCGGTGGCCAAAAGCAGGATTAAGGAAGGGCTGCTGCTGTGCAATGCCATGCACATCACGGCCTCGGTGTTCATCAACGACGACGAGCCGGGGCTGCACGAAGATTACAAGGCCTGGCTGGAAAAACTGGCCCCGTTCGATCCGTCGCCGCAAACATACCACCACAATCGCACGGGCGAAGACAACGGCGACGCCCATCACAAGCGGCAAATCATGGGCCGCGAGGTGGTGATCGCCATTACCAAGGGCAAACTCGATTTCGGACCTTGGGAACAAGTCTTTTACGGCGAGTTCGACGGCCACCGGGCAAAACGCGTGCTGGTAAAGATCATCGGGGAGTAATGGGCAGGTGGTCAGTGGGCAGAGATTATGGATGAATGATGATGTTGGTCGAATAAAAAAAGAGATTAATTCAATCCAAGCTGTTTATTTTATCTATTTTAAATAACAATCCCCCCTTGCCCATTAACCACTCTCCATTAACCACTCTCCACTATTATTTCCTCTATGGCAGGCTGGAGGTTCTTGCTAGAATCTGCGGCCGGTTGGATGGGTTTTAGCGGTCGGACGCCTCCGACCACGAACTAACAACTTGGCATGTGAAAAATCCGATTGGAATAAGGAAACAATTCCATACATTTTGGGAGGATCCCAATGGCACGTCGACTTAGCTGGGCAACGGCGGTTTTTTTCTGCTTGACCGCTAGTTCGCTTTGGGCACAAGCGCAGACCGAACCTTGGCCCAGGCCCAACCCTATTCGTCCGTCCGATGCAGCGCCCGGACCGGATCAGCCGGTCAATCCGCAGCTTCCCACGATCCAGCGCCGCGCTGCGCCGGATGCAACGCGTCAATACTCGCCGCAGGGCCAAATCGGCAACCAGTCGCAACCGCTTTTGCCAAAAGAGCGGCAAGCGTTTCCACTGCCGCAACAAAACACGGCCGCGCAACCGCAACAGCCGCCTCCCCCGCCTTTTACGCTTACGCCGCAGGAGGAAGCCCAGTTAGATCGCGTGCTTAATGCCTGGGAGCAGAAGAGCAAGGATATAAAAACCTTCGATGCCAACTTCAAGCGCTGGGAATACGATCCCGTGTTTCCAAAGCCTAATGCCGATCCAAAGGCCGCTGTAAACGTCGATACAGGCATACTGAAGTACGCCGCTCCGGACAAGGGAGTCTTTCGCGTATTGTCGACCGAAGGTCCGGACGGCAAACTTGCACCCATCGAAGCAGACCGGGCGGACCACTGGATTTGCGACGGCAAGTCGGTTTTCCAGTATTTACCCAAGCAAAAGCAGTTGGTAGAGCACAAATTACCGCCGGAAATGCAGGGCAAGGCCATAGTCGACGGTCCGCTGCCGTTTCTATTCGGCGCGGAAGCGCAGAAACTTCGCCAACGATATTGGATCCGCGTAGTGCCGCCTCCGCCGGGCTTCCAAAATGTGATTTGCCTTGAGGCTTATCCTCGCTACCAGCAGGATGCCGCCAACTTCAGCACGGCGACTTTGAGGTTGAACGTTCCCGACATGACGCCCAACTGTCTGGAAATTTATCAGCCCAACGGCAAGAGCCATACCTCATATGCATTCTTTGAGGTGACGATCAACGATCCGTTGCATTTTTTCCAGGGCAATCCTTTCCAGGCCTACACGCCGCGGGGTTGGGAAAAGATCGTGGACGACTCGGCCACGCAGCAGGCCGGCCGGCCCGGCGGGAAATCGCGATAGACATCAGAACATCGGCAGCGATTCTTCGCAACTTGAGACATGCTATTGCCGCTTCACGGCTTCAATGGCGGTTGCATCAATATCTATTCCAACTGCATTCTGGAATGACATTTAGCCCCCTGTGAATACACGGGGGGTTAATAGGACAAAATACGCCATGTGGCCCCCGGTGTATTCACCGGGGGCTAAATAGATCTTATAATCTAAAGGATAATGTTTATCAGGCTTTTTGGAACAATGATCCGAGCAAACGTGGAAACCGATCTATTTTGGCGGCGCCGCCCGGTTATGGCCTTGGCAGCGCTTGCAGGCGTGCTTTTTTTTAGTTGCCTGGGTGAAGTTGTCGCCGCCAATGAAGGTCCTTCCGGCAAGCAAATCCAGCCGGCCGCCGCGCCCGAGGCCCCCAAACAACTCGCTTTTTCCATCCGCCTGCCGCTGCCCATTACCGATCAGGCCGCCAATCGCGTAAAGCAGTTTGTCAGCAAGGCCCTGGAAAAGGCCCAGGCTCAAAACGTCAAACCTTATTTGATCTTCGAGTTTTTCATTCCGCCGGGCCAGGAAAATTTCGCCAAAGCGAGCAACTTCGGGGCCTGCTATGAGTTGGCCAACTACTTGACCGGCGAGGATCTCAACGCGGCCAAGACCGTGGCCTATTTGCCCCAATCAATCCAAGGCCACGCCATATTGGCGGTCATGGCCTGCGACGACATTATCATGGCCCCGGACGCTTCTATCGGACCGGCGGGCGTAGACAAGAGCCAAATCAGCGAAACGGTCCGCGCCGCATACCGCGAAATTGCCGGCCGGCGCCGCAAATTGACCGTGCCCTTGGCCCTGGGGCTATTGGACCCGTCGCTGGAAATCCTGTCCGTGCAGACCGAGGTCGGCACCGAATACGTCACGCCTGAAGGTCTCGTCGAGCTGAAAAAAACGCAAGCCGCCGCGACCCCGGAAGTCTTCAAGCCGGCCGGCGAACCCTTGCAGTTGACCGGCAAAAAAGCCCGTGATCTGGGATTCGTCACATATCTGGCAGCCAACCGCCGCGATCTTGTCCAGGCCTTGGACCTGGCGCCGCTGGCGATCGAGGACGATCCATCCCTGGAAAATCCCTGGAAGGCGGTGCGCATCGACCTCAAGGGACCGGTAACCAGCGACAAAGTCCGGCAGGTGCAAAAAATGATCGAAGATCAAACCAGCCTGCACGACGTAAATTTCATCTGCCTGTGGATCGAAAGTCCGGGCGGGTCGCCGGCCGACACCGGCGTACTGGTAAATTTTTTGCTCAGCCTTAATCCCAGCCAGGTCCGCACCGTGGCCTACATCCCCAAGGAGGCCCGATCAGACGCCGCCTTGATCGTCTTGGCTTGCGACCAGGTGGTGATGCATCCCAAGGCTGTCCTTGGCGGGCCGGGGGCTTTGGAAATAACGAAAGACGAAGTGGCCTTGTTACGCCAACTAATCCGCCAGACGCTGGCCCCGCATAAAGGCCGTTCCTGGTCGCTTATGGCCGCGCTTATCGATCCCGATCTGGAAGTCTATCAATGCACGCACCTGGGCGAGGTGGAATATTTTTCCTCCGAGGAACTTGCCGAGCAGCCCAATCCGGCCCAATGGGAAAAAGGACAGAAAATCTCCTTGCACAACGTGCCCTTGAAACTGGACGGAAATCAAGCCCTGCAAATGCGGCTGGCAAACGCCCTGACGGCGAATTTCGGCGAATTCAAGCAACATTACGGGCTGGAGAACGAGCCCGCCTTGGTCGAGCCCGGCTGGGCCGATAAGTTAATCGAGGCCCTGAGCTCCCGTGGTGTGGCTATTTTGCTTTTATTCATCGGCGCGGCCGGACTGTACTTCGAGTTTCACACGCCGGGCCTGGGCCTGGGGGCATTCGTGGCCTTGGTGTGTTTTATGCTTTTCTTTTGGAGCCAATTCCTCAACGGGGCCCCGGGCTGGCTCATCTCGATCTTGTTCCTCTCGGGCGTGGCCTGCATTCTATTGGAAATTTTCGTGATCCCGGGCTTCGGCATCTTCGCGCTGGGCGGCGGAATAATGGTGATACTATCGCTGGTGCTGGCCAGTCAGATCCTGGTCATGCCCCGCAGTTCCCAGCAAGTGGCCGAGATGCAACGATCGTTGCTGATAATCGGCGGCGCGACAGCGGCGCTTTTTGCCGCGGCGCTTTTGAGCCGCAAATGGCTGCCCCATGCCCCGATACTCAGCCACATGATCCTGTCCCCGCCCGAGGCCGAGGAGCGCGAAACCATCAGCCGGCGCGAGCTTCTGGTTGATCTGCACGAACTTGTAGGCACGCAAGGCGTAACCTCCACGCCGCTAATGCCGGCAGGCAAGGCCCGGTTCGGCGACGCGGTGATCGACGTCATCGCCGACGGCGACATGATCGACCCGGGTAAAACCGTGGAAGTGGTGGAAGTCCGCGGCAACCGGGTTGTGGTGCGGGAAATTATTTCTTAGAAATTCAACACGGAGACACGGAGAACACGGAGAGCCAAATAATATTTCTCGCCAAGCCGCAAAGACGCAAAAAAAGCAGAATATCATTTAATCACGAAAACCCGAAAGATCGAAAGATCGAAAACAGATGTTTATAATAATTTCGTGTTTTCGATCTTTCGCCATTTCGCGTTGAAATAAACTAATCTGCCCTTGGCGGCTTTGCGCCTTTGCGAGAAATAATATTTTCCGCTTATTTATTCTTTTTCGTCTTTTTCCTGAGTCTTCTTCTGTTCCGCCGATTCGGCCGGTATGTTATTGTCCGATTTTTTTGGTTCCGCTTGTTCCTCTTTTTTCGGCTCGCTTCTTCGTAGTTCAAGCAACGTTATGCCCGAGCCGGGCATAGATTCGAACTTCTCCGGTACAGGACGGCCTATGCGAAAAGCAATCCACAACCGCTCGCCTTCGAATTTGTATATGCCGGACCAGATATACGCCATTGAATGTCTATCTAATATGTAGCCGTATGATATAAAACGTTTTGGCACCTTATCCGGAATGATAACATATGGTGCGGTTGCGTTGCGCTTATTATCATGGCCGCTTATTTCAGACGAAGAGTCCGAAAATGAGATATTGGCAATGTTATTCGCCGCACTCTCGGATATATTCGTACCGTCATCCGTTTGAAGAATAACATCCCATTTGCCTTGGATTTCTTTTTCATCGGCGGTAGGCGGAAATCTTTGGAGAGTTACAAGCACATTATCCGAGTCTGGTTTAATTGTAAAATCTTTGGGCCGCGGATCAGTGAACATCGGGGGGCGGTAATTCGCAAGGCAGATCTTCAGTTGATCTCCGTCCAATTCATATATTCCAAGAGCCGATAATTCCCCTTTGACTCCAGGCGGCCGGAACGATTCTTCATAAAGATCGATTGTTTTTGTTTTCGCGGTTGGATCAACTTTATAAATGAAATTACTATATTCCCCTTTATTGAAATCCTTGCTGTGCATAAAAGCTTTATAAGCATTTGTTGCATGGAACGGATTAGTCGGCCCCACCGATTCTTTGGTTGGCTTCCCGAATTCGACATAAGCGGATGTGGACAACGCAAACTCCCCGTCTTTTTCTTTCTCGATATTCACCACCTTCCAGCGGCCTTGTAGCGCCTTCATTTCCGCCGCGGTTCTGGCAGCCGCCGCTTCTCCACTTTCTGTTTCCGGCGGATTCATCGATTGATTGGGTTTGATTTTATTTCTTTCGGAACCCCTCTCTTTTTGTGTTTCCTCCGTCTCCTTTGGCGTCGGTTTTCGCACTTTGCCCCATCCTTCAAGAGTAATTGAAACTACGGGCTGTTTTAATATATCTTGAAGTTTAGTGGTCAGAACTTCTTCCGCCTCCGGGAAACTGAGCCCTTTGAGGTAGACCCGCCCATAAGCCAGACCAAGGGTAACTTCCCCGTTAGGTTCCACATAATAAGATCCGTCGATCGGTTGATCTTTCATTGTACCTGCTACAATAATATCGAGTGTCTCTCCGGGAGCAATATAATGAGTATCCGGCAAAAGCTCCTCCTTCGGTCGGTCTTTACTGACAAAAAGTTTGACCGATACTTTGGGCTTGGGATCAAACTTGAGCAAGCTTTTTTCAATCGCTTTTTCTGCCTCGGCTAGTGACAAACCCTGCACTTGTACTTTTCCGACTTCCGAACCCAACCAGATCGTCCCCGTGGGTTCAACCGCAACTACTCCTTCGTATTCTTCCACTGCCTGCTTTTCTTCCTGCCCCTTTTTTTGCTCGGATCCTTCTTGAGGCGGATTACGCGATATAAAGATATTAGCAGGATTCCTCAGGTAATCGTTTAGTGAAGTATTAGCACGAATCTTCAGGTAATTGCCTGGTGCGATCTTATAAGATTCCGGCGGAAGGCTCAAAGGAAGCCCCGGCAAAACGGGCACTGATGGGTTGATTGGTAGGCTTGAAATCAACGATCCTTGCGTGGGCTGTAGAAGCGGAGGCGCAAGAGTAACATTTACATCCGACGTTTTCACTCCACGTCGCAATGGAAAAACGTCTACCCTGGATATTTTTGACGCATTCGCCTTTTGTTTTAACTCATCCTCTATTTGTTTTCGTCCTTTCCTCCATCCTCCCAGGGTTATCGAAACTTCGGGCTGGCGTAGCATCTGCTGTAGTTGTTTAAGCACGGTCGCTTCCGCCTCTTCAAAAGTCTGCCCTTTGAGGTTCACTCGCCCATAAGCCGGGCCGAGCGATACTTGCCCGTCGGGTTCCACCAGGTATGGACCGTGGATCGGCTGATCTATTAACGTTCCATCGGCCCATATATCCAAGATGTCGCCCGGTGCGATCCGATGTACCTCGGGTTGCGCCTGCGGTTTTGATCGATCGACCCAACCCGCCAACGTGACCGAAACTTCAGGTTGAAGCAAAATCTTTTTCAATTCTTTTGCAATCGCCCCTTCGGCCTCGACCAGCGATAATCCCTTGACACTGGCCCGCCCATACGCCGGTCCCAGTGCGACTGTCCCGGCCGGCTCGACAATATAAATGCCGTCGATAGGATCGTTCGGAATCGTCCCCACGGCACTAATTAAAAGCGAATCGCCCGGTAAAATCGTGTAAGGCTCCGGCGGAATCGCCGCCTTGCCGTCGGACGTGGATAAATCGATATTGTGCGATTCCGGTTCGGTTTTAGCGGATGATTCATTATGCGTCTCCGGCGAATTCTGCTTGTTTTCCTTTAACGTAATTAACTTCACAGAAACTCTTATCGATTGTTTTTGTATAAAAAGGTTTTGGTTCTTATCTATGAAATCCATCAATTTATCTTTTAACGCCTTTTGGGCTTCTTCGATGGTCAATCCCTTAAAATTCATTTGCATCGGCGGAGTTGAATAGAGGTGAGGGCCAAGACTTATATGTGCCGTTCCGTCGGATTGCACTCTGGAAGGGTTTCCACCCAACCATAAATTTTCAGGCGCCTTTTTTGGTATAACATCAATCAGATCGCCTGGGGCAATACGATATGACTGCGATTTCTCGTCCGCCTTTAATTTGAACTGGTCATCGAGAACACGGATAGAAAAAGAAATTTCAGGATTGTATTTGACCTCTTTTAACCTCTTTTCAACCGCCCGTTCGGCTTCATCAAGCGACAATCCCTGCAATTTTACTTTTCCAATCATTGGGCTGACGTCAACCATTCCCTCATCGTCAATCACGAGATCGCGACCGGGTCCGTTTTTTTCCTTTTTCCCGAACACTTCCATCCTGAGCGATTCAGGAACCCCGCCGGCGTTAACGGATAATATGTCGCCCGGGCTAAGTCTGTACGAATCGGGCACGGGGACCATGTCGGACGTATATCGCTGCTTGTGCTGCTCCGGCGGATTCCGCGCATTTAGTTCTTGTTTCTCAGCAATACCGCGATTTTGAGAAGGCTCTTGACTAGCAGATTTTATCCGTCTCTCTAGTGTTTTTCTGTCAAAAGTCACGACAGTTTTCACTCCATTTATAAAAACCCTTTGAACATGGAACATTATCCTTTCCTCAGCCTTTTCTAAAGACAATCCCTGAACACTGACTGGTTCAAGATTTTTAAAATGTT
>JBEKZY010000235.1:0-7929 GCA_049509395.1 Thermoguttaceae bacterium | reverse complement strand
CGTCTTGACTTGACAGGACCAGCTTAGTGTGCGGCGTTTTAGCGCCAGCGCGAATGGGAGATTGGTCAAGTCCCACGATTCTAACCACTTGCAACCCTTGACACGGCTCACTTCATGGGAGGCAATCATGATTAGATTTAGTGTTGCGATTCTAATCTTGCTTATAGTGATAATAGTTCCGCCTCCTGCTGAAGCGCAGAATAAGAAAAATAATTCAAGCGCCACAGAACAGCCGTCAAAGCGGCCTATCACCGGCAAAAGTCTTCCCGCTTGGAAACCGTTGGATGCGGCTATGGAAGAGATGCTGGATCTGATAGGATGCCAGGCGGGCGCCTTGGCCGTCGAACTGAAAGGAAATATCCTATTTTCTCGCGGCTACGGCTGGGCCGATAAAAATAAAACTGTTCCCACGCAACCGGAATCGATCATGAGAATCGCGAGTTGCACCAAGCCCTTTACGGCCGCGATTGTGAAAGAGCTCTTTCGTAACGGCCGATTGAAGCCCGATACGCCGGTAGTTGCATATTTAGAAATCCATCCCCGGCAAGGCGAGATTATCGATTCGCGTTGGAAACAGATCACCGTCGAGCAACTCTTGGATCATAAGGGAGGTTTTGACAGGAACAAGCTCTTCGATCCCATGTTTCGCACAAAACAAATCGAATCCGAGCTTCATCTCAATCGGCCTGCCAGGCCCGGCGATGTTATCGAGTACATGTTGGGCAAACCATTGCAATTTACTCCGGGCGAGCGTTCGGAATACTCGAATTTTGGCTACTGCATCCTCGGACGAGTCATCGAAAAGGCTACCGGTGCGCCGTACATAAAATCCATTGAGCGGATCTGCCGGCCATTGGGAATAAATGACATGATTCTCTCCCGCGACAATTTCGACAAGCGCGATCCCAAGGAAGTCTGGTATCCGGTTCCCGATGGAAATTTCTCCATCGAGGTGATGGACTCCCACGGCGGGCTAGCCGCCTCGGCCCCGTCGCTGTGCAAATTCCTCGCGGCCTACTGGATCAACGGCAATCTCCGCAAGCCGAAAGAGAAACAGGTGTGGCTGTTCTTTGGCAGTTTGCCGGGCACAACCGCCATGATCCAACAACGCGAAGACGGCATGAATGTGGCCGTTTTGTTCAACGGCCGCCGAAACGAACATTTTGAAGAGGATAATACAAAACTCCGCAAGACTATCGACAATGCCTTGGACGAAATTAAAGCGGCGATTAAGTAGATGCGAGTAAGCGTTCATCCAAAAACATTTATGTTGGGGTGGGGCGGGAGGCCATGGCGCCCTAATATGTTAATGAAAAAGCCCCGGGCGTATTCACCCGGGGCTTTAATTTTTCCGTTAACCGAACAATCTCTCAATGAAAGATGTAACCCCACAAGTTCTCAACATAAGATGGAACGCCTGTGAAGTAAAGATAGGCGCCGATGATGAATAGCATCACGATCACCGAGGCGATCAAGTCTACTCTGTGCCAGCTTTCGTGTGTGGCGCGTGAATCCTCAGCCGTGGCCGTGCCGTAGGTCAAGCCCTTGATGTGCTCGTACGAAGGCGTCTTAGTTATATAGCTGACCACCACCATCACGATAAGCGAAACAAGGGTGATGAGAATGCTGAAGTATTGGAAAAATATGTGGTTGACGATCCAAAGGAAGGAGCCTTCGGCATATAGGTCGCCGACCCACGAGGGGAACTTATCCAATCCCAAAGTTACGGGCGTATCGACTATCATACGGAAAAGTCCCAGGATGAAGCCCACGATCATTGCCCACAGGCACCCCTTGGCATTGAGGCGTTTGAAAAACACGCCGAAGAAAAACACCACGAAAATCGGCGGGGCTAAATACCCTTGAATGCTTTGCAGGTATTCATAAAGGCTGCGGGAGTTTTTAACCACCGGGATCCAGGCAATGGCAATAATGACCATGACTGCCGTGGCGATGCGGCCCATGCGGACAATCTCAGACTGGGATGCTTTGGGGCGGATCTTTTCGTAAAGATCGACCGTAAACAGCGTCGAGCAGGCGTTAAACACCCCGGCTAGCGATCCCATCAAGGCCGAGAGCAATCCGGCCACCACAATGCCGCGCAAACCAGCGGGGAGCAGGTTTTTGACCATCATTGGAAACGCCCCCTGAACCGCCGCTGGTATGGCTTTTCCGGTCGCCGGGTCAATCATGTTTCCCAACGCGGCCACCTTTCCGCTCTTGGCCAAGGCGAAGCAAATCAATCCGGGAATAATGAACAAGTAGACCGGCGTCAGTTTCAGGAAGGCCGCGCAGATGCTGCCGCGCCGGGCGATGGTCTGGTTCGGCGCACCCAATGCGCGTTGAACGATGTATTGATCGGTGCACCAGTACCACAGGCCTATCACCGGTGCGCAGATGGCCATGCCCAGCCAGGGGAAATGGTCGTTGAAATACCATGCCTGCTTCACGATCTCCCCGGCGGCGTCCCTTTGTATGATCGGGGCCCAGGTTCCCTCCTGCCCGGCTGGGATGAGCGGCTTCCACAGGTTGAACATGTCCGAACCGCAGATGTTGCGCAGTTCAGTCCAACCGCCAAGCTTGATCAGTCCGTAGACCGTCAAAGTGGCCGAGCCGATAATCAAGACAATCGCCTGTACCGAATCGTTGTAGGCCACGGCCCGCATGCCGCCGAGTATGGTGTATAAACCCGTAAGCAAAATGACCAGCACGGAGCCGATCCAAAAACTGTCGATTACCCCGTATTGGCCTAGGTCTATTCGCATGTCGGGCAATAATACGCTGAATACCAGCCCCCCGGCAAAAATGCCCACCGCGATCTTCGACACGATAAACGTGATGATCGACACAATCGACAGCACGTATCGCGAACTTACCGAGAACCGCTTTTCCAGAAATTCCGGCATGGTAAAGACCATCGACCGGGCGTAAAACGGCACGAACACCCAGGCCAATACCAAAAGGCACCAGGCATGGAGTTCGTAATGGGCCATGGCCACGCCGTCTTTTGCCCCCGAACCCGCCAAACCGACGATGTGCTCGGAACCGATGTTCGAGGCGAAGATCGATGCCCCGATGACCCACCAACCGAGATTTCGGCCGGCAAGGAAGTAGTCGGTCGCCGTATTCTTGGCGCGGCTGACCACCCACCAGGCGACACCCAACAGAATACAGAAATAAATTCCGATCGTTATCCAATCCCACATTTCCAAGGCGTGACCCGCCGCCCCGGCAACCGGCGCATCAACGGCAAATAGAGGCATGAAACTGTTCATAAGACTTCCCTGTTAATTGTGTCAATGAAAAGCTCCGGCCCGTGTATCCGGAGAATGTGTTTATCCAGCAGCACGGACTGCATGGATTTTATTTTCACTATTTATAAATCGATTTGCCCCTCGTGTAAACAATGAAATATTAGTTGTTTATTGATAATAAAAATCTAATGTCACACACAATAGCCGGCGGCTAACAGCCGCCGGTGGTAATTCGCTTATATTCCCGGCGGTAGAACGATTAAAACGGCAGCCGCGGCGTGTACAACCCCGGCACGTCTTGGGTGGCGTGATAGACTTCCATGCCCAGGTAGTTGCCAAAGGCTTCCCACAGCACGTTGCCCACGTGCTCCTGAGTTATGGCCACGTGATGGGGGAAATACCTTACCAGGATGTCGCGATACAAGCGCTGCAGGTTGGGAATGCGGCACCAACCGTAGCCGCCGAAGGTCACCGCCGGGTTGTCTTCGATTCGCCCGTGGGCGATGGCGACTTTCCACTGCCCTTCAGGGCTTTGGGTTGCCCGGCATAGGGTCAAGGGCGAGGGCTTGGCGATAAACTCGACCGTGCCCTCCGAGTCTTCGTACCTTGCCCCGCCGCTGGAGGCGATAATCTCCTGCACTCCCAATTTTATGGGCGTCTTGGCAAACGACTTGGGGAACACTCCGCAATGCCAGATGTTGGCCAACTCGTCGTCGTTGTTGTGCAGGTTGTTCCAATCGGCCAGCCCGGCCGGCGTGCCTGAGGCCAACTGGCAGGCGTGCATCGATAGCGTGCCAAGGATGTCCGATTCGCACGCGCATGGCACGCCTTCGTCGCCCAGCCGGCTCATGGTTGTGCAACTGCATACGCCGTAATTGGCCTGGATCGAAGTCCAGCATTGGATGGCCATGGCATCCACATCGTTTTCTTCCCGCCATTTGCGGAGGAATAATTCCAGTTTTGCGCTGCGGACCAGGCTGGGCGGCTTGAGGGCCGACGTGTCGGCATAAAGATTAATCTGTTTCACGATTTCGTGGACCTTTGGGTCGTCGTCGCGATATTTGTTGGCCCCGGCAATGGCCTCGCTTAGATCGAGCACCACGGTCGTCGGGCCCAGGAGTTGCAATTGTTTTTCGTTGAAACGGCAGGTCCAAAATCCCTCCGGGCGCGCGCCCACCTGGCCGTAGCGGGCGTTTTTCACGCCCTGCATCACCCGGCAAACCCGCACAAACCAGTCGATGTCCTTGGAAAACGAGGCGTCCGAAGGAAAACAAATCGGCCGCTGGGCAACGCTGTATTTGGTCCCGATCTGCCGCAAGGCCTCGCCTATGGAAAGCAGGCCGCAAAAGGCGTCGCGCCGCCGGGTTTTCATGGTCAGGACTTCTTCCTCCTGGCAGCCGAAGATCAATACCGGCACGCCCAGGCCCGCCTTGCGCACGGTCCAGGCCGCCGCCTGCTCGTCGCCGAAATTGACCGCCCCGATCACGATGCCTTGCACGTTATTGCGGCGGAACAGGTCGGCGCAGATCTCGGCTTCCTTGCGATTTTCCACGCAGCCCACCTTGGTCTGCTCGGCGCTGGGCGCCACAACCTTGATACCCAGCTTTTGCATGGCATCGATGGTTTGCTGGCGCATGGAGGCGGCCAATTCCGCGCTAAAAAAACCGCGATTGGCGGGTATGAATCCCAGTGTAATATTTTTCGCTAAACTCATGTCATGATTCCTTATTTATAACCCTCTGGCTAGATGGTAATATAGATCGTTCCAACGCAGTTCTTTTTTGAATTCCGGCAGTTTCGTTTCCTTGCCGATGACCAGGAATTCCATGCCGGCCATCGATGCAAAGTCTTCCAGGTGCTCGCCAGTGACCGACTGGCTGAAACCCGTGTGATGCGCCCCGCCGGCCATTATCCAGGCCGCGGCCGCTATCTTTAGATTCGGCCTTGGGATCCACACCACCCGGGCCACCGGCAACTTGGACATGGGCTTATCCGGCTGAACCGCGTCCACCTCGTTGACAAGCATCCGGAATCGGCTGCCCATGTCCAGGATCGAGGCGTTTATAGCCGGACCGCTTTGGACGTTGAACACCAGGCGGACCGGATCGGCCTTGCCGCCTATGCCCAGCGGATGGATCTCCAGCGACGGCTTTTGCTCGGCGATCGTTTCGCACACTTCGAGCATGTGCGCCCCTAGAACCTTCATGCCGTCGTCGCCGAAGTGATAAGTGTAGTCTTCCATGAAGGTCGTTCCGCCGTCCAGGCCCGCGCCCATGACTTTCATCGCCCGCACCAGGGCGGCCGTTTTCCAATCGCCCTCGGCCCCGAAGCCGTAGCCCTCGGCCATCAATCGTTGCACGGCCAAACCTGGCAACTGCACCAGGCCGTGCAGGTCTTCAAAAGTCGTGGTAAAGGCCTTGAAACCGCCCTCTTGCAGAAATGCCCTCATGCCCAGTTCAATTCGGGCGGCCTCGCGCAGGGACTGGCGCTGGGCGCCCCCCTTGCGAAGCGGTTCGGCAACGGCGTAACTTTCGTCGTATTCGGCCACGAGCTTATCAACCTGGGCATCGGTCACTGCGCCGACATATTTGACCAGGTCGCCCATGCCGTATCCGTTCACCGAATATCCCAATCGGAGTTGGGCTTCGACCTTGTCGCCTTCGGTCACGGCGACTTCGCGCATATTGTCGCCGAACCGGGCGATCTTGCCGCCCTGGGCATCGTGCCAGGCGCAAGCCGCCCGCGTCCATGCCCCAAGCTGGTCCACAACTTCCCCATCCCGCCAGAAACCGACTACGATTTTCCGATTCAGCCTCATTCGGCTGCACATGAAACCGAATTCTCGATCGCCGTGGGCGGCCTGGTTGAGATTCATGAAATCCATGTCGATTTCCGACCAGGGCAGTTCCTTGTTGTACTGGGTGTGCAGATGCACGAACGGTTTGCGCAAGGACGCAAGTCCGGCGATCCACATTTTGGCGGGCGAAAAAGTGTGCATCCAGGTAATCAATCCCACGCAGTTTTTCGCGCCGTTCGCCTGCATGCACAACTCGGTGATAGCCGCCGGCGCGGTCACAACCGGCTTGAATACCACATTGGCCGGGATATTGCCTGATTGCGAGAGCGACTTGGCTATCTCCGCGGAGTGTTCGGCCACTTTTTTTAGGGCCGCCTCGCCGTATAAATGCTGGCTCCCGGTTACGAACCACACTTCAAATTCTTTGAGGTTTTTCATAATCGGCTCTTCATTCCGAAGTTGATTTTAGTCATCCCGACTTCTGTCCGTAACGCTCATGATATCGTTTATACCATTTTTCGGCTTCATGGGGAGGGATCTCCCGGGGCTGGCCGATTTGCATGGCCAGATGAACCGTTTTTGCCACGTCTTCCACCATCACGGCCGCCTTCAGTGCCGCCTCGGGAGTTGCACCCCAGGCAAACACTCCGTGGTTGCCCAGCAGGATGGCCGGGGCCCGACCGCGATATTTCAGAATCGCCTCGCCGATGTGGTCGCCTTCGTTATCGATATACGGCGCACAGGGTATTTCCTGGCCAAATTCGTCGGCTATGGCCGTCAGGCAGAGCGGAATGGGTTTGCCCACCGCCGCAAAGGCGGTGGCATAGTTGCTGTGCGTATGGATTACTGCGCCAATCTCGGGCATGTTCCGGTAAAGATAAAGGTGATGCGGCAGGTCGACGCTGGGGCGAAGTTCTGAACCAACCACCTTGCCCGTATCCAGTTCGACCTCCACAAGGCACTGCGGAGTAAGCTTATCGTAATCCATGCCCGACGGCTTGACAACCAGCCGGCCGCTTTGACGGTCCAATCCGCTGGCATTGCCCGAGTGCATGGTCACCAGGCCCGTCGCCGGCAACATGCGGTTGATCTGGCATACTTTTTCGCGAAGTTCGTCAAGGTTCATTATAATTATTCCGCCTTTCGCACCCGGTGGCGAATATTAATCAAGTCCTTCATTACGTGGTGGAGTTTGCCTTGATAATCCCGGGTGCCGAAGGCGTCGTGCAGCGCCAGGTATAGCTGATACAGTTCGGCATAGGTCTTGGCGGCTGCTTTATTGGGCCGGAATACCAGTTTTTTGACGCCCGTCATTTTTCGCTGCGCCTGCTCGGTCGTTTTATAGGCCCCGCCCACAACCGCGCCGAAAATGGCCGCCCCCAAGGCGCAAGTTTGCGGCGAGCGGCTGATCTTCATGGGCCGGTTGCAGACGTCGGCGTAGATTTGCATCACAAAGGGATTCTTTTCGGCGATTCCGCCGCAATTAACCACTTCATCCACGCCCACGCCGTATTCTTCAAAGCGGTTGATGATCCTCAGGGCTCCGAATGCCGTGGCCTCGACCAACGCCCGGTATATCTCCGGGGCGGTGGTGTGCAAGGTTTGTCCCGCCAGCAGCCCGACCAACAGGGGATCGACCAGGATGGTGCGATTGCCGTTGTTCCAATCCAGGGCCAGCAGGCCGCTGGCGCCGGGGGCGAGCCGCTGGGCCTGGCGGGTGAGGTTGGCGTGGGCGTCGCCGCGGTCGCTGTAGGCCGCCGGGGTGAGCTGCTTGACGAACCAGTGGAAGATGTCGCCCACGGCCGACTGGCCCGCCTCCAACCCGTACATGCCCGGCACGATCGACCCCGGCACGATGCCGCACAGGCCGGGGATATC
>JBEKZY010000234.1:0-7931 GCA_049509395.1 Thermoguttaceae bacterium | reverse complement strand
AAAGAAAACGGATTGCTGCCGTGGAACACGCCGTCCACGTAATCGCTGACGAAAGGGGCGGACGACTCGTATGCCCTTCGCAAAGGCTCCAGGTTTTGCAAATTACATCTGGCGAAATGCCTGGTTTCCAGGAGAAGGCCGTCCTTGCAGGTCCACGGCGGCGGACTCTCTGTCGGCGGATCGCCGCCATAAAGTATGTCGTACTCCATTTGCCCTTTGACAGTTTGAAAGGCAAGCCGGCAGAAATTGCCCGGTCCTAATTGCAGCACCTTGCACGGGACCAATTGATCCTTTGCGGCGACAATTACGTTGCGCCCGTCCGGTTTGATCTCGCCATGGTGAAAAAACTCCGTTACTACCGCATTGAACGATTTACCGGCGCCAAGCTCAACAACTCGCATGGCATTGAAATCCGTGCCTCCCCGATGGTAAGATTGAGCCTGGCCGATACCCGATATCAAGAGGCCGAACAATATCGCAATCGGAATGATGAATTTTAATGATTGCATCTTAGGTTAAAATGTAGGAATATAAGCCCCACTTGATAGTTTAAGCCGATCGATCCCCACAGGGAAGGAGCAAAGCAATCCATGCCGGCACTTACCCCCCAAATTAGCCCGGAAGAAGCCGTCCGCCGCATTTCCCAAGCCCGGGAAACGATGGTCAATGAAATCCATAAGGTGATCATAGGCCAGGACGAGATGATCGAGCAGATGTTGATCTGCATTTTTGCCCGGGGAAATTGCCTGACCATCGGCGTGCCCGGACTGGCCAAAACGCTGGCCGTTTCCACGCTGGCCCAGACTTTGCGACTGCGATTCCAGCGGATCCAATTCACTCCCGATCTGATGCCCAGCGACATTACCGGCACGGAGATTATCGACCAGGACCCGGCCACCGGGCAGCGCTCCTTCCGTTTCGTTCACGGGCCGATCTTTACCAACATCCTCCTGGCCGACGAAATCAACCGCACTCCGCCGAAGACCCAGGCTGCCCTGCTCCAGGCCATGCAAGAGCACGAAGTAACCGTGGCCGGCAAAACCTACAAGTTGGAGCAGCCGTTTTTCGTCATGGCCACGCAGAATCCCATCGAGCAGGAAGGAACCTATCCCCTGCCCGAAGCGCAATTGGACCGCTTCATGCTCTCCATCAACATCGGCTATCCTTCCCGGGCCGAGGAGCGCGACATCGTATTGGCCACCACGCAAACCCAGCGCTACGAGCTGAAGCCCGTGCTTCAGGGGCCCGACATTTTGTGGATACAGCAGCTAGTTCGCCAGGTGCCTGCCAGCCAGCACGTGGTCGATTATGCCGTGGACCTGGTTCGCGCCACGCGTCCGAAAGAGCCGCCCAGCCCCGATTTCGTCAAGAATTGGCTGGCCTGGGGCGCAGGACCCAGGGCTGCGCAGAACATTATTCTCACGGCAAAGGCCCGGGCCATACTGCACGGGCGGTATGCCATCGGCGCGGACGACGTGCGGGCCATGGCCTACCCCGTCCTGCGGCACCGCATCATCACAAACTTCAACGCCGACGCCGAAGGCATCGACGTGGAACAGGTGATCGAAAAAATATTGAAAACCGTTCCCGAACCATCCTACGGCGAAACGATCGCGGCAAAACAACCCCGGCCTGCTGCGAAAACCGCTTCACAAACCCAGAAATAAAATTAAAGTCCCCTCTCCCACTGGGAGAGGGTTAGGGTGAGGGTATTTAGGTGAAAAAAGTGTTATTTGATATATATGATCTACCTAGGCCCTCACCCCCTGCCCCTCTCCCAAAGGGAGAGGGGAGTAAGTTGCAAAACTCCAGTTGTAAATTGCAAATTGCAAATTGCAAATTGAACAAATTACTAGTTGGCCTTTTAGCGGCCATGGCCTTTGTGTTTGCTGCTTTCTTAGTCCGTGGCGCGGAGGTTGCCGATAAGGCCGATAATGATCCGGGAAAAGACCAGCAGCAGAAATACTCTCACGGAGTGCTGATCCGGATCGAGGGCGTCATCGGGCCGATGCTCGCGGCGTATTTCGATCGCAAATTGGATGCGGCTAAAGCCGAGGGCGCCGACTTGATTATCCTGGAGATCGACAGTCCGGGCGGGACTTTGGCCGAGTCCCTGGATATGGCCGGTCGATTGCGGGACCTGGATTTTGCCCATACCGTGGCTTATGTGCCCAAGCAGGCCTTAAGCGGCGCTGCCATCATGGCCTTGGGCTGCGATGACATCATAATGGCCCCCGCTGCGCTAATTGGCGACGCGGGCCCGATCTTTCAGGACGCGAATTCGCAGTTCAGGTTCGCCCCTGAAAAAATCGTCAGTCATTTGGCCCAGGAAGTTCGGGGCTTGGCGGTGGCCAAAGGACGCGCGCCGGCCCTGGCCGAGGCCATGGTCGATAAAAATCTGCAAGTCATCCGAGTGAAAGACAAAAAAACCGGCGAAATAACCTGCAAGTCTAAGCCGGAAATCGAGGCAAATCCCGACCAATGGGAAATTATCGCGCCCATTGTGGAATCCGGCCACGATCGATTCCTGGAACTCAGCGGACGCCAGGCAATGGAAGATGGTCTTGCACAAGGCCTGGCCGATTCCCGCGAGAATCTTAAAGAACATTACAATCTCCCCGGCGACTTGTCGATCCTCGAACCAAGCGGCGTCGATACTTTCGTCTACGTTTTATACAATCCCTTTATAATCGCCATTTTGATTATCCTTGGACTGATTGGGTTGTACATCGAATTCCTGTCGCCGGGCATGGGCATCGGCGGCCTGATTGCCGGCTTGTGTTTCGCCCTGTTTTTTTGGAGCCACTTTTTGGGCGGCACGGCCAACTGGTTCGATGTCATGCTTTTCGCCGTAGGCGTGCTTTGCCTGATCGCCGAGTTGGTTATAATTCCCGGCTTCGGCGTGGTGGGCTTGACCGGCGTGGTGCTGATACTGGTCAGCCTGATTATGGCTTGCCAGAATTTCCTTATACCCCACAATAACCGCGAATTGACGCAATTAACCCACACGCTGTTGATAATCTTTTGTTCCGGCGGCGGTTTTCTATTGGCGGCGCTTTTGATCAGCAAAAAATTCGGCTCCATACCCCTTTTCAACAAAATGATGCTCCGCCCGCCGCATCCGGTCTACGGCTTTAAAGACGAGCCGGCCAACTTGGCAAATCCGCCTGTTGCATCACAGTCGGAAAATCAGATTACAGTTAACGTTGGCGACATTGGCGTTGCCCAATCGTCGCTGCGGCCCGCCGGCAAGGCCCGGTTCGGCGCGCAAATAATCGAAGTGGCCACCGACGGCGATTTCATCCCCCAAGGCCGGCGCGTGGAAATAGTCGAGCAAAACGGCGCCCGGATCATCGTCCGTGAAATCGAGTAAAAAACACCACGGAGCCACGGAGATCACGGAGGAGGGAAATACTGTAAAGCCGCGACCATTGGTCGCGCTTGCGGTCGTTTATTGATCTTCATCTTCCTCATCGTCCTCAAAAGTGCCTTTCGAATCGATTTCTTTATCCGATTCCCGCTCACGCACCAAGAATATACTAGCGATAAGGCAGCCGGCAACGTAACCGCACGGGCCTCCGAGAATGGTCCAAACGATGACGTTGCCGAGTATATTGTCGGTGTGTGATCCGCCGAAAGGAACAGGAGAATGATCCAATAAACTGTATGCAATCATGCCTCCCAAACAGCATACAAAACCCAATGGGAAACCGGCGATCCAGGATGCCTTGCGCGGTTCATTCCCCCCGAACAATGCCATTTGCGCCACGCCGATCCCAATAAAGAACACGGCGATGCAGCAGAAAACGATCGGATTGGTATTTAGCACCGTCAATATTGAAAACAGCACCGCTATAAAGGCGGTCATGATCATGAACGTGCCTACGCTGAATCGACGCGTAACGCCCACGTCTTTGAGATGCTGAGTTTTAGCGGCCTTTTTAGTTCCATCCGGTGCAGTTCCGCACACGCAGCAAAAAACGGTGATATTTCGATTTTTCACTTTACATTCCGGGCAGATCCACATGGAAGAAATCCCCAATACAATTGAAAATACAACCCGGGCCCCCGGTATGTTCACCGGGGGCTAAATAAATTTTTTAAAAAAATTCTCCGTGCCCTCCGTGCTTCCGTGTTGATATATTATAGGTGGTTATACCCTCAATTTTCCGGCGACACGTTTGATGATCTCTATTGCCCGGTCCACATTGGCGGCGTTTACATCCAGGTGCGTTACCGCGCGAATATTCGTGGGGCTGGTGGCAAGCATCAGCAAACCCTGCCCTTTGAGTTTTTCGGAAAACTCCTCGGCCGTGCCCCAGGCCGGATCGACGCGGAAGAAAATCATGTTCGTGTCGATCTGCTCGGACATCAGCCGGATGTTTTCAATTTGCCTGATGCCCTGCGCCAGACGCCGGGCGTTATCATGGTCTTCGGCCAGGCGCTCGACATGATGATCCAGGGCGTACAAGGCTGCCGCGGCCAGCACTCCGGCTTGGCGCATGCCTCCGCCCAGGACTTTGCGGTGCCGGACGGCCTCGGCGATCAGTTCTTTCGGCCCGCACAGGGCCGAGCCCACCGGCGCGCCCAATCCCTTGCTGAAACACATGCTCACGGTGTCGAAATGTTCGGCCCAGCGCGGGGCTACAATGCCCGTGGCCACCACCGCGTTAAAAAGCCTTGCCCCGTCAAGATGGGTCCTTAAGCCATGGGTGCGGGCCCAGCGGCAGATGTCTTCGATAATGCTATAAGGCTGAATTTTTCCGCCGCCGCGGTTATGGGTGTTTTCCAGCGTTACCAGCCGTGTGCGCACGTAATGGGCGTTTGCGGGACGGATCAGATCGACCAGTTGGTCGAGTTTCATCACTCCGTTTTCACCCTGCACCGGCCGGGCCGAAACGCCGTTGATCTGGGCATAGCCGCCTTGCTCGTAATTGTAGATGTGGCAGCCCAACTCGCAGATCAACTCGTCGCCCGGTTTGCAATGCACGCGCACGCCGATGAGGTTCGACATCGTGCCGGAAGCCACATAAACGGCAGCCTCCTTGCCCAGTCGTTCGGCGATAACCCGCTGCAAGCGGTTGACCGTGGGATCATCGCCGAAAACGTCGTCGCCGACTTCGGCCGAGGCCATTGCCGCCCGCATGCCCGGGGTGGGCCGGGTTATCGTATCGCTGCGAAAATCGAGAATCTCATCCGACATGGCATCCTCCGCAAATAATCAATTAATTTATTGTCTTACCTTTTCCTAGTGCCACCATTGGCCGTAACTGAACTTAATGCAAATTTAAAATGAACAAATACCATATGACTTCGGGTATGCCGGATGTCAAATTATATCTTTGTTCAATTTGCAATTTGAAATTTGCAATTTACAATTTGCAATAAGAAAATATGTGCGTAAAACGCATTCAAACCTCAAACGAGATAATTACAATCTATGCATACTTGCGAAACGCCAAGGCGTCGGTGGGATTGCGGTTGGTGAAGGCCTCGATGGGTTCGTAGGTCAAACCGGCCCTCCGCAGTTTTATAAGGAAAACGTTGCCGATATATGTCATGCCCGGCCCGCCGCCGTACGATTTCCACATCGAGCGCCGCCCCATGTCCATGCCTAGAAGAATCTGCCGGCCGTACCCTTCTTCCATCATGCGGCGGATGAGTTCGATGATTTCCATGTCGGAATGAATTTCCACCCGGGAGATGCCGTCGTAAACCAGGTACGCCCCGGCGTGGGCAACGTCTTCGTGCACGTACCGGTCCAGGTTTCGATCCAAGTGGCTGATTAACAAGCACGAAGGATGGACACCCAATTTAGAGAACATCTGCACCTGTTCCAGGGCGCATGTTCCGCGCTCGCAATGCGTGAGGATCGGCGCTCCTGTGGCAAGGTGGGCCGCGGCAACCGCCTCGGCAACTTTTCGGGCGTTATCGTCGATCAAGTGGTAATCCGAGGCGAACTTGATCAGGCCAGCCCGGATGTTAGTTCGCTCCACAATGTCCGAACCGGCATAAATTGCCATGCCTACGCTGATTTCCTCGATCATCCGCTGGGCCAGGGCCTCGGCCGACTCGCGATAGCGAAAATGATCGGGAGCGTAGAAAGCGCCGCGATGAAAGCCTGTGCTGGCAATAATGTTCACCTTCGAGCGCTGGGAAGCCTGTTGCAGCAACTTGGGGGCGCGTTCCTGGCCGATGCCTTGGGCATCGACCACGGTCCGGCCGTCGGCCGCGTAAAATAAGCCCAGTTCGGCCGTGGTTTTATCCAAATCGTCAATAAGGAACCCAGGATCGACCTCCTGGCTGCGGCCTGGAAGGATGAAGAGGTGCTCGTGGCAGTGCGTAAACCCCACCTCTTGTGCCGGTATGTCGCCTAGTACTGTGCGGACGAAACTTAGTTTGCCTGGAGCGCTGGTCGGCACGATACCCTCTTATTTAGTGGGAAATAATGCAAACTATCGAATATAGATAGCCCTTCCCTGCTCGTCAATTCCCCTTTTGCCCATCGAACCCTCAATCTATTTCGATTGTCTTAGTCATAACCCTGCTAGACAAGGACACGTTTTTCGGTACACTAATTCATTCCCAATTTTGTCACATTTACCCTACTGAGGAGCAGTTTTTATGGAAAAGCGCGTTTATAATTTTTCTCCCGGCCCCGCCGTTTTGCCTTTGCCGGCCTTGGAAGAGGCCCAGCGCGACTTAGTGGCCCTGCCGGGCGCGGGCTGTTCTATTCTGGAAACCAGCCACCGCTCCAAGGCCTTCGACAAGATTATCACCCAAGCCGAAGCCAATATCCGCACCCTGCTGGCCATTCCCGACAACTATCGCGTGTTGTTCATGCAAGGCGGGGCGGTGCTGCAATTCGGCATGATCCCCATGAATTTTCTGCGAAACACGGGCAAGCCGGCCGATTACATCGTCAACGGAACCTGGAGCAAAAAGGCATTCGACGAAGCCAAAACTCAAGGCAACGCCAAGGCCATCTGGGACGGCAAACCCACAAATTACAACCGCGTGCCCAAGCAAGCGGAATTGAAAATCGATCCGGACGCCGCCTACGTTTACATGACATCGAACGAGACCATTCAAGGCGTGCAGTATCAGACCGAGCCTGATGTAGGCAACGTGCCGTTGGTATGCGACTCCTCTTCCGACATTCTATCGCGGCCCATTCCCGTCCAGAAATACGGTCTTATTTTCGCCTGTGCCCAAAAGAACCTTGGTCCGGCGGGCGTAACCATGGTGGTAATTCGCGATGACCTGGTGGCCAAGTCGCCGGCCGATCTGCCCTCGCTGTTAAATTACAAGGTATTCGCCGAAGGCAAATCGCTGCTTAACACCCCGCCCACGTTCGCCATCTACATGGTGAAACTGGTAACAGACTGGCTCTTGAACACAGTCGGCGGATTGGCCAAGATGGCCGAAATCAACAAGCAAAAGGCCAAAATGCTGTACGACGCCATCGAGCAATCGAAGGGCTTTTACATGCCCCACGCCGAGCCGGACTGCCGCTCGATCATGAACGTGCCCTTCAAACTGGCCAAGACCGAGTTGGAAGAACCATTCCTCAAGCAGGCGGCGGCACAAGGACTGTGCGAACTAAAAGGCCACCGTTCGGTTGGCGGCTGCCGGGCCTCGATCTACAACGCCATGCCGGTCGAAGGCGTAAAAGCCCTCCGCGATTTCATGCTCGACTTCGCCAAAAAGAACGCGTAAATAATTTGTATATCGAATTATTTATCCCCCGATAAACTATTTAGCCCCCCGTGAATACACGGGGGGTTTGCGTTGCGCCGTGAATAAAATATGTCATTCACAGGTCCACCCGGGCCCCCGGTGTATTCACCGGGGGCTAAATACACACCGGGGATTAAATCTTTTTCGCGGTCAGCAAATTCGATAGGTACGACTCGAAGACCAGCCCGATC
>JBEKZY010000233.1:0-7975 GCA_049509395.1 Thermoguttaceae bacterium | reverse complement strand
TGACGGCCTGGACAACACCCCCGGCGAGCCGGCCGACCAGGCCAACAGGAAAAGGAAAAAGAAAAATGCCCGATCAAAATGATCCACAAGGCGAGCGTATCAGAATCGACGGCCGCAAGTTTAGAGAGATCCCACTCGGTCAGTTGTCAGTTGACGCTCAAGGGAAAATCAGCATCATCCGGCCGCCTGCCAAGGCCACCCCGGGCGGAACGGTGCAAGATATTACCACCTCCGGGCGGCGTGGTCATTAAACGCGATAGCAGCGATGCTGATGCGGCGGAGGGAAAATAGGACTCGGAAGACATCCATCGACGTTTGAACGCAACCGGCGAAAGACTGGAAGACGGAATTTATGGTAGCCGCGCGTGATGATGGCCACCATCGGCGTTTTGGCCGATAACCAGGCTGATGAAAAAAGTTAGCTATTTTTTTTCGATCCGATCCGTTTGACGCAAGGCCCGATCATGGGCATGATAACATCCCGAGTTGAAAGCGTATGTTGCATGTGCGATCGGGCGGTCGGCCGTGGGCGCTGGCAATTATGCCCCACCTGTGAAGATCAAGTTGCGGCGGCGATTGATCGACGGCTTGGACCCGCCATGACGCAAACGTGTTTGGGATGCGGTTCGCAAGAGGCCGTAGCCGGTTCTTATTGCTCACGGTGTCAAAAGGGGATTTACGACGCCCAAGCCCAGGCCCTCGACGCCGAGCCCGATACGGCCGTGGGATAGCCGACGACCTCGACAAGGATTTATACACCTGCTATTCCAAGCGATGGCACCGTCGGTCCTTTAACGAATACCATTCTCCTGCCGTCACTCTATCGGCAGCAATGCCACATTTGATAAGCATCTTCTTTTCTGTATCCAACGTCAGTGGTTTTACCTCAATTGTTCCGTAAACGGCGTGAACTGCTTCGTTTACTCGCCCTCTCCAAGGGGGAACAATCGGATAGTCGTTAGGAGCAAGTCGTTTTCGGTCTTCTTCCTGTTTTTCCCATTCTCTATCCGCGATTTCGGCACATTTCTTGCCCCATTGAATCGCCACTTCGAGCGATACTTCCCTGGCGACAATGGACTCCATCTTCCCCTTCCACGATTTAGGCTCTGGCATAACTCATTCCCTCCAAAAAAAGTTTTTGCATCCTAGCACCGGCATAGCACCGAGCATTTTTTCTTATTTGCCAATAATAAAAGCCTTGCCGTAACTCTTTGCTACACAAGGCTTTATTTAGTCGGGGCGACTGGATTTGAACCAGCGACCTCTTGGTCCCGAACCAAGCGCTCTAGCCAGGCTGAGCTACGCCCCGCTGGAATTTCTTGATTATACCTATTTACGCAATTATAAGTTAGTCTTATTCAAATATGCACAACCACCTGCCAAATATCAGGTAATTCTTATCAGCTTTACCATTGTGATCGGCCAGATTTTAAAATAACGAAATTCATGGCCAATGAAATGTTTTATAGGCCAAGGGAGTGGTTATTCTAATCCATTCCCCTGGCGGGTCAACATCTTCCGAGCTAGTTTTAGCCGCATTTCTTGCTTTCCACAATAATAAAAAATAACTACACCTTAGAATTATATTGAATTAGCCAATGGGCGTACATATTCTTTGATCGACTGACTGGACCTTGTTAATAACAGTATCTACTTACTTATTTAGGGCAATTTAACAACGAATTACGACAGTTTTTGTTATAATAGTTAGTGCCATAGGATCGCAGTAGCGCAGCGTTACAGCATAATACCAGCTTTCAGGAAGATAAATACTGTTGATTTTGCACTGCAAATAGACAGATTCTTTCTTCCGTTTGCACACACAACTTTCAGACAAAAGCAATCGCTGATTTACCGGACAAATATAAATCTGATTTCCTTACCAACGAGTAATAACATGCCAGTGAAAGCAAATGTGCGGCAAATCCTTGTTTTGTGTTGTGTTTTGGCGGTGACGATGGTTTGCGTCCAATCCGCCCAGGCCTCGCCTCCGTCGGGAACCACGTGGGGATTGCTCTATGCCGACGAGTTCGGCGGCAGCAGCGTGGATACGCAAAAATGGATCACGGCGTATCCCTGGGGACCGACACATGAGGCCAGCAACAACGCATATATGTTGGCCCAAAATCTCAGCGTCGCCAATGGCGTCTTGACCGAAACGGGTAAACGCGAAACGGCCCCCGACGGCAAGGCCTTCACTTCGGGCGTGATTTCAACGGGCTACAGCTTGTTAAACTACACATACGGTTATGCCGAGGCGCGGATCAAGCTCCCTTCTCAACTTGGATCATTTCCGGCGTTTTGGGGATTATACAACAACTGGCCGCCTGAGGCCGACATCATGGAGTATCCAATATTTGAATCCGGCATGAACTACAATGAATATAACATAGCTTACCACTATAAGATCGATAGCTCACATAATGGATCCTACGGACCCGGTTTGTTTAATCCCGGCGCCGGCAGCCTGGCGAACACGTGGCATACTTATGGCATGGAATGGACGTCGAGTTACATCAAATTCTATTTTGACGGCTCGTTGAAAAGCACTATTACGGACACTTCCGCCATTGCTCAGATGGTAAGTATGTATCTGATACTCAACTACTCCATCGGCGGCGGGACTGGTAACTGGCCACCGGCGCCCGACACTACGCAATGGCCAGCCGGCGTCACCGATACGACCCAGGTGGATTGGGTTCGCGTGTGGAAAAATACAAGCACTTATCCTTCAGCGACTACCTGGACGCTTGCAGGCAACGGATCGTGGGACACGTCGTCCAACTGGTCGGCCGGATCGCCTCAACTGAATACGCAAACGGCCACTTTCGGCTCGGTAGCCGCCAGCAACGTGACTGTCGATTGGAGCAATTCCCGCACCGTGGGCGGACTGGTCCTTAATTCACCGGTAAATTACACGCTGGGCAGCGGCAACAGCAACGATAGCATCATGTTGACCAGCATCGCTCCCATCACCAACGATCAACCTAACGCCACAACAGTATTGATCGACGCCAGTCTTGCCACGGGTACGAGCCCGAACGTCATCAACTCCAGGCTGGAGCTATACAACAACGTCACCATACGTTCGCCCAATAAACCGATGACCTTAAACGGCCCGATTACCGGCATGGGCTCTTTGCGCATCGATTCGGGCCAAATCACCTTAAACAACTCGGCCAACTACAACGGCTCTACTACCATAGCCGGCGGAACCTTGAAACTTGGCGCATCGCCGGTCACGATCACACATCGCTGGAGTTTCAACAATAGTTTGGCCGATTCGGTGGGCACGAGCAACGCCACGATAGCATATACGGGATCCAATAACGTTACGCTCGGCTCTACGCAGGTCACTCTTGGCGGCGGCTCGAGCTCCTCATCCGGCTATGTCCACCTTGGCTCGAACCTGCTGCCCAGCACCAATACGCCGGTAGCCATCGAGTTGTGGGCCACGCCCATAACCGTGCAGAATTGGAGCCGGATTTTCGACTTCGGCTCCAGTTCCAGCGAAAATCTATTCATGAGTTGGACCCAGAGCACTACTTTCAACTCGGACCGGGTGGAATGGAAAGACGCCGCCACCAGCACATCGGACAATTCCAACGAACCTTATAATCTCAACACCGAGTACCATTTCGTCATGCTTCTTACTCCGATGGGCAGCAATACGCAGGTCACCTGGTACGCCGCCCCCTCCACAAGCGCAAATCTGGGGCCTGCCAAGGGTTCTTTCGTCAGCACCAACACCCTCGCGAGTTTTGTCAATAGTCAAGACAACCTCGGCCGCTCTTCCTATTCCTCAGATAATACGGCCAACGCCAGTTACGACGAAGTTCGTCTCTGGACCGGGCCGATCAACCAGACGATTCTGGAAACTCTGCACGACGCCGGTCCCGACGCCAATCTAAGCTCCTTAAATATCGGCATGGCGGGCGGCGAACTTCCATTAAACACTGCCGTGAATATAACCGGCAGCACGGCAACGCTGGATCTCAACGGCATCAATCAAACGATAGGTTCGCTGTCAGGCGTGGCCGGCAGTTCCGTGCTGCTGGGCTCCGGCATTCTTACACTCGGCGGCAACGGAACGTCCACAACATTTTCCGGCACCATATCCGGAACCGGCGGAATAATCAAGACTGGCGGCGGCACGTTCATGATTGCAGGCGCAAATACATATAGCGGCACAACCTGGATCAACAATGGAGTTTTAAAAGGCGGCGCGGTTAACGTGCTTCCCAACGGTCCCGGAACGGGCAACGTCTCGATCGCGTCCGGGGCCAAACTCGAATTGGGTAGTTTCAGCCAAACCATTAACGGACTTTCGGGGTACGGTACTGTCGATAACTCCTTCGTCGGCAATCCTATTTTGACAGTGGGGGCAAACGACGCTAATTCGACGTTCAATGGAGTCATCCAAAACACGGCTGGCAGCATCGCGCTGCTTAAAACGGGCAGCGGCACTTTGATCCTCTCTGGAAACAACACTTATAAGGGAACGACAACCGTCGATGACGGTTCGTTAATCATCAGCGGCGCAGCGGTTTCAATAGGTTCAGCGTCCATACTCGGCGGTTCTTTGCAGGTCAATTCCCCCTCGGCCGCAATGCACGACATCTCCGGCGGCACATTGATCGTGGGCGACGGTTCGACTGCCGCGTCGCTTACTGCTGATTCCGTAGCCGTGGGAAGCCTGACTATATCCGCCGGCTCTACATTAACCATTAGCCCAATCCCCGGCGGCCCACTCTCCGATTCCCTGCTGCCGGTGCCCGAACCATCGACCTGGAGCTTAATACTGCTTGCGTCCGCGGCCGCCTTATTTATCGGCCGACGCCGCAAATGAGAATCATTATCTATCCAACCAACCTTGCTCTCCGATCAAGGGCACAAATCGGCAACCCGTAATAGCGGTTGTCTTGGCTTCGCCCGATACTTTCTTTATCGCTTGCAGCACCTGGTGCTCGTAACCGCCGATGGGAATGATGATAAGTCCGCCTTCGCATAGTTGTTCAAAAAAGGCCGGCGGACATTGTGCCGCCATAGCGGTGACCATGATCCGATTGTAAGGCGCCTGATCGGGCCAGCCCAGCGAACCGTCGCCCACAAATAAACGCACGTTTCGATATCCCAATTCCTGGAGAATTTTAGCGGCTTGTTGGGATAACAGGGCATGGCGTTCGACAGTGACGACCTCGGCGGCCAATTCCGCGAGAATAGCCGTCTGGTAGCCGCTGCCGGTTCCGATTTCCAATACCTTTTCCGTGCCTGAAAGCTCCAGTGCCTCGGTCATCAACGCCACCATATACGGCTGGCTGATGGTTTGACCGCAGTCGATGCCCAGGGCACGATCGGAATAAGCCTCGAAATGCAACTCGGGCGGAACGAATCGTTCGCGGGGAACTTTGCCCATGGCCGCCAGCACGCGTTCGGCTGTAATGCCCCGCCCGCTCAATTGCCGGCGGAGCATGTTGATTTTGGCTGTTTGCAGGTCGGCATCGCTCATATTTCCACGCACCCCGCATTTTCTCAAACTGGTCTTTTGACCGCAATCAAAACCCCCGGTGTGATCACCGGGGGCTAAATAAATTTTAAAATTTCGCCCGCCAATCGACTAGGTGCAGTTCCACGTTTTGCCGGCCGCGGTATCTGTTGATCACCGGGCGAAAAGCGATGTCGATCGGGCCGTCGAGCACGGCCAATTCGTCGATCCAATCGCCGCCGCCGAAAGCCACCGCCCTAAAGGTTACGCCGTATTGCGTGAGTTTTAATGCCAGGTGATGACCGCCGCCGCCGATTGTCCGCGGCGGTTCGGCCAAGGTGACGTCCGTGGTGCACAACAGCGGCCGGGCGTTCGATTGGCCGAATGGCGCCAAACGCTCGATTTGCTCGACCGCCTGGAGCGTGAATGCGCTCAGCGGGGCTTCCGCGTCGATGGCCAATTCGCCTTCCCGGGGAGTTGCACCCAATTCGGCGGCAGCCGCTTCGCAAAAGGCCGCGCGAAAGCCGGACAATTTGCCTTCTTCGATTTTCAATCCGGCCGCCGCCGCATGGCCCCCGTGGGAAATCAGAAATTCATCGCACGCCGCCAAGGCGGCATAAAGGTTGAAACCGGGCACGCTCCGCGCCGAACCGATCCCCGGCTTGATTCCCATCTGGTCCCATGCGATCAGCACTACCGGCCGGTGAAATTTATCGGCCAATCGACCGGCCACGATGCCGATCACGCCGGGATGCCAGCCGCGTTCGGCCAGGACCAGGGCCGGCTCCGAATCCAAGTCGAATTGCTCCTTGGCCTGCTTCGTGGCGGAAAGCTGAATGCTCCGCTCCAGCGTTTGCCGGGTGGCATTGAGTTGATCCAGATATTGGGCTAATTCCAGAGCCCGGTCGGGCCGGTCGGTCACGAGCAACTCAACGGCCAACTGCGGTTGACCCAATCGCCCTGCCGCGTTCAGACGGGGAGCAAGCGTGAAGGCCAAATCGTCGCAATCCAACGACTTCTTTTTGTCGATCTCGGCCACTTTCATTAAAGTGCCCATCCCCAATGTCGGACGCTGCGCAAGTGTGAGCAGTCCGTGTCGCACCAGCACGCGATTTTCATCGACCAACGGCACGGCGTCGGCCACGGTGCCAAGGGCGGCCAGACCTACGGCCTGGAGCAAAAAATCCTTCATTGCATCGCCGACCCTCTTGGCCCCGCTCGATTGCTGGCAGATTGCCCAGGCCAATTTGAAAGCCACCCCCGATCCGCTCAAGCCCCCGAATGGATACCCGCCGGCTGGCAGGCGGGGGTGGACAATGGCCGCGGCGTCGGGCAGCTTCGGGCCCGGCTCGTGATGGTCGGTGATAATCAAATCGATGCCGAGTTGCCTGGCAAGCGCAGCTTCTTCCACGCTGCCGATGCCGCAATCGACCGTCACGATCAGATCGACTTTTTCCGCCGCTTTTGCGCGGATTGTCTCGGCACTCAGCCCGTAACCTTCATCTAGCCGGTGGGGGATATAGTAGCCCACGTCGGCCCCCAGCAGTTTCAATCCCGTATAGAGCAAGGCTGTGCCTGTCATGCCGTCGACATCGTAATCGCCGTGAATGCAAATCCGTTTTCCCGCGCGCACGGCTTGATGAATCAATGCGGCGGCTTCCGTGCAACAGGGCAAAAGTTGCGGATCCCTTAGATCGGCCAGCTTGGGATCGAGAAATTCCCGGGCCGCTGAAGGCTCGGTCACCCCGCGGCTGACGAGCAATTGCGCAACCACGGCCGGGATGCCTGCCGCGCGCCCCAGGGTTGTGATTCGATCAGGATCATGCGAGTGGATGCGCCATCGCTTGGACATGACAAGCTCTCAGGCATAAGGCAATTAGCTATCAGCAATCAGCTATTAGCGGTCGGCTATTGTTAGCCGGATTGCCGTGTATGGCCTAAAACTCCCTACTTTTTCTTTTCCGCATGGTCGGTATGCTTGCGGCAGCGGGGGCAGAATTTTTTTATATTCAATTTCTCGCCGCCTGGCTTGCGCCGCAAGGTGTAATTCAAATCGCCGTCCTCTTTGCACGCCAGAAACACCACTTCCGCCTTTTTTTTGCCTTTGGCCATAATCGAAACTCCAACCCTTGCTAAGAATCCGGTTGCAATGTTTTTGTGCCGGACGCTAATTATTGTTTACGTAAAACAAAGCATTATACTGCCTTAGATACGAATTGAAAACACTAGGCACGAGTTTTTTTGGTGCCAAAATCGCGATTTTTCCACGTTTTTGGGTAATCATGGGCTGTTTTTCGCATTCTTTTGATCCACTAAGAACACGAAGTCCACAAAGTGATGAGCATAACAGATCGGAGCATGGATTTCCAGAGAAAAAAATAGCCATGATGCAGCCCCTAAAAGATGCGAGAGCGGGGATTTGAACCCCGACCCCTTTCGGGACTGGATCCTAAGTACCCTTAAGTAGTGTAGTTAAGCCACAGTTGTACA
>JBEKZY010000232.1:0-8003 GCA_049509395.1 Thermoguttaceae bacterium | reverse complement strand
AGTACGGCAAACAAGTTCTTTTGAACCTCATGCACCGCGGGGCTGCCGGGGCCGACGAATCGACAGGCGACGGGGCAGGCATCCTCATCCAGATCCCCCACGAATTCTTTATCAGCCGCCAAGCCGGCTTGAATTTTATCTTGCCCGAGCCGGGTCGTTATGGCGTGGCCATGATTTTTCTGCCCCGCGACGGAGAATTACGCCGCCGTTGCGAACAAATCTTGGGCGAAAAGATCGTAGACGAGGGGCTGAAGGTTTTAGGCTGGCGCGACGTGCCTGCGGACAATTCCTGCCTGGGCGATATCGCGCGGAATTCCGAGCCGTCGATCCGGCAGGTTTTCATTGATGGAATGGGCCGCCGGGACAAAGAATTGGAGCGGCGGTTATACGTCGCCCGCCGGCGCGCCGAACTTGGCGTGGAAAAAGTCCTAGGCGAACGGGCCGGGGAATTTTACATTCCCAGCATGTCCTGCCGCACGATTTGCTACAAGGGCATGTTCCTGGCCCCGCAGTTATTCGCATATTATCCCGACCTGGCCGTGGAAAACGTCAAAACTTCCCTGGCAATCGTGCACCAGCGATACAGCACCAACACTTTCCCCAGTTGGCAGCTTGCCCAACCCTTCCGCATGATCGCGCACAACGGCGAGATCAACACGCTGCGCGGCAACGCCAATCGCCTGCAAGGTTACGAAAAAACGATGTCGGCCCCCGAGTTGACCGGCGACATATCGGAATTGTTCCCCATACTTCAACCCGGCGGCAGCGACTCGGCCTGCTTCGACAATTGCATGGAGCTTCTGGTACGCGCCGGCCGATCCGCTCCGCACGCCTTGATGATGATGATTCCCGAGGCCTTTGGGTCGCGCTATCACATATCCACCGACAAGCGGGCGTTTTATGAATATCACTCCGCGATCATGGAGCCTTGGGACGGCCCGGCCGCCATGGTATTTACCGACGGCCGGCTGGTGGGCGGTACCCTGGACCGCAACGGGCTGCGCCCCTGCCGATACCTGGTCACCACCGACGGCCTGTGCGTGCTGGCCAGCGAGGCGGGCGTAATCGAGTTTCCGCCCGAGCGGATCCAACAGAAAGGCCGCCTTCAGCCCGGCCGCATGTTCCTGGTCGATACCGAAGAAGGGCGCATCGTCGTGGATAACGAGATCAAGGGCAAGATCACCCGGCAAAAACCCTACCGCCGCTGGCTGGAGGAAAATCGCATTGAATTAAGGGGCCTGTTCCAGCCGCCAAAGCCCGCGCCAATCGACAAAAAAACCCTGGCTCAGCGTCTGCGGGCCTTCGGCTACACCCGCGAAGAATTGCTCATGGTCCTGGCGCCCATGGCCGCAACCAGCCAGGAAGCGGTCGGCTCGATGGGCACCGACACGCCGCTGGCCGTTCTTTCCGACCGGCCCAAACTGCTATTCAATTATTTCAAGCAGTTGTTCGCGCAGGTTACAAATCCGCCCATCGATCCGTTGCGCGAAGGGCTGGTGATGTCGCTGATGGCCTTTACCGGCAAGCAGCGGAATTTGCTTACCGAAACTCCCGAACATTGCCGGCAACTGAAACTCACGCATCCCATTTTGACCAATGAGGACCTGGATCGGCTCCGCACGGCCAACCGGCTCGATTTCCAGGCCGTTACGTTGCCTGCGCTTTTCCAGGCCGATACCGATGACCCAGCCGAATCGCTGGCCTCCGCCCTGGACGAGATGATCGATGCGGCCGAAGCGGCGATAGCCGGCGGGGCGTCGCTCTTGATCCTAAGCGACCGCGGCGTCACGCCCGCCAAGGCGGCCATTCCCAGCCTGCTGGCCACTGCCGCTTTGCATCACGGGCTGCTCAGGCGGCGGTTACGGAGCGAGGCCGGCATCCTGGTCGAAAGCGGCGAACCCCGCGAAGTCATGCACTTCTGCATGCTCTGCGGTTACGGCGCCAATGCGATCAATCCCTACCTGGCCTTCGAGGCCATAAACAAACTCAACGCCGACGGCGATCTGCCCCAAGACGTGCCGGTCGATCAGCTTACCGATCAATACATCACCGCCGTGAAAAAGGGCATTTTGAAGACCATTTCCAAGATGGGCATTTCCACGCTCCGCAGCTACCATGCCGCCCAGCAGTTCGAGGCCGTGGGCTTAAGCCGCGATCTGATCGACAAATACTTCACCGGCACGGCGTCGAAAATCCAGGGCTCCGATCTGGGCGTAATCGCCCGCGAGGCCTTAATGCGCCACCGCGCGGCTTACGAACCTCGATTGCCCGCTGAATTGGAATTGGACTTCGGCGGCGAGTATCAATTCCGGCTGGAAGGCGAAAATCACCTTTGGAATCCGGAAACGATCACCAAGCTCCAACAAGCCGTGATTCAAAATGACGCGAATATTTACGCCGAGTATGCCCGAGCCGTAAACGACCAGACCTGCAACCTGCTGACGCTCCGCGGCCTGTTCGAGTTCACGCCCGGCCAGTCCGTTCCGCTCGAAGAGGTCGAGCCCGCCTCTGAAATTATCAAGCGATTCTACACCGGGGCCATGTCGCACGGCTCGATAAGCAAGGAGGCCCATGAGACTTTGGCCTTGGCCATGAACCGCTTGGGCGCAAACTCCAACACGGGCGAAGGCGGCGAAGATCCGGCGCGTTACAAACCCATATCCAACGGCGACTCGCTTAATTGCGGCATCAAACAGGTGGCCAGCGCACGCTTTGGCGTGACCATCGAGTACCTGGCCAATGCCCGGATTTTGCAGATCAAGATGGCCCAGGGCGCAAAGCCGGGCGAAGGCGGCCAATTGCCCGCCCATAAAGTGACCGAGGAAATCGCCCGATTGCGCCACGCCACACCGGGCGTGTCGCTCATCTCGCCCCCTCCGCATCACGACATTTATTCCATCGAGGACCTGGCACAACTGATCTACGACCTGAAGTGCGGCAACCCGGGCGTGAAGGTCTCGGTAAAACTTGTATCCGAGGTCGGCGTGGGCACGGTGGCGGCCGGCGTGGCAAAAGGCAACGCCGACGAGGTTTTGATCTCCGGTCACGACGGTGGCACGGGCGCAAGCCCGCTTTCGTCGATCAAATACGCGGGCACGCCTTGGGAAATCGGCTTGGCCGAAACCCAGCAAACCCTGGTCCTAAACGGACTCCGCGACCGCATCGTGGTCCAAGTCGACGGCCAGATGAAAACCGGCCGCGACGTGGTCATCGGCGCATTGCTCGGGGCCGAGCGATTCGGTTTCGGCACATCCGCCCTGGTCTCGTTGGGCTGCCTGCTGATGCGCAAATGCCACTTGGGCACCTGCCCGGTGGGCATCGCCACGCAAGACCCGAAACTGCGGGCGAAATTCGCCGGCAAGGCCGAATATGTTGTGCGATTTTTGACCTTCGTGGCCGAAGATATCCGCCGCATCATGGCCCAGTTGGGATTCCGCAAGATAGACGACATGGTGGGCCGCGCGGACCGGCTCTCATGCCGCAAGGCCATCGATCACTGGAAGGCCCAAGGCCTGGATTTTTCCGCCGTGTTCGCTCCGCCGGCGATGGAAAAGGTGCCAGGAACCCTAAGCGAAAGGTTCCTGGCACCTTTTCCACCCTTGCGTTGCATCCGCCCGCAAACCGACAGGCTCAAAAATCATTTGGACTGGAAAATTCTGGAAAAGATCGGCCCCTCGATCGAAACCGGCAAACCCACGCGGCTGGAAATGCCCATCCGCAACATCCACCGCGCGGTGGGAACCATCATAAGCAGCCGCATCGTCAGGCGCTGGGGTGGAGCCGGATTGCCCGACGGCGCCATCGAACTTGCCTTCACCGGCTCGGCCGGACAGAGTTTCGGCGCGTTTTTGGCGCCCGGAGTGACAATGCAACTCAGCGGCGAGGCCAACGACTACCTGGGCAAAGGACTATCGGGCGGACGGATCGTGGTCATCACCCCGCCCGGCTCCACCTTCGATCCCAAGGAAAACATCATCGTGGGCAATACCCTGCTTTACGGAGCGACTTCCGGCGAGGCGTTTATAAACGGCCTGGCCGGCGAACGCTTTGCCGTGCGCAACAGCGGCGCCCGGGCTGTTGTCGAAGGACTGGGCGATCACGGCTGCGAATACATGACCGCCGGCGTGGTCGTGGTCATCGGCCGAACCGGCCGGAACTTTGCCGCCGGTATGAGCGGCGGTTTGGCCTACGTGCTCGATGAAAATCAACTCTTCGACACCCTGTGCAATCTCGATATGGTCGAATTGGAGTCCATCCACCAGGCCGAAGATCAGCGCGTCATCCAGGACCTCGTGGGCCGGCATTACCAGTGGACCGGCAGCGCGCAAGCCAAACGCATTTTGGACAACTGGCGGGAGATGTCGGGCAAGTTCGTCAAGGTCATGCCCATCGACTACCGCAAGGCCCTGGAAAAAATGCGCCAATATGAGCAAGTCCGCAGCGAGCAAACGCCCGCCACCGAGGAAGTGTATAGAATTTAGGGATTGGGAATTGGGGATTAGAGATTAGGGATTAGTAAGTTTAGCCGCGAGCCAACGGCGAGCGTGTAGTGATTCAAATGTAAAAGTCGATCGTGCCGCAAACCGCTTGCGGTGTCGCGATGAACATGTAACGGAAAACACCATGGCCAATCCAACTGGATTTACGCAATACGAACGGGTCGAAGTCGGCCATCGCCCCATCCCGGAAAGGATCAGGGACTGGTACGAGATCGACCGGCCGCTGGTCGCCCGCGTGCTAGCCGAACAGGCCGCTCGGTGCATGGACTGCGGCATTCCGTATTGTCACGCGGTGGGCTGCCCTGTGAAAAACCGCATTCCCGAATTCAACGACCTGGTCTACCGCAACCGTTGGCGCGAGGCGGCCGAGAACCTGCACTCGACGAACAACTTTCCCGAGATCACCGGGCGGGTGTGCCCGGCCCCGTGCGAAGCGGCCTGCACCCTGTCGATAAATGACGATCCGGTCACGATCAAGCACATCGAGTACCAGATTGCCGAACGGGCGTTTCAGGAAGGCTGGGTCGTGCCGCTAAAACCCAAAACCAAGACCGGCAAGAGCGTGGCCGTGGTCGGGTCGGGTCCGGCCGGTTTGGCCGCCGCCCAGCAATTGGCCAGGCAAGGACATCAAGCGGTGATCTTTGAAAAAGAAGACCGATTGGGCGGGCTTTTGCGTTACGGCATTCCCGACTTCAAAATGGAAAAACACGTCATCGACCGCCGCCTTGAGCAGATGGTCTCAGAAGGCGTGCAATGCGAGCCCAACGTCGAGGTGGGCGTAAATATTTCCGCGTCCGAGTTGCGCAAGCGTTTCGACGCCGTGGTGCTGTGCATGGGGGCAGGAAAGGCCCGGCCGCTCGATGTGCCAGGCGCCGATCTGGGCGGCGTGCACCTGGCCATGGATTATCTGCCCCAGCAAAACCGCCGCATTGCCGGCGATACGATTCCGGAAAAGGGGTCAGGAGCCTTTTGTGCAGAGCACCCTTCGGGCCGTTCCGGCAAAAGGCTCCTGACCCCTTTTCCGATCCCGATCCACGCCAAGGGCAAGCATGTTATCGTGGTCGGCGGCGGCGACACGGGCAGCGACTGCGTGGGCACGGCCATCCGCCAAGGCGCTCTCAGCGTTCGTCAGTTGGAAATCCTTCCCCGCCCGCCCGAGGGTAAAAAAAATCCCGAAACTCCCTGGCCCAACTGGCCCAAAATCATGCGCACTTCATCATCGCAGGAAGAAGGATGCCAGCGCCACTGGAGCGCACTTACCAAGGCGCTCGTCGGCACAAACGGGCAGGTCACGCATCTTGTGGGCTGCGAGATCGATTGGGTCGCCGGCCCCAAGGGCTGGGAAATGCAGGAAGTGCCCGGCACCGATTTCACCTTTCCTGCCGACCTGGTGCTTATCGCAATGGGTTTTGTGCACGTGGTGCACGAGGGCCTGATCGGCGAACTGGGGCTGCAACTCGACCGGCGCGGCAACGTGATCGTCGAGCACTGGATGAGCAGCGTGCCCGGCGTATTCGCCGCCGGCGACACGGTTCGCGGGGCGTCGCTGGTAGTCCACGCCATAAACCACGGCCGCCTGGCCGCCGCAGCGGTGGATCGGTGGCTGAAAGCGAATGGGCAAGATTAAAAATTTCGGGGATTGTATACGATGAAAATCGAAGTAGAATAAACAGCATGGAGAATCCCATCCAATCACGCTATCCCGAGGAAATCGAATCTGCTCTGCCCTTTGCGGGACCTAAAATTTCTCACAAT
The DNA here is from genome assembly GCA_049509395.1 of Thermoguttaceae bacterium. GTDB lineage: Bacteria > Planctomycetota > Planctomycetia > Pirellulales > Thermoguttaceae > JBEKIK01. The sequence continues at coordinate 1,749 of JBEKZY010000232.1, read as the reverse complement.
ACACTCGAGCGAACGGAGAAAATTGTGGAATGGCTATCGTCAATGATCTGATCAAGGAAAAAGCCCAAGAGGCAATTGACGCCGTAGCCCGCCGCGTCCGGGTACGCGCCGGCTATCTATTCGGTTCCCACGTGGATGGCGCCGCCGATGAGCTAAGCGACATCGACGTTGCCGCATTCGTCGAAGACGCAGAACGCTTGGATCTCCAACAACGCGTCCGCATTGGCGTGGAGGTCCGCAAACATTCCGGCGACGAAGTTGAAATTCATTTTTTTCCGGCCGAATTCCTGGATCATCCCCCGATCGCCAGTTTCGCCGCCTATGTACTCGAGCATGGGGTCCGTTTATAAATAGAGCCAAGGGTCTAGGGATTTGGGGTTCAGGGATCAGAACTTTTTATTCTTCAATTTACACTCCCAACTAATTTCCAGCCTCCAGTCTAAAGGCTATGTGGTGGGTGGTGGGCAGGAAGGCACTGCTAAGCAAAACAGCAGCGACACGCTACGAACGCCCGATCATATTTCATCAAACCGTTCCATTACTTCGTTCAATAATCGCTTGAAGGCATCAATAAGCAATTGTTTTTCAGGGGGTATGGATCCTGGATAACGAAAGACTTCTCGCCATTCAGGTGTAATTGGCCTCTGCGTCCTGATTGGCCCTTGTTGGATGGACGACATTGGAATAACAGCTTCAAAGATTATGGCATCGTTTCCGGCAACCCCTACCCTGTACAAAATTGCTTTGTCTTTCGTGCAATGCTCTGCCTTCACTATGAAATTCAACGTTTTCCCTAAGTCATCGACATTTTGCGGCAACCGAATTTGGTCTGGTGCAAAATTCGTAGGAATCAGCTGAAAGAGTCCAAGTTTTCCGGTGAGATTGCCCATAACATATCCGTTCACCTCATTTAACACCTTACCAATCGCCTTTCCAAACTCACCGAGCAGCACTGGGCGGTTAGTTTTTCGTAAACGTTCCGAAGCCCTTGCGGCAACGATCACCGGGTCTTCAGGGGGTGGGGTTGCCGCCGAATCCAAAATCGCGCGAAGGCGGTCGGTAACATCATTCAGATTTTGAAAACGGTCGGCAATATTTGCCGCAAACCCGGTGTGAAGAAAAGCCTCGATATGCGACACCATAGGATGCTCACCTAGTGCCTCACGGATAGACCGCCCCTTTCGTTTGTGCGGCGGTATGTCCTGGCTATCACGTAACAACTCAGGGTTGTGACCCGTAAGACAGAAGTACAATAGCCCGCAAATGGCCGTAAAGTCACTTCGCGGATCCCTGCGGTCGCCACCAATAATATTCGCTTCCGGTAGACTAAGGAATTCATTGCGAAAATGTTCATCCGTCTTTGTAATCTCATCAGCGACAAGAGAACGGTTGAACGAAAGTCCATAATCCAATATGACAGTTCGCACAGGCTCGCTTGGCAAAACAATAATATTCTTTGGCTTCAGATCTCGATGCAGAACATTTTGCTCGTGTCCAATCGCTACTGTTTCACAGATATCGAAGACTGTTGTTACAGCTTTATCTAAATCAAGTCGCCCGCATGTTTTCACATATTCTTCAAGAGTAAGCCCCGCTATGTACTCCATTACAAAGTATAATTTGGCGGAATTATTTTCAAATTTCCCAACATTGTCATCTAAAACTCGCGGAACGTGTCCTTCGGCGTTGGCCACGATGCGTAGATTTGCGACTTCCTGAAACATCCGTCGTCGCGCTTGTTGCGATTTA
>JBEKZY010000231.1:0-8013 GCA_049509395.1 Thermoguttaceae bacterium | reverse complement strand
GATCGTCGAAGGCTCGGGAACAATATCAATTTGCAAACCGTTTAATGCGTGCCAATCATTGGTGATCGTTTTCACTTCAAAATAAACGCCCCCATTGGCATCCGTTGTTCCATTAAAGGTTTGATAAGCAACACCTACGCCCGCGCTGATATCCCGGGATGCTGCAGTGGTGTCCTTCACGATATTTCCACTAGGATCGAAAAGGGTAATTTCTCCAGCCTGTCCAGTGCCATTACCAGAAGAATATACCACTAAAGTAAATGGGGTAGACGCAGGCAATCCGGATAATTGTGCTTTAATCGGCCAACCATCTGACGCTCCCCATCCCGGGGCCTCGAGATAATCCTCCATCAGCGCAAAAGGATTGGTCGGTTCATTACCAGCGGTCCAATCGCTCTCCCCGGAGTTGTTCCCCGCATTAAAAAGCACGCCAAAGGAAGCTCCAGTTGAGTCCACCAGACTTATAGAAGGTCCTGGAGTGGCTACCCATGATCCATTGGTGTATGCATTCCACACATCACCGGCAGAGCCCAATACGGCCGCTCCCGAATATGTCGGTGAGTTAGGGGTGCCACAATCCACATTGTACAAGGTCGCCAGAGCCGATTGGCTTCCAAAGACCAGGCAGACTGCCAAAACGGCAAAAGTCAAAGCAAGTCGATGTTTCATAATGATCTACTCCCAGTAAAAAAGGTTCTATGATGCGTACTACGATCCAATAACGATCACCTTCGGATGAAGAAGGCGTACGATCTTTCGGAAAACCGGCAGGGTCTCTGGCAGAAATCAAAAAGACCGTGGAAAATAAAAGACAAGGCTCTAAAAATGGCCGAGGTCATTCCATTAAGAGGAATGATACCTGTTAAAAAGCCAAATATTATTTCAAAGCCTAGGTTGCGCTGCCTCTTAAGTTGATAAGGTTAAACATCCAAAATGTATAATCCGCCTAGAATGTGCATCTTGCGATGATTCTGGGTGAGCAAGTTTAAGAAACTGCGGAACTCCGATCACCCACAATGCAATGCACCGCAACACTCTCCATAAGCCATATATATCACAATAAATATAAACATTCGCAATGACTACACACTCTTCACACTGTTAAACGTATAAAGAAGATAAAAACTAATTAAAAAAATCCCAAAAATCTGGAAAATGTATTAAAAATGCCGTTATCGAAGCCGTCAGGTATATAAATGAATCATAAATCGGAGTGGGGAAACCACTTGTCACTATGCAAATCCAATATTTCTGTTTACCTCATTTAGTCATTCGCCCTCGTACTGGGTAGGTTAACAGATAGGGATGTTAGTGCGGAGCGAGTTTTAACATATATGTGTATTCTCTTCACACGGACCTACTGTCTTGACATTTCTAGGCTGCCCATTCAGACTCATGGTTGCGTCGTAAGGCCGAGTCCATAGTGGACTGGGTCATGAAGGGCAACAATCATCATTTCCAGAACCTGACGTTCCCATAATGATAACAACATCGGACTAAAGCCATGAAAACAAAGCGAAACTTTCTCGTGTTGCTGGGACTTGCCGCCATCGCGCTGTCCGCGGCCTGCCTGGGCGCGGCTGAGCCCGCCGACCAAACCGTTGCGCCCTTACAACTCAACCTGCCCATCGCCCCCGGCCCGTTCCAGCCGACGTTGGAGTCGCTCGCCAACTACACCTGCCCAGACTGGTTCCGCGACGCCAAGTTCGGCATCTGGGCCCACTGGGGACCGCAGGCGGTGCCCATGGACGGCGACTGGTACGCCCGCGGCATATACGAGGAAGGCAACAAGCACTACATATATCACCTGGAGCACTATGGTCATCCTTCTGAGTTCGGCTATAAGGACATCATTCCCTTGTGGAAGGCCGAGAAATGGGATCCCGACCGCCTGATGGCGCTCTACAAGAAAGCGGGCGCCAAGTATTTCCTCAGCATGGGTTCGCACCACGACAATTTCTTCCTGTGGAATTCCAAGTTGCACAGGTGGAACGCGGCCAACATGGGCCCCAAGCGCGACGTGGTCGGGGATTGGCAGAAGGCGGCCCAGAAATATGGCCTGCGATTCGGCGTTTCGGAGCACCTCGGCGCCAGCTTCACCTGGTTCCAGAGCAGCCACCGCTCGGACAAGGCTGGCCCCAAGGTCGGAGTGCCGTACGACGGCGCAGACCCGCAATACCAGGATCTGTATCATTTCCAGGCGGAACCAGGCGACAACAAGTGGTACAGCAACAATCCCCGCTGGCACCAGCAGTGGTACGACGAAATCAAGGAACTGGTGGATAATTACCATCCCGACTTGCTTTACACCGACGGCGGCGTGGCGTTCGGCAAAGACCATCCGGTCGGCCTGAGCATGATTGCCCATCTCTACAACCAGGACGCCGCCCGCCACAACGGCAAAACCGAGGCGGTTTATACATGCAAACAAAAATCTGAAGGCCGCTGGGTCGAGGACCTGGAGCGCGGCATCATGCCCAAAATCGATCCGAATCCGTGGCAGACGGACACCTCCATCGGCGACTGGTTTTACAACCGCAACTGGAAATTCCGGCCGGTTAGCTGGGTCATCCACATGCTCGTGGACAACGTGAGCAAAAACGGCAACCTACTGCTTAACGTGGTGCAGCGCCCGGATGGCTCGCTCGATCCCGAAGTGGAGCAGATGCTGGAGCAATTGGCCGCCTGGAACGCCATCCACGGCGAGGCTATCTTCGGCACTAGACCCTGGCTGGTTTATGGCGAGAGCGCGGTCAAGGTAAAGGGCGGCAGCTTCAAGGAGGATTTCAAGTACGATGCTCGGGAAATCCGTTTCACCACCAAAGGCACGACGCTCTACGCCATCGCGCTGGGCTGGCCGGAAGACGGCAAACTGGTCGTGCGCTCGTTGGCCAAGCCCGCCGGCGAAAACGTGAACGACATCGCCAGTGTCGGCCTGCTCGGCTTCGATGGGCAGTTGGAGTGGCAGCAGACGCCGGAAGGCCTGCTGGTCACGTTACCGGCTCAAAAGATTTCCGAGTACACTGCCGCATTGAAGATCACCGGCTCCAACCTTAAGAACATTCCCTTCACCGTGGCCTCCACACCGCTCGCGCCGGACGCTAAGGGCAACCTGATCCTGGGAGCGGATGACGCCGACTTGCACGGCAGCCAGATCAAGACCGAAAATCAAGGGGGCAAACCGAATATCGGGTTCTGGGACAATGGCGACGAGTGGGTCTCCTGGAAGGTGCGATTCACACAGCCGGGCAAATTCGAGGTGAGCGCCAGTTGCTCCTCCATTCTAGGCGGTGCGGAATTTGTAGTCGAAGTGGCGGGCCGGCAACTCACCGGCATACCGGAGGAGACCGAAGGCTGGGATAAGTTCAAGGAAGTCGGCCTTGGCCATGTGGAAATTAACCAGGCAGGCGAACAAGTCGTGAATATCCGCCCCAAAAATCCCGGCGACTGGAAACCCATGAACCTCCGCTTTGTGAAGCTCAGCCCAATTCCAAATTAAGGGCCGGTGCTGATCCGACCGGTCAATACCGGCTATTAAGTTGCCCTCGGCAGACTATTGCGTCCTACATTGCAAATGAACCGTTCCACGGCCAAACGACTAGCAAACTCGGCTGGGACAGCCGTGTTTGCGGCTGAATAAGGATCTTTGGCTACATCGGAATCAATAAAACACTCGGAAGGAGGTTTCCGATGAGTGTACTAATGGGATGGAACAGCTTAGCAACCGCTATGCTACTCGCAGCGCTAATCCTTTGTCTCTTTGTCGGCCCCATCCAGACGATAGGACAAGGCACTGGTCCGCAGGCCAACACGGTCGAGGGCCTGCCCTCGATGATCTTGTCGTCCGGCTGGCAATTGCAGGATATCGTCAAGGTGTCGGATTCAGGCCAGGTCATTTCCCAGCCCGCTTACTCGCCATCGCAATGGTACGTGGCAACCGTGCCGGGTACGGTGCTGACCAGCCTGGTCAATGACGGCGTTTATCCCGAGCCGCTGTATGGCGAGAACAATCGCCCGGACAAAATTCCCGAGAGCCTCTGCCGCACATCCTATTGGTATCGCACGCAGTTCGAAGTGCCGCGCGATTACGACGGCAAGCGCGTCTGGCTGAATTTCGACGGCATCAACTATATCGCCGAGGTGTGGGTGAACGGTCGGAAAGTTGGAGACATCAAAGGGGCCTTTGCGCGGGGGATTTTCGATATTACGGATTTAGTAAAGCCTGGTGAGCCCGCGGCCATTGCCGTGCGGATCGATCCGCCGCCGCATCCCGGCAATCCGCAGGAACAGACGGTGGCGTTGGGGACCGGCCCCAATGGTGGGATCCTGATGGAGGATGGCCCCACTTTCGGATGCACCATCGGCTGGGACTGGATTCCCGCGATTCGGGACCGGGACATGGGCATTTGGCAGAAAGTGACTCTGTCCACCACGGGGCCTGTGCGTATTGACGACCCATCCGTCAGTTCCGATTTGCCTTTGCCCAAAACGGACACGGCAGACTTGATGGTGCTGACGACGCTGCGGAACGCGACGGATAAGGCGCAAACGGGGATACTGAAGGGGACTTTTGACGGGGGCGGCTTTTCGGCGCCGGTGACGCTGCAGCCGCACGAGGTGAAGGAAGTGAAAGTGACGACGGCGGAGGCGGCGCAGTTGCACGTGGTGAATCCGAAGTTGTGGTGGCCCAATACCTATGGCGATCCGAATCTGTACACTATGCACGTGTCGTTCGACCTGGGCGGCACGCCGTCCGACGCAAAGGATACGAACTTCGGCATTCGGAAGATCACCTATCACGTGCCGCCCGAAGAGACCCGCATTCCGCAAACGGAAAACCTGACGATTTTCGTGAACGGTGTGCCGATCTTTTGCAAGGGCGGCTGCTGGGGCATGGACGAAGCGATGAAGCGGATCCCGCGCGAGCGGATCGAGGCGAAAGTGAGATTCCACGCACTGGCCAACTTCACGATGATCCGGAATTGGGTGGGGCAGAGCACAAGCCAGGACTTCTACGATATGTGCGACAAGTATGGCATCCTGATTTGGGATGAGATGTTTCAGGCCAACCAGAGCGACGGTCCGCAGGTGGGCGGGGTTCCGAATCAAAATGAAACGACGGAAGTGATCGCCTGGCGCAATGCCACGATCGAGATGTACCTGGACAATGTGCGCGAGAAGGTGCTGCGATTCCGGAGCCATCCGTCGATCGCGCTCTGGTGCGGGCGGAATGAAAGTTATCCGGCCCCGCGGCAAGTGGCCGATGGGCTGACGAAGCTGACGGCGGAGCTTGATCCGGCGCGGTTTTACCAGGCAAATTCGGGTGATGGGCGGGGCGTGCAGTCGGGCGGACCGTATTCATGGCGCGTGCCGGCGGCTTATTTTCCGCCAGTGGACGCGGCGGGTGGCGGGGGCCGCGGCGGCAGGCAAGGTGGATTGGAGCCCTTCAAGACAGAACTGGGAAGCGTGTCGATTCCGACCCTTGCCTCGATCAAGGGAATGATGCCGGAGAAGGACTGGTACGACTTGAACGATGACTGGGCGTCGCATGATCTGTGCAGCGGCGCGCAGAACGGAAACACTTTCCCGGTGCAACTGGCAAAGCGATACGGCGCGATCGCGCCGCGCGACCTGCCGGATTTTGTGCGTAAGAGCCAGATGGCGATGTACGAAACATACAAAGCCATGTACGAAGGACGGCAGGCAAAGCTCTTCAACCCGAGTTCGGGCGTGCTGACGTGGATGAGCAATCCGTCGCAACCGAGTTTCGTATGGCAGGTTTACAGTTATGAGTTGGAGCCTCTGGCTGCGCTGTATGGAGCGAAGTGTGCGTGCGAACCATTGCACGTGCAACTCAACCTGATTGACTGGCACGTGATGGTGATCAACACCCTGGCCCAGCCCAAGGAGGGGCTGCAGGCGGTGGTGCGCATATACAACATGGATGGCACGCGGAAATCGGAGAAGACGCTGCCGGTCGTCGCAAAGCCGTGCGCGGCGACTGACCTGGGCGCGGCAGAGTGGTCGGAGGGTCTTTCGCCGGTTCACTACGTGAAGCTGGAGCTAAAAGATGCGCAGGGCAAGGTGATCTCGGACAATTTCTATTGGCGGACCACGGCAACGGTGACGCCGGGCGCGGCGCCGCAGGCGGCGAACACCTTTGGCTCTGGGGGCGTTGGGCCCGGCGGCCGAGGCGGGCGGAGTGGAACGACAGGCGGAGCGGCGGAGGATTTCTCGCTGTTGCAGACCCTGCCGGCTGCGGAAGTGGATGTGATGCCCAAGCGTCACGATGCGGCGGGCAAGTGCCTGATCGATGTGACAATCGACAATCCGACGAAGGTTCCGGCGTTGCAGGTTCACTTGCAGCTTCGCAAGCAGCGCACCGGCGAGCGCGTTTTGCCCGTGTTCTACAGCGATAATTTCTTTTCGCTGTTGCCGGGCGAATCGAAGGCGGTCACGATTGAAGCCGATTCTTCATCGCTGGGCAACGAAATGCCCGAAATTGCAATTGATGGATGGAACGTCACTGTCCTCGCAATGATTTTCCCGGAGGGCGGCGGGGTGGCGATCGCCCTCAATGAGGATGCGTTCGTCGGACCCAAGGCCGCTGATCCCGTAACCGCGCCGCTGCAACCGATGATTCGATCCATCGGTTTCTGAAAAAAAGGGCCATTTTCAAAGATGGCACAAATACACGTTTCTCCCCACTGACTTTAGAGCCCCAAGGTCCCAGATAGAAGTCATGGCCTTGGATAGTCACGATGGCAGGACCTGATGCTTTATGCTTCCGGTGTTTGGACATAGCTTCCTAAAGAATCTGCGTATGCGAACCCTTTAAAATGAATGTTCCGATCCAAAACGGTATATACCGTTTGGGCTTCGGCCGTTTGGGCCGCACTGCCGGCCATCGACAGGCAGCAAAATCGTGATCTAAAAAGAACTTATATTAAGAAAATATGAGCTTTAGGATTTTTTTGAAAATATTTTCAGATTTTTTTGTTTTCTTCTCGGGACTGGTGATAGAGCCAATTGTGAACGTGATCTACCACAGCCTTCAATCTGTTTTCATCGATCCCGTGCCGGTACTCAGCAGCCATCGACGAATCAACGTGGCCCATGACGGCATCCACTGCCACTTGATCTTTTGATCTACCGGCGATGGTTTCGAATGTATGTCGTAAAGCGTAGAAACCGATTCCCCGCCGTCGCAGGTCCAACTCGTCCAGGAGTTTGCCGAATGTTTTGGCGAGTTGATTATCAGTCTTAGACTTTATGATCGTTTTGCCAAGCTTCTTGGTTTCTTCAAAACCGTCACGCACCCATCGAAGACCAAACTTTGTTAGAAAGACAAGATCCGCGTCGGCATCATCGGCGGGCAGGCGGCGAGTGGAAATCACCTGCCGCAAGGCTGTGATCGTTTCAGACCATAATGGAATTTTCCGATTCACACCCGTCTTTACGCGAGCATAATCCAGCCATCCAGCATCCAAATCCAAGGCAGACAATGGCAGTGACGAGCAATCCGAGTTTCCCAAACCTCCGTTGATGCCCAAAAAAATCATGGCTTTCAACCCAGGGCTGGCGGCGTCGAGCAGGCGTCGGATTTCTTCGGCAGCAAACAGATTTTTGCCGTTGGCTTGCTGAGCCTTGGATTTGGCTTTTCGCAGGTCTTGCTTGCTAGGACCACAAAAAGTCGGACCGAATTTAACTGGCCGTTCAATCATGTCAGATTCAAAAGCGTATTTGAACAATGATCGGGTTGCTATGATCTCCCGGCCAAGAGTACTGACACCATGCTTGCGGGATAGGCGAGAATAGAGCTTTTCAAAATCCTTCGGTCGAAGGTCCAATACTTTCTTCGTCGGTCCAAACTCATCTAGAAGAACTCGGCATGCGTGGTCATAATCTACAAAACTTCGGGGCGACAACTGACCAGCGTCCAATTTGATATGTTTCGACTTGATGTATGCGTTGCATAATTCCCTCAACATCAAACCGCCTTTGGCTCCAGGT